>CAZVYE010000249.1:0-4952 GCA_964630895.1 uncultured Gammaproteobacteria bacterium | reverse complement strand
CCCCGTTTTCCTGATGGGTCGGACCAAACCAGTACGGCCGCATTTGTCCAGCGTGAATGGTTTCTACCCGCCGGCTCGCTTACCACTGGATTGCGCTACAGCGACCTGTCCGTCGATATCAACGGTGTGGATGCGGCCTCATCGGCAAACCTGAATTTTTCTGAACTTACTGCGCAGATTGGCTGGCATCAGCCCATCTCCACCAGCGCCTCGCTGGTAGCGAACTTAAGTGAAGGATTTAGAGCGCCAAATATTTTTGATCTGGCTACCCTGGGCCCACGGCCTGGAAATCGCTTTAATGTGGCCAACGCGAACCTGGAACCGGAGCATTTGTTAAGCATTGACGTTGGACTTAAGTGGTCTTCTGCGAACACCCAGGCCGAGGCGTTTGTCTTTCATTCAGACTTTGACGACAAGATTACCTCCGTTGCCACTGGCGAGATATTCGAGGGTCGTACCGTTGTTCGTAGCGAAAATGTAAGCAGCGTTTCGCTTTACGGTATTGAACTCGGCGTTCGCCACGCTCTTTCAGATGCTTGGCAAATTGGGTCCGCACTGAATTGGGTGCGTGGTACCGAACAAGGCGACGATGGTGGCGATCAGCCAGCTGACCGCGTACCTCCGCTAAACGGGCAAGTTGAAGTTGTTTACGACTCAGGTTCAGCCTGGACCGTCACCAGCAGAGTACGAATTGCTGCAAAACAGGATCGCCTCAGCGCGCGCGACGTTCGTGATCCCAGAATTAATCCAGACGGCACCCCAGGCTGGGCCACGCTTGATTTGATCTGGGGCTATGACGCGCAGGCATGGCGCGCGCAAGCGGGACTGTATAACGCGCTGGACAAATCCTACCGTGAGCATGGCTCCGGAATTGACGCGCCCGGGCGCTCTATCGGGCTACAAGTAGGTCTGGAGTGGCAATAGAGATGGGCTGCGTGGCGAGCGCGGTCTAGCTAGTTTAATCACGAGCAAAGCGCTGGGACAAGAAGTCCCAGCACCAAAGTTGCTTGCACAACTGTATTGCTAGCAAGCAGAGTACAAGGTTTGCCCTCTGCTCTGCTTTATCAACCCCGATTATTCGGTTCTGGCCCCCGTAGGCCCGCCAACTGCCTCGACGTAATTGTTCTCAAGGTAATCTCTAAAAACGCTATTGATACGAATAAGCATATTATTGTCTGTGCCACCCATGGTGTACGCGCCACCAATGGCAGCTGCCCGCTGGTAGAACTCAGGTCTTGCGATTAGCTTCCCAGTTTCGGCATCCTCTAGAGTGACAACCATACGAACTGCAGAACTACCTGCGAGACCGCCTGCAAGAAATCGTTTGCCGCCGCTTACAAATTTCAGATCTTCCACCACCGGCGTTACTATCAATTCTCGGTCACCTGATTCGAGCGCGTTCCATTGCTCGAACAGTTTGCCAGCCCGCAAATCCATATTGTCCTGAATTTTGATCAGCGCTTTCTCGGCGCTACCTTTTTCGTGACTCTTCTTAGACGCTAGTACGGCTGGCTTCAGTGTGAACTTCCCAAAGCTCTTGAGCGGCTCTGCTGGTGGGGGATTGTGTTCAACCGTGGGGTGGATCTTTGTCGCGCAAGCTGTGAGCAGACAAAAAGTCGAGACAGTTAATAAAGTAGCGAAAATTCTTTTCAATTGGGTTCTCCTGGTTAGATTGAATACCAAAGAGGTGCGCCAAATTTTATGGGCATACTTCTTGTTAGTAGCCCACGCCCCCTAGGAAATTTTGCTGATCCCCAGCAAAGGCGCAAGAATATTAAACGAGTTATCTAAGATCAAACTTGCGAACCTGCCCCCAGCGATTGCATTGCGCTTCGTCTCGGGCTCGTTGACAATCTCTGTGTGAAAAGCATCAAACAAACATACGACGTCATCGTGCTTGGCGGTGGGGCCGCCGGTCTCATGTGTGCGCTGACCGCGGGGCAGCGGGGCAAACGCGTGCTGGTCCTGGAGCGCGCTAATAAGCTGGGTAAGAAAATCATCATGTCCGGCGGTGGGCGCTGCAATTTCACCAATCTGCACGTTCAGCCTGATCGTTATCTCAGTGAGAATCCGCATTTTTGTAAGTCTGCCCTGAGTCGCTACACCCAGTGGCACTTTATTGAAATGGTAGAGCGCCACCAGATTGCCTATCACGAAAAGGAGACGGTGAACGGGCTCAGCGGTCAATTGTTCTGCGATGCCTCTTCTAAGCAGATTGTCGCTATGCTGTTGGCCGAGTGCGAATCTGCAGGCGTGCACATTCAGACGCAGGTCGAAACCACAGCTGTTACTCGAGGCAATGGGAAGTACATCGTCGCCACTGAAAAGCAAGAGCTGCAGGCAGAAGTAGTGGTTTTGGCTACTGGAGGCCTTTCCATTCCAAAGCTGGGTGGTTCGCGATTTGGCTACGATATTGCATCTGAGCTGGGCATGGAACTGCTGCCGCTCAGGGCTGGTTTGGTGCCATTTACGCTAACTGACCAGAACCAACAGCTAGCCCAATCTCTTGCAGGAGTCTCCACCCATGTGGAAGCGACCTGCAACGATCAGTCATTTCGCGAGCAAATGCTGTTTACCCATCGCGGCTTAAGTGGGCCGGCGATGTTGCAGATATCCAGCTATTGGCATCCGGGTGACCGCCTCAACATCAACCTGTTGCGGTCTGTGGCGGCCGACTTTGCCGCTGCCCAGGCTTGGGCATTTAATCAAAAAGACACCCAACCAGGGGCTAGGCTTTCAAAAGTTCTAGAGCCGGTTTTACCCAAGGGCCTGCGTCAGGAGCTGGCAGAATTGTTTTGGTCCGATGCCACTGACAAGCCGCTGGCCGAATGGTCCAATTCGCATCTAGCGACCGTGATAGATCGGTTGGTTCACTGGCAGATCAAACCTGCCGGGACCGAAGGTTATCGAACCGCTGAAGTCACGCTTGGTGGTGTTTCCACCGATGCCGTTTCATCGAAAAGTTTTGAGTGTCACGATCACCCCGGTCTGTTCATTATTGGTGAGCTGCTGGATGTGACCGGGCACCTCGGAGGATTCAATTTTCAGTGGGCCTGGAGCAGCGGCTGGGCTGCTGGAATGGCAATGTGAGGTTGTCAATATATTCACGAAAAGTTAACTAAAAACCCTTTCTAAACAATACCTTAACACATGTTAAGATGCACAGAAAATTGATCTAATTTGTACGTCAGTGTGACAGCCATGTGCGCATGCTTAAGCTCCCGGCACCAGGGTGCCAATCATTTAGCAAAACGGGAGCAGACACAATGACACTAGAAAGAGACATGAATCGAGACCCCATTACCGGTTCGCCTGGATCGCATCCAGTTGGTACTGGCGTAGGTAGTGCAGGCGGTGCCGCCGGAGGCGCTGTAATCGGTTCAGTATTTGGACCATTGGGAGCGCTCATTGGCGGCGGCATCGGTGCCGTAGCAGGTGGAGCAGGCGGTCATGCGGCCGCGGAACAAATCAATCCCACTGGCGAAATCGAGTACTGGCGAGAAAACCATACCGAGCGCCCCTATTACGAAGACGAAATTGACTTTGACCGGGACTTAGAGCCGGCTTATCGTCAGGGTGTCGAGGCACGCAATAAGTATCACGATCGCGACTGGGATGATCGTCTTGAGTCAGAGCTGAAAGAAGAGTGGTCTGAGTTTAAGGCTGACTCTTCTTTGGCGTGGGAACGCGCCAAACACGCTGTTCGTGACGGCTGGGATCGCACCGATCGCAATTATCGTGCTTACAGTGTGGTAGATGAGCACTACGAAAACGAGTTCAATACCGCAGACTACTACGACGAGCAGTTTCGTTATGACGACTACCGTCCGGCGTACCGGTTTGGAACTTACGCAAGAAGCCAATCCCCCGAGCGCGATTGGGACGATCGTCTCGAAGCTGAGCTTCGGGAAGAATGGAATGAATTCAAAGGCGAGTCTCGCCTGGCGTGGAACAAAGCAAAGCACGCGACAAAAGATGCGTGGCACAATGTTGAACGCGCCATCCCAGGTGATTTCGACAACGACGGTCGCTAATCATTAAAGCAGATAGCGCAATGTAAGCTGCGGGGCGCTTGAAAAAGTGCCCCGTTTTCATTCCAGACCTGCCAGACCTTTTTATTGATCCAGCTCGGCGCGAAGAGCGGCTGCCTTTTGCAACATACCGTAGTCCTGGTCGCCCAATTTCCACTGATCCAGCAGCTCATCCAAGAGATCGCGGGCCGCCTCAGTCTCATCCTTGCGCAAAAGCAACTGTGCTTCAATAAACGCTCCCTCTCCGATCGCAGGCGCGCGACTCCGAAACGCCTTCAACGCAGACTCGGCTTGATCAAATTGGCCAGAAGCAATGTAGGCTTTGACCAGTGCAAGCTCCAAATCGTCGGTCATCTGCGGCTGTTCGGCCAGGAGAGATTGTCGCAAACTGATCCAACTTTCTTTGAAAAGCTCGATGGCTTCTTCGTGCTTGCCTTGTTGCGAAAGCAGCGCTGCCTCGTAGCGATTCGCTAACGCGCGCATGGCGGGATTGTCAAATTGATCTATAAAGTTGGCCATCTTATCCAAGTTTTCCTGCACGCCGTCCATGTCATTCTGCTTCACCGCAATACTGGCCTTCGATATGGCAACAAATGCATCTAGAGGGGGCGTAAGTTCCGCCTCCAGCGCAGCCAGGATTTCCATCGCTTGTTCCATTTGACCGATTTCTGCATGCAGGCTCGCTTTACTGGCACCCATGATCATGGCGTAACTCACTGGCGGTAGAACTTTCTGTGCCACAAGGTCCATCTCATCCAATGCGCTCAGCGCGTCTCTGATACGGCCTTGAACGCTGAGCATCAGCACTTTCTGTTGGCCCAGCTCTACCTGCTGTGAGTCGCTGAGCAGCTGTCTTTCTATATCTGCAACGCGATCCAGCGCCTCCACCAGTCGCCCCGCTCGTGCTTCGGTTACGGCAAT
>CAZVYE010000248.1:0-4958 GCA_964630895.1 uncultured Gammaproteobacteria bacterium | reverse complement strand
TTTATTGCCAGCCCAAGGATTGCCATTGCTGTTTCGCTTCTCACCATTGGCGTTTCCTCGACCATGGCGCTTACGATTCCCAGAGGATTTGCGCGCTGGCTTTTTCGACTTCTTGCTCGGTGCCTGATTGGGCCAATCGGTTTCGTAACCCGGCAGCTGTTCCAGTTCGAAATCCTTCTTCAGCAGCCGTTGAATGCCACGCAGTTGATCGCGTTCGTCGTCGCTCACCAACGAAACTGCCTTTCCGGACTCACCAGCACGTGCTGTGCGGCCAATGCGGTGTACGTAGTCTTCAGCAACGTTGGGCAGTTCAAAGTTCACAACGTGAGATAGCTTGTCGACATCAATACCACGTGCGGCTATATCGGTTGCTACCAGAACCCGCACCTTGCCACGCTTGAAAGCATCCAATGCCTTGGTGCGCGCCGCCTGAGATTTGTTGCCATGTATCGCAGCGCTGTTTAGTCCATCTCGCTCCAGCTGCTGAGCGAGGCGGTTGGCACCGTGCTTGGTGCGGGTGAAAACCAGCACCTGCGGCCAGTTTCCTGCACCAATTAGATGGCTGACGACTTCTCTTTTTCGCTGCTTGTCCACTGGGTGAAAGTTCTGCTCCAGACGATCTGCTGTGGTGTTGCGGGGTGCAACCTCCACCCGCTTGGGTGTGCACAACATGGCGTGGGCCAGCTTGGTAATGGCGTCGGAAAATGTGGCCGAAAACATCAGGTTTTGCCGATCATGCTTCTTCGGCAACAGCGCTTCAATCTTACGAATGTCACGGATAAAGCCCATGTCCAGCATGCGATCCGCTTCATCCAGTACAAAGAATTCAATGCCGCTCAGCGACACATTTCCCTGATTGATATGGTCTAACAAACGGCCGGGTGTGGCCACGAGAATATCCACACCTGACTTTAGCTTGCGAGTTTGTGGCTTGATGTTGACCCCGCCACAAATTACCAATGAACGAAATCTTACGTTGCGGCCGTAGGTGCGTAAGTTGTCTTCGACCTGAGCGGCTAGTTCTCGCGTTGGCGTAAGAATTAATGCTCTGGGGCGCTGTGAGGGTTTTGTTCGTCCCAGCCCTTCTAATAATGGCAAGGTGAACGCAGCAGTCTTGCCGGTCCCAGTCTGGGCGCTGGCCATAACATCTTCGCCTGCCAACACCAAAGGTATTGCCTGGGCCTGAATAGGCGTTGGTGCTGTGTAACCCGCATCGCGGACAGCAGAAATCAATTTGGCCGACAGACCAAGGGAATCAAATGACATATTGTTATTCAAGAGTATTTCTCAAAAAGGGCCCCGTCCCCACAAGGGGAGCCGGATTACGGGCAAAAAATAGCGGGCAGCCCTGTTTGGGGGAAGCGATCGCGGGAAATGCAATAGCACCGAACTGTGCTATTGGGTATCCAAGCCGGAGGGATACCATCTAAGAATTGCGCGCAGTCTAGCACACAATCGGGGTTAACCGCGCAAATAACTAATTGGGGCCGTCTGAGCTGCGAAGAGCAGTTGCCATAACTGAGCTATACTGGCCGTCTCAATGCCGTCTGGAGCTCGCCATGTCGAAGTTAGAACATTCTATCCCCCAAGAAGCATTTGACTGGTATGACGAATATGCGCACGGTCTGATTGATCGTCGAACATTTATGGCACGCTTGAGTACGCTAGCGGTGGCGGGGCTCAGCGTTTCCGCGGTGGCTGGTGCCTTGCTACCAAATTATGCCGCCGCCGAGCAGGTATCCTTTAACGATCCAGACATCACGGCCACGTATGAAACGTTTGCGTCACCCCAGGGACATGGGGAGGGCAAGGGCTATCTGGTTAAACCCAATGCCGAAGCCGGACGTTTCGCCTCGGTATTGGTGGTCCACGAAAATCGGGGTTTGAATCCATACATAAAGGATGTGGCCAGGCGCCTGGCCAAAGCAGGATTCCTGGCATTTGCGCCAGATGCCCTCTACCCGGAAGGTGGCTATCCCGGCAATGATGACGCCGGCAGGGCGCTGCAGCGATCCATGGACCGCGCGAAGATTGAGCATGACTTTATTGCAGCAGCCAAGCACCTCAAATCACATGACTTAAGCACTGGCAAACTCGGTGCGGTGGGTTTTTGTTTCGGAGGCTACATCGTCAATATGCTAGCGGCTGTTATGCCGGAAGAGCTGGATGCAGGCGTGCCGTTTTATGGCACTCCGGCGGCTGAACCCCTTCGAGCGAACGTAACAGGACCGTTGCTGGTTCAATTGGCAGAATTGGACAAAAGGGTCAATGCGACTTGGCCTGAGTATCAGCAGGTTCTTGAGGAAAACGATGCGGATTTCGTGATGCACATGTACGCAGAAGCCAATCACGGGTTTCATAACGACTCGACCTCGCGCTATGACGAAGACGCTGCAGAGTTGGCTTGGTCCAGGACTATTGCGTTTTTCAACGAGCACTTAAAGTAGAAGAGACATCGCAGCAACGGCTAGTTTCTAACCAGTTTCATTGAGCGAGCTCGTGTAGCTATTACGCGAGCGTTTTAGCGAGTAATTGAGTTGATGCACAACCAACATCCGGTTGGATGCTTGCTGAACGTAAAGATCAACTTACGGCCATGGGAAAGCAGATTAGCGACTTCTCCTTGAGTGATACATTGATTCGGTCTCCTTCCTGCAGGGTCAGCGAACGCTCATGGCGCGACCGCACAATGCCTGCTGGGGTCTGTAGTTCCAGCGTCACACCATCTAGATTAACGTTGCAACTGATTACCGTCGCTTCAACGCCGCCGTGGTTGCCTATATGCAGATCGTTGCTACGCACTAGAACCTGCAACCTTTCTGCGTCTGCGTATTTGGTAGACCGAAAACTACCCAAAGCAGTTTGAAAGCGGCCAGCATTTCCTCGCACGGCATCAAGCCAGAGTCCACTGGATATGATGTCTGCTACATCTACCGTTTTCGGTTGGTGCAGAATCTCGGCGGGTGTGCCGGTCTGCAAAATTCGCCCGGCACTGAGAACAGCAATCTGCTGTCCCATGGCAAATGCCTCATTGACATCATGCGTCACTAATATGGTGGTGACGGCTTCTGATTTGATGATTCGGGAAACTTCTTCGATTAGCTGGGCCTTGTTGCTGGCGTCCAGGGCGCTAAACGGTTCATCCAATAAGAGCAGCTGAGGTCCCGGTGCAAGCGCTCTGGCCAAAGCAACGCGCTGCCTTTGTCCCCCTGAAAGCTCGTGGGGATAGGCCGAACCAAACTGCTGAAGGCCCACTTTTTGCAACCATTCTTGTACTTTCTTTGCGCGCTGACTCTTGGGCAGATCGTGTAAGCCAAATGCCACGTTGCCGGTGACAGTCAGGTGTGGGAATAGCGCCAGGTCCTGTTGCATCCAGCCCATTCGGCGCTGTTCTGGCGCCACGCTTTTGCCGTCGCCCTCCAAGACTCGTTCGCCCAGGATTACTTTTCCGGTTTGGGGTGGCAGAAAACCACCTATGCAGCGTAGCAGACTGGATTTGCCACAGCCACTTGGTCCAAACAAACACAGCGTTTCACCTGCAGGGACCTGAAGACTAGCGTCTCTGACTATGGGATCGGCGTCGTAAGCCAGCGTAACCTGGTCTAGTGTGAGTTGATTTTGGGAAGGCACCGGAAATCAATCCGAAAACGAGCCGCACCGGGTCTGGTGCGGCTCAATAAGAATGTTAGCTCATATTGCTGCTGACGAAATCCCAATTGACGAGATTCCAAAAAGCATCAACGTACTTCGGTCGCGCGTTGCGATAGTCGATGTAGTAGGCGTGCTCCCATACGTCGCAAGTAAGCAGTGGCGTAGCGTCGCCTTTAACCGGGGTGTCTGCATCGTCGGTGTTGACGATCGCCAGGCTGCCGTCGGTATTTTGTACTAACCAAGTCCAGCCGCTGCCAAAGTTGCCGGCAGCCGAGTCACTGAATTTCTGCTTGAATTCGGCGAAGCTTCCAAAGGCGCTGTTGATCTTGTCTGCCAAGGCACCGCTGGGTTCGCCGCCACCGTGGGGGCTTAGGCAATTCCAGTAGAAAGTATGATTCCAAACCTGGGCAGCATTGTTGAACATCCCACCGTCAGCGCTCCGGATGATTTCTTCCAGCGACTGGTTGGCTTTATCGGTACCCTCAACCATGCCGTTGAGCTTATCGACATAAGCCTGATGGTGCTTGCCGTAGTGATAGTCCAACGTTTCCGATGAAATATGCGGCTCGAGTGCGTTTTTTGCATAGGGCAGTGGCGGTAGTTCAAATGCCATGAAATACTCCTGAATGTAGTTGAATCGTAAGACCAACGAAAAAGTGGCCAATGGGAAATGGCTGCATAATCTAACGCCTTCCCAGTGAGCAACGCGTCAATCCTACAAGGATATGGACTGGGCGAATTCGATTCAACTGCATTACGGAATTAGGAGCGAAAATGGACCAGATAGCCCTGACGGTTTTTTATCACCGCGTGCGCAGTTTGTGTGAAGAAATGGCCGCGGCGCTACGTATGAGTGCCATTTCCCCCAATATCCGCGATCGTCTGGACTACTCAACTGCTATTTTTGATCATGACGGTCACCTGGTAGCCCAGTCAGCAGCGATTCCTGTCCATCTGGGCAGTATGGCCTACGCCTTGCCAGAATTGGCAGCTTCCAACGATTGGCAGCCAGAACATCAACTGGTGCTTAACGATCCCTATCGTGGCGGGACGCACTTGCCCGATGTCACTGTCATTGCGCCGGTTTTTGTCGCGGGTGAGTTGGTAGCCCTGGTAGCCAACCGTGTTCACCATGCGCGCATCGGTTGCGAAGTTCCAGGCTCCATGCCGTTGGCAACAACCATCGAAGAAGAGGGCCTGATCATCTCGCCCACCATGGTTGCGAACAATCAGGTGGAAGCGTTATTGGAGAATCTTAAGCCCGACTATGATTGGGGGCATACAGCGGCTGACATGAACGCTCAGTT
>CAZVYE010000247.1:0-4974 GCA_964630895.1 uncultured Gammaproteobacteria bacterium | reverse complement strand
CACTCATGGCATCTTTGAATAACAGACCGGAATCTGCGAGCGCATCCAGGGTTGGAGTTTGGATACGGTCATTCCCATAAACACCAATATGATCGGCTCTGGTAGTATCAAACGTTACCAGTAATACATTCCACCGCTTTTGATTTTCGCAACTTCCCAGACTCAGGATGAGCGCACCCGCCATTAACACATAAGCAATTAGTCGCATACTTTCGAATTCCTACAACTGCTCTATCAAGGCGTCCAATTCCTCGACACTGACATCTCGTCCCGCCCGAAGTCCCGCCTCTATATGGGTTTGGATCGCATCATCGTTTACTTGGTAATTGGCCGCAGCAAGGTAATTCGACTGCAGTTTTGCATAGATATCTGCAACGTTGTCTTGCAAGAATGACTGAGCAACCTGATCTGCGACTGACTCATACGTCGCCTCTTCGCCCTCGCGATAACCCACAACCTCACTGATAGCAATATTTCCTTGGACTCTATAGGGAGCAATCAAACTGCCAGGCTGCGCCGGCGCAACTCTAGAGGGCAGCGATTTCGAGATACGCGTCATTTCGGCTTGACTCAACCAGCCATTGTCAACGACCTCAGCTTCGAACTGTGCTGCAAGGTCTTCAATTGCAACAGCATCCTCACTCGCCGCAGCTTCTAACCTTTGCATTAGAGCAGGAGCATCCTCGTCTACCTCAAAGTAAATGGACTTCAATTGCCACTTCGGCGGCGAAGCATACAAGTGCTTATTGTCTTCGAAATGTTTCTCTAGCAATGCCGGATTTGACTCCACAACGTCCTTCATTGCCTGACTACGATGCATCGTAATCAAAGCTTGCTCTTCCCAGTTCCCCAATGCCTCCTGCAGCGCCTCGCCTGAAACGTAGCCTTTGGCCAAGCAGGTATTATGTGCTTTGTATGTTTGTTCCAATTCACGCACAGCGCCCAACACTTGAGCCAACGTCACCGGAGTAGCAGACCCACTATTGCCACTTCTCTTACTGCGTATGGAAACCACTATCTCGCCAAGCGAGTAGCCCACCGAATCTGATTCGAACACTAACGCCGCCTGATCACCATCTGACATAGCAGCCCGAACAGTTTCCTGATCTGCCACCATTAAGTCTATATCTGCCAATTCGGCAAGCTCCGCCAGAACCTCCTTTCGTATCCTTTGCTGCTCCATGCCCAGAAGCTCATTTTTTACCTCATCAAAAGCGACTCTACGGCGCGGCATAATCGTATCGACCATAAATATGTGGCCACCGTCATCGGAAATCACTGGCAGGCTAGGAACGCCTTCGTCCAACGAAAAAACAGTCTCACTAGCTTTCTGTGGCAGTCCGCCACGCTCCAACCAACCCAGGCTTCCATTGCGGTGACGTGATTCGCTGTCAGAGTATTCTTTGGCTAGATTTCCAAAGTTTTCACCTCCAAGCACTCGATCTCGAAGCTCGGTAAGGGCTTCTTCAACCTCCTGCCGACTAGTGCTTGGAGAAGCCCGCAAATAGATATGCGAAACAAGTCTTAGCTCGTCCTTCGCAAATGCGTCGGCTTTCTCTGAGTAGATTGCCCTAAGAGAGTCTTCGGTGATTTGATCGAATTGGGTTTTAAGTTGGTCTTGCAGACAAAGTGAGAGACCAATCTGGACGCGAGCCCGTTGTTCATGCTCCCGAAAATCCTGTGATGCAGCAAGTTCAGATTGATTCGCCTTTAAGAGCATCACTCTTTCTGTCGCCAGGGAATCCAGTACATCTCTATACCACCCAGCTAGGGGCTCCCCTGATTTCGGGCGTTGATCGACGGGCAGTCCAACGATATGGGCCTCAAAATCGGCGTAAGTTATTTCATCATCATTTAGTGTAGCGACAACATTCGGACGAAAATCAGCCCGAGCTGGACTATCGTCTGGCTCGGGCTGATTGTTTTCCGAACACGCCACTATAAGGATCATCCAGACCCAAATGTATGCGCGCATTAGCTAATACTTTTTAATTTGTCTAATAAATATCTTTGCAACTAAGGCCAGAAAACAGAGTTCTACTCGACCTCAAAATTCATCAGCTCAACCGGAACAATGTCGCCAGACGCTCTAATAAATGCATTAAGACCTGGCAGGGGCGTGATTGATGTCATATTTGGTCCCATACCGCCGGTGAAACCATCTACACCATGGTGCCCCTGCGCTAGCGTAGTGCCCGTGCCAAACACCGGCACATAGACTGAAGCAAAATCACCGAACAATACGGTAAAGTTGTTACCAGTATAAGTCGCATTGATACCTGCGAATGACACAGTATCAATTACCCCGGTAGCCACACCGAAAGTACTAAAAATCGCTTTAAACGGTGCAGGATCTGCACCTACGGTTTCACCAATCAAAACGAAACCGGCAGAACTTGTCGTGTTTGCTGGACCACGAACCACTTGCGCTACGACAGTAGCTACAGTACCACTGGTGAAAACTGGTATTCCGGTGTGGGTATCGAACCGGTTGCCTGGCAAACTATTTCCGTCTCCAAAAGCAGTGGATGCAAAGCCGCTGTCATACGAAATTGTGCCAACTGCCTGAATAGATGGGTTGAACGCAGTGGGGGGTACGATCACTCCACCTTTGGGTTGAATATCTGTACTGTTAGCCCGCTGGTTTTGAATCGCCTTGCGCACTTTAAACCACAAACCATTGCGCTCTTCCTGCGACATCGATTTGAGAGTTGCACGCCTATCTGCGGCAGACATGCTTACCAGTTCTGCAATCTGCGCCTGCTCAGCAAGCGTTTCAGACATTTGTGCTGCATCCTCTGCGAATACTGATGTTGTGCATAACGCAAATGCGACGCAGGCCCCTTTACCAATTCTGTTAATCATATTCATACCGCCCCTTTTTAATTTTAAAATCAAACTGATAACCCGACTCAAAGAGTCACTTTAGTCTTTTGTCCAGCGCAAAATAACTTTTGCTAGATATCTCTCTGTAATCTTTGAAACTTTTGTCAAACTAAGCGAGCATGTCGTCGCCAAAGACACTCTACTCCACATCAAATTGCATCAATTCAACCGGGACAATGTTTCCGGAGGATCGCACAAATGCGTTTAAGCCCGTCATTGGATTAATCGTCGTCATGGTGGGGCCCATACCGCCGGTCGTACCCGCAACAGCGTGGTGACCTTGCCCCAGGGTCGTTCCAGTACCAAATACGGGTATATAGCTTACCGAAAAGTCTCCAAACAGCACATAGTAGCTGCTGCCAGTATAGTTAGCCGACATACCCGAAAACGTCACCGTGTC
Organism: uncultured Gammaproteobacteria bacterium; assembly: GCA_964630895.1. GTDB lineage: Bacteria > Pseudomonadota > Gammaproteobacteria > Xanthomonadales > SZUA-38 > CAZVYE01. The sequence goes on along the minus strand of CAZVYE010000247.1, from coordinate 1,688 downwards.
AATTACACCGGTTACCGGATTAAAGGTGCTAAAGAGCGCGAGGAAATTTCCGCCAACAGTCTGCGCCCCGTTAAGGACAAATCCAGCAGAGTTTGTTGTGTTCGCGGGACCTGGGACGACTTGAGCCACCACTGTACTGACTGTCCCGCTCGCCAAAACAGGTATACCGGTATGGGTATCAAACTGGTTACCGCGAAGTCGGTTTGATGGAGCAGCATCATTGTCACCAAACCCTACGCTTGCGAACCCGCTATCATAGGCAATAGTGCCAACCGCCTGTATTGAAGGATTAAACGCACTTGGTGGCACTGTGACGCCACCTTTAGGTTGTATGCCAGTGCGATCAACGGCCCGCTGCTCTGCAATTGCTTTGTGCACATTAAACCAAAGGCCTTTGCGCTCCTTTGGATTCATGGCCTTTAATGCAGCCCGCCGATCGGCCGGCTCCATTCCAACTAACTCCATTATCTGGGATTGCTGGCTGTATTTTGCAGAGACCTGGACCGGATCGTCCGCGCTGACCGATGTTGCAAATATTGCTAACACAGTGCAAGCGCCGAATTTGAAAATCACACTCATTACCGTCCCGCCCTTGTTAAATAACGACATTAATCAGACGGCCATCCTAGCCCTGTTGCCATCCCATTCTAAAAACTAGCCAGCAACCGGCGTCAATAGTACAACTATGGTTATAATTTGTGAAGAAATAAACCTATATTAAACCAGCGTTTATGCCACAAACTTTTTACTCCACCCCAAATTGCATGAGCTCCACCGGTACGATATTCCCCGAAGAGCGAACAAAAGTGTTGTAGATATTGCCAAAGTTAAATGTGCGTGTGACATTCGCGGGAGATCCACCCGTGTACCCCACAAGCCCATGGTGGCCTTGGCCTTTCGTTGTACCCGTGCCAACAACAGGAATATAGCTTTGAGCAAAATCCCCGAATAACACGAAATAGGTGCTTCCCGTGTAGCTCACACCCAGGCCCGTAAACATTACAGAATCAATAACTCCAGATGCTGTTCCAAATGAACTAAAAATTGCTGCGGCGTCGCCATCTGAGGTATTTGGAGACTGCGGGCCGTAAATGGCAAAACCGACCGAAGACGTGGTAAACGCTTGACCTCGGACTACTTGAGCCGCCACCGTGGATATGGTTCCGCTGGCCAGAACAGGTATCCCGGTATGGGTGTTAAAGCGATTGCCGACCATCTGTCCGCCCCCGAAGGCGCGCTCAGGAAATCCGCTGTCATAGGCAATCGTACCAACCGCCTGAATTCCAGGATTAAACTCTGCCGATTGCTGTGTCAAAGTAGTTCCAGCACTACGGTAAATAGGGCTAGTGCCTTTTGCACTTACCTTTGTGTCGACACCCTTCATTCGAGCTTGAACTTTAGTCCATAAACCCGTTCGCTCTGCGCGATCCATATTCTGCAGTGCAGCACGTCGCTCTGAACTCGACATTGCAGCGAGTTGATCTACTAGTGATTCTTGACTTCCATCTGCGTCCCCCTGCGTCGCTTGATCACCGAACGCGCCCGTAAAGAAAATCGCTAGTGTCAATAACAATAAAAACTTTGAAATTTTCATCTTACCCCCTATTAACAGACCTCTGATCAACGCACGATACTAAAGCTTTGGATAAATAGACAGGACAATTCTGTAACGAAATGAAAATTCCCGG
>CAZVYE010000246.1:0-4977 GCA_964630895.1 uncultured Gammaproteobacteria bacterium | reverse complement strand
AGGGGCCGATGAAAAAATATCAACCCGTAATTTGTATTGATTTGGATTCGCGTCCGTTTAGCACAATTTCTGAACCGTTTGCTCGTCTAACGGCTCAGATTCTTTCTAAATAGCAGCTGCGCAAATGGCAACTAACGGTCCAGGCATGATGCCTAGAGCAAGCTGAGCCAGACCATTAGCGCTAAGTATGGTGGCAAGATCTGCCGGTGGCTCAATAGGTTCATCTGTTTCTGGTGGATCCATATACATCAATTTGATGACCCGCAGATAATAGAACGCACCAATAACTGCAAAAGCCACCGCTACCGCTGCCAGCCAGGCCAGGTCTGCACCTACCGCGGCTTTGATTACGTGTAATTTCGCCCAGAATCCAATAAATGGCGGAAAGCCAGCCAGTGACCCCATAAACAGAAGCATGATGAATGCGTACCACGGGCTGCGCTGGTTCAGACCTTTGTAATCTTCAAGGCGATCCGCCTCGAATCCGGCGCGAGACAAAAGAATGATAAAACCGAATGCTCCACTGGACATCAGGGCATACACGATCGTGTAGAACATCGCTGCCTGATAGCCTTCCTTAGTTCCTGCGAGAATACCAAGCAAGATAAATCCAACATGAGAAATTGTGGAGTACGCCAGCATTCGTTTGAGATTCACCTGGGCGATCGCGACGATATTACCGATTGCCAGACTGAGGATAGCCAGGATAATCAACATCTGCTGCCAGTATTCATGCAGGCCAGTTAGACCGTCTTCCAATAAGCGGTATACCAGAGCAAAAGCTGCAATCTTTGGCGCGGAACCAATCAATGCAGTAACAGCAGTTGGGGCACCCTGGTAGACGTCAGGGATCCACATATGAAACGGCACTGCTCCCAATTTGAAAGCCAGCCCCACAACTACGAACACCAGACCGAAGACCAACACAATGTCATTGGCATCAGCGCCAGTTACGGCCAATTTGATGGTCGCAAGATCCAGCGAACCGGTGGCGCCGTAGATCATCGACATGCCATACAGCAACAAGCCAGAAGCCAACGCACCAAGCACAAAATACTTCATGGCCGCTTCAGTAGCAGTCTTGTTGTCCCGATCCAGCGCCGTGAGCGCATAGGTGGACAGCGCCAGCAGCTCCAGACCAAGATACAACAGCAGCATATTGGCGGAGCTGATCATTATCATCATGCCCAGCGTCGCCATCAGCGATAAAACAAAGAACTCTCCCTTAAACAATCCACGTGCGCGCAGGTAAGGCTTGGCGTATACGAATACCAATGCCATGGTTACAAACACGAAGACTTTCAGCACGTCACCCATTTGGTCGCGGATAAACGTGCCAGAAAATGCGTACGTGGTTAGCATCGCTTCTTGCCCGTCATGCAGGCGCAGCGTCGCTACAGCAGTAAAGATCAGCGCCCCAACAGACAAGAGGTGAATGAGTCCCCGTCGTTGCTCACTTATGTACAGATCCGTTACCAGAATCACACAGGCAAACGACAGCATGAGTATTTCCGGTAGTACGATACTTATGTCGGCCGGATTAAAGGTCATGAACAAATACTCTCAAATCAAATCTTTGACTGTTGAATGTGACTGAGCAGTTCGCTCACCGACACATGCATCATGTCTAACAAAGGTTGTGGCCATACGCCTACGATCAACACTGCGATTGCCAAAGAGCCCAGGATCAGCGCCTCTCGACCGTTGATATCTTTCAGCGCAGCAACTCGATCGTTCGCAACATCACCAAATACAACGCGTTTCACCATCCATAAAGAATAGGCAGCGCCCAGAATCAAGGTCAGCGCAGCCAAGAATGCAAACCAGAAATTTGCCTGGAACGCGGCCAAAATCACCATGAATTCGCCAACGAATCCAGACGTGCCAGGCAGGCCAGAGTTCGACATCGCGAACAGTACAGCAAAGCCACCAAACCACGGCATGGTATTAATCACACCACCATAATCTGCAATCTCGCGGGAATGCATGCGATCGTAGAGAACGCCTACGCAGAAGAACAAGGCCGCAGAAATGAATCCGTGGGAAACCATTTGCGCCATGGCACCTTCTACGCCCAAAGCTGCTCGCGCCGAGTCACCGTCAGAGTTGTTGAAAATGGCGAACGCGATGAAGATGCCCAGGGTTACAAAACCCATATGAGATATTGAAGAGTAGGCAATAAGCTTCTTCATATCTTTTTGCACCAGCGCCACCAGGCCTACATAGACTACCGCGATTAAAGACAGCGTAATCATGAGCCAGTCCAGCTCGGCACTGGCATCAGGAAGAATTGGCAGATTAAATCGCAAGAAACCGTAGCCGCCAATCTTCAACATGATCGCCGCTAACACTACCGAGCCTCCGGTGGGAGCCTCCACGTGCGCATCTGGTAACCAGGTGTGTACTGGGAACATGGGAATCTTTACGGCAAATGCGGCGAAAAACGCAAAAAACAGCCATTTCTGCTCGGTCATGTTGAGCGGAAGCTGATGCATATCTGCAATGGCGAAACTGCCGCCCTGTAAATACAGGTACACCAACGCAACCAGCATGAACACTGATCCCAAGAAGGTGTACAAGAAGAACTTGATGGTCGCGTAGACCCTGTTTGGACCACCCCATACCCCGATAATCAAGAACATCGGAATCAGCATGGCTTCGAAGAAGATGTAAAACAGCGCTGCATCCAATGCGCAGAAAACGCCGATCATCAATCCTTCTAGAATCAAAAAAGCCGCCAGATACTGAGAAATGCGCACCTTGATGATGTCCCAGGCACCAATGATCACCAGAATACCGATAAATGCGGTAAGCATAATGAGCGGCAAAGCGATGCCGTCAATACCCAGGTGATAGTTGATGTTGAATGTTTCGATCCAGGGCGATAGCTCCACGAACTGCATGCCCGTCGCTACAGAATCAAAATCCTGAAACAGCGGCAGGCACAGAGCCATTGTGGCAATACTAACCAGCAGTGCAGACCACTTTGCGGCGTTCTTGCGGCGCTCTCCCAGAGCAAGCACCAAAATCCCACCAAAGATGGGTAGCCAGATGACGGTGCTCAAAATTGGCCAGGTCGTCGGATTCATGGTTAGAAAATATCCCCTAGATCAAAGACGAAAACGCCCAACAGGCCAATCAGGCCCAAAATCATGGCAAATGCATAGTGGTACAACAAACCGGATTGCACCTTGCGAACGATGGTAGACATCCACCCCACGCTGCGTGCCGATCCATTGACGATGGCGCCGTCAATCAGTGCTTGATCGCCAAACCGCCACAGACCGCGGCCAAGCGCTCTGCTTCCCGCCGCAAACACCGCTTGGTAGACCTCGTCGAAAAAGTACTTTTTCTCTAACAGTTTGCGTAGCGGTGCACCTGCCTTGTAAGCGGCCGCTGCAATCTCTGGCTTAAATAAGTAAACAAAAGTAGCCAGAGCCAATCCTGAAATCGCAAGTATTACCGGCAATGTGACAAAGCCGTGCAATGCAAACCCGACGGGACCATTCCAAATTTCACGCATGGCTGCCAGCGGCTCATGTCCAGGCGCGGTATAGATGGCATCGCCAAAGAAGTTCCCGAACAGCATTGGTTCGGTTGCCCACCACGCGATTCCAATCGAGGGAATCGCCAGCAGAATAAGCGGTACTGTGACAACCCAGGATGGTTCGTGAGCATGTTCTTTGGTGTGCTCGTCCATGCGCGTTTTGCCATGGAACACCAAATAGAACATACGGAAGCTGTACAAAGCGGTGACAAACGCGCCAGCTACTAAAGCAAACGTTGCATAGCTGCCACCAAACCGCTCGGTGTGCTCTACCGCCATAATAATCGCATCTTTGGAGTAGAAGCCGGAGAAAAACGGAAAGCCAATCAGCGCCAAAGACCCAACCAGCGCCGTGATCCAGGTGATGGGCATATATTTACGCAATCCGCCCATTTCTCGCATGTCTTGTTTGTGGTGCAAAGCAATGATGACTGCGCCAGCACCCAAGAACAGCAAGGCCTTAAAGAACGCGTGCGTCATCAGATGGAAGATGGCAGCAGAATATGCCGAGGAACCCAGCGCCGCGGTCATGTAACCGAGCTGAGAAAGCGTCGAATATGCAACCACGCGCTTGATATCGTTTTGCACCAGACCGATGAGCCCCATGAAAAACGCTGTTGTCGCTCCAATAATCAAAACAAACGACAATGCCGTTTCGGACAGTTCAAACAGCGGAGACATCCTGGCCACCATAAAGATGCCCGCGGTGACCATGGTTGCCGCGTGGATCAGCGCGGAGATAGGTGTTGGGCCTTCCATGGAGTCTGGCAGCCACACGTGCAATGGTACCTGTGCGGACTTACCCATCGCCCCAATGAACAGCAAAATGCAAACTACTGTCATCAAGCTCCAGGTCTCATCACCAAATATCGTGATGACCGAATCTGCCTGCGCTGGTGCAGCAGCGAATACCTGGGCGTAATCCAAGGTTCCGAAATACATCAAAATTGCGGCTATGCCCAGTAAGAAACCAAAGTCACCAACGCGATTGACCAAGAATGCTTTCAGGTTGGCAAAAATAGCCGTGGGCTTTTTGTACCAGAAACCAATTAGCAGGTAAGAGACCAGCCCCACCGCTTCCCAGCCAAAAAACAACTGCAGGAAATTGTTCGCCATTACCAGCATGAGCATGGCAAACGTAAATAACGAGATATATGCAAAGAAGCGCTGATAGCCTGGATCATCATGCATGTAGCCAATGGTGTACAAGTGGACCATTAGCGAGACAAAAGTCACCACGCACATCATTACTGCGGTTAAGGTATCTACCAGAAACCCTACCTGAAATGTAAACCCACCTGATGTACCCCAGGTATAAACCGCGCCATTAAATACCTGTAAGTCTTCAAATATGAATTGGCGCAATACATCCAGCGACAGCACACAGGAAACCGTCACTGCCAGTATGGTGATCCAATGCGCGCCTGCTC
>CAZVYE010000245.1:0-5085 GCA_964630895.1 uncultured Gammaproteobacteria bacterium | reverse complement strand
AAGCTGCTGAGAAAGAAGCTGCTGAGAAAGAAGCTGCTGAGAAAGAAGCTGCTGAGAAAGAAGCTGCTGAAACAGAACAAGCCGCATTTGACGTTGACGCCGATGATGAAGTCGTCGCGCTTGACGATGTCGACGAAGAATTGCTGGAAATTTTCCTGCAGGAAGGTTTCGAGATACTCGACACCGCCGACCACAAGATGGCCGAATGGCGGGACGACCCAGAAAACCGCGAGCCAGTTACAGAGCTGCAGCGTGAATTGCACACCCTGAAAGGGGGCGCGCGGATGGCTGGCATCAACCCTGTTGGTGACTTGGGCCATGCAATGGAGTCGTTGTTTGAGGCGATCGTAGAAGACAATGTAAAAATCAAGCCGCAAACCATCGAAGTGATGGAATCTGCTTTTGACCGATTGCACGGCATGATGGATCGGGTTCAGGATCGCAAGAGCCTCAAGCCTGCGAATGACATACTCAATAATCTAGATACGCTAATTAAGGGCGGTGACGTCAAGCCTTCTGTGGTAGACGACAAGCCCATCGATAAGCCGGATGTTGCAGCGCCTGTTAAAGAAACCGCGTTGGATCAAGAGGCAGCCAAGCGTGGCGTCGCCACCGCAGCAAGACCGCAGCAAGAAATCATTCGGGTTCGAGCGGATTTGCTGGATAACCTGGTAAATAACGCCGGTGAGGTTTCCATCTATCGTTCTCGTTTGGAGCAACAGGTCGGCACGTTCCGCTTTAACCTTGTGGAATTTGAGCAGACCACGCAGCGTTTGCGCGATCAGCTTCGTAAGATGGAAATTGAAACCGAGGCGCAGATTATCGCCCGCTATCAGCGCGAGGCAGAAGAGCTTGACGAGACTTTCGATCCGTTGGAACTCGATAGATTCTCGACGCTGCAGCAATATTCGCGAGCCCTGGCGGAATCAGTATCTGACTTGGTCAGTATTCAAACCATGTTGGACGACCTTACGCGGCAGTCAGAAACCCTGTTGCTTCAGCAGTCTCGAGTAACTTCGGATCTGCAAGAAGGGCTGATGCGCACGCGCATGGTGCCGTTTGATAGCTTGGTTCCCAGACTGCGTAGAATCTTGCGTCAAACCAGTTCTGAACTGGGCAAGAAGGCGGTGCTCAAAGTTGAGGGCGCACACGGTGAGATGGACCGCACGGTACTGGAGCGTATTACCGCCCCGTTAGAGCACATGTTGCGTAACGCCATTGCCCACGGTCTTGAAGACCCGGAAGCACGCGCCGCAAGCGATAAACCAGAGGAAGGCACCATACGAGTTGCCGTTAGTCGTGAAGCCACAGAAGTTGTGATTCACGTCAGCGACGACGGTGCCGGTATCGACCATGAGCGGGTCCGCGAGAAAGCGCTGGAGCGCGGACTGCTGAAAGAAGACGCGGACTTGTCGCCGCAAGACCTGTTCGGCTTCATCTTGCAAACCGGATTTAGCACCGCTGAAGAAGTCACAAAAGTGGCTGGTCGCGGTGTTGGTATGGACGTGGTAAATAGCGAGATTAAACAGCTAGGTGGCTCGCTGGACATTGACTCTGAGCAAGGTAAAGGCACGGAGTTTGTTATTCGCTTGCCATTTACGCTTGCTGTTACCCACGCCATCATGGTGAAGATGGGCGAACATACCTATGCGATTCCGCTCTCAAGTATTGACGGCGTCGCCCGCATCGACCGCGACGAATTTGATCGCCGTATGGAAGAAGACGATGTGGACTTCGAATACACCGGATCGATTTATCACCTGAATGACTTGAGTGTCTTGCTCGGTGTTGAGCGGGCCGCATTAGCAGGCGAATCCAACATGGTGCCCATTCTGATGGCGCGCGTTGGCGATCAGCGAGCAGCACTTCGGGTAGATTCGGTTCTGGGTAGCCGCGAGATCGTCGTGAAGTCTGTTGGACCCCAGATTTCCAGTATTCCAGGCATATTTGGCGCAACCATCCTGGGTGACGGTAGCGTTATTATGATTCTGGATATTGGCCCGCTAATTCGCCGTGGTGCTGCCTTGAAGATCAGTGGGGACCAGCCCACCGCGAAGCCCGAGGAGCCAGAAGATCGTCAGCAGGTTGTTATGGTAGTCGACGACTCAATCACCATGCGCAAAGTTACTTCTCGCGTATTGCAGCGGCATGAGCTGGAGGTGATGACTGCCAAAGACGGTGTAGATGCGGTGGAGCAGCTACAAGAGCGTATTCCGGACCTGATGCTGCTGGATATCGAAATGCCGCGGATGGATGGTTACGAACTGGCAACGCACATGCGCAACGATCCTCGCTTGCGGGATGTGCCAATTATCATGATTACCTCGCGTACGGGTGAAAAGCACCGGCAGCGTGCAATGGAGATCGGTGTCAATCGCTATCTCGGAAAACCGTATCAAGAGGCAGACCTGATGGAAAATATCCGTGAGTTCCTCGGATCGCACATTGGGGTTGACTAAAGCGCACACTAACCCAGGCACTGGCGCGCAGGGCGGTGCCTCTAGGCATATGCTGGCCGTAACTGTGCTTTATCAGGATGAGAAATTTCTCGAGCCGCTACGAGCGGCTTTGAGCGTGGCCGGTGCAAAAGTGCACCAGGCTGTGTTGTTTGAAGATCTCATGGAAGACCGGGTGCGCATCCCTGAAAGCGATATTCTTCTAGTGAATTTAGAGCGGGAAGTAGCGGCTCGCGGGGAATGGATTGACGCTGCAGTTGGTCTTAGCTTCGGAGGGCGCGTTATTTTCAACGACGCTGAAGCCATGGATGAACTGGCAGACGCAGATCGAGCCCGGTGGATCCGCCATTTGGCCGCTAAGATATCGCAGCAAAGCAGCTTGCTGCCGCCGGTACCGGAAACTAGCGAACTAGAAGCGCTGCCGCCGTTGGAAGAAGTTTCCCAGGCAGAGGATATAGAAGTTTGGATTCTGGCCGCTTCTATTGGTGGTCCAGAGGCGGTGCGTGTTTTTCTGAGCGAATTAGAACCTGATCCACCGGCCGCTTTTATTCTGGTGCAACACATCGGGGCAGAATTTGTCGATTTGATGATTTCGCAAATGGAGCAAATCTCCAAGATACCGGTGCGGGCGGCTCAGCATGGGCAAGCATTGCGACCGGGCGAATTGATTGTGGTTCCGGTGGGGCAACGCATGACCATCAATCATCAGCAGGAAGTAAAACTGGAACCGTTGGAAAAAATTGGGACCTATTCCCCGTGTATAGACGACGTATTACACGATTTAACTGATCGCTTTGGCGCGAGTACCAACGTAATAGTTTTCAGCGGTATGGCACAGGATGGCGTGGCAGGCTGCAGGCACGTAATTGAGAATAGCGGTGAGGTCTGGGTGCAAGAACCAGATAGCTGTGTGGTTAGCTCAATCGTCGATGGCGCATTGGCTACAGGGAAAGTGCGCGTTCGCGGTGAACCTGCAGAGTTGGCACATAAGCTGAGCAAACGATTAGAAGCCCTTGAGCAGGGTGGCACAATGGATAGTTCTTCATGATTCCAGTGTTCCCCAACAAAGAGCAGTGGTTCTCTTCGCCACTAAGAATATTTATTTGAGGTAAACCATGGCGCAATTGGCATCAGACATTCGAGGCGTCACTATTCCGGTAACGGATGCGAAGGTTTTGTTACCCAACGCAACTGTTTCTGAGGTGATCACGTACGGTAATCCGCAGCCCATCGCCAATGCACCCGACTGGGTTTATGGGGTGGTTACGTGGCGTGGCTGGCGTATTCCTTTGTTTTCCTTTTCCATGCTTGCGCGACAGGCAAAAGAGGAGAACGTAGCAGGTGCGAAGGTCGCAATTCTCAAAGCATTTAATGCCAGTGTTGAAATGCCATTTATGGCGATTTTGGCCCAGGGCTTTCCGCGTTTGACGACCATTACTGAAGAAAACCTGCTGTTATATGGTGACCAGGACGAGCGACCTGCTGGCGTCAAACACGTAGTAAGCGTGAATGATGAAATGTCGTTTGTGCCCGATCTGGAAATTATCGAAACCGAATTGATTCGAATCCTCAACATGGAAGAAGGGGAAGAGTCAGAAAGCGTGTTCGCTGGCTATTACGGCGAAGACGGCGAGTCAGCAAGTGAAAGTTCCAGCATGGACTTTGATGAGGGTGAAGCTGGACACTCACTTCAGGCCGACAGCGGAAGTGATGATTCGCTCGATGATGCAGAGCTGATTGATCCTTTGGAGGATATCGATGACCTGTTGGATCTGTCCAATCTGGATGACGGCGACGATGACGCGTCGGAATTAACGACTCTTGAGCCTGATGGCACCTTGGAATCTGAAGATGATGGCGAACCGACCAGCGACCTTGGTCTGGACGCAGACATCCCTGATGTTACAGGCGAAGGCGATGAGTCGTTGGATTCAGATATGGACATCGACCTGGGCGATATGGAATTTGACGAGGACGCCGATGCGGATGGCGAAGACTTGAGCCTGGAATTGGACGACATAGAACTAGACACGGACGACCTGGATTTTGATGATGCGGATATGGATGCGGAGCTGTCCGCGCTGGACGATGATCCTGCCGCTGACAGCGACTCGGGTGATCAGGAGGAAGACTCCGATGACATGTCTTTGAGCATCGAAATGGACGATGACGCTACCGGGGCAGACAGTTCTGACGAAGACATGTCCATGGAACTAGACGACCTGGACATTGAGTTAGATGCGCTGGATGACGAAGATGGCTCATCTGACTCTGACGACGATGATCTGGAGCTGGATGACTTGGATATCGACTTCCTCGATTTAGATGATGACGAAGACGATAAGGATTGAGGTTAGAGCTTACTAACGTCTAGCCAATCAGCACTGTAAAACTTTTTGTAGTTAGTTTATTAGCTGCTAAAAGGGGTTCGCGACTAGCGAATCAGTTCAGCAAAAGCACCGGGTTCCCCCGTTGTTATCCCCTGGGCCACCTAGAATTACCCAGGGTGGTCCCTTCCCTGGCGCTGCGAATCAGCGTCGATCCCGCATTGGATGGACGCTCGTTATGCCCAAACGTTAAGGGGCTTTTTGGTGAGTTCCCAACCCCGAAATGGCGTATTGTCTCCGGC
>CAZVYE010000244.1:0-5099 GCA_964630895.1 uncultured Gammaproteobacteria bacterium | reverse complement strand
TTAAAGCCAATGGTCAACAGTACCAGTACCGCCAAAGCAGAGGTTTCCAGCGGTATTTTTTCCCGGGTAAATAGAAATAACGCAACCGCAGTCAGAATGAGTGCGGCAATCGCGTGCGCATCAGGGGTGGCTATATTCATTGTCGCGCATAATACCGAATTCAAAGAGTTGCGGCACGATTTGTAAGGGCAATTTTTCTGGGGATTTATATGGGGGTATAAAAAACCCCTGACCCGCCTGGGTCAGGGGTGATGCCATTGGCTGATTAAACAACCAATCGCAGGGCTCATTTGGCGCCTCCATAATGTGCATATGCTGCAGCAGTTAAATCCCGGAAACCCCTTATTATTTGTTGCCTGCACGTCCTATTGATTTACAGCACAAATAAAAGTGCTGTTGTTGGTGTCGTGCGGGGCATCGATTCTAACCATGCTGGCTTGCGCTTACCAGAACTTTTGCAAAATTAGTGTTTCTGATCGTAGCTAGCCACCTGCGAGAAGCGACCAAAACGGCCACCAGCGCTAGGCGCTGCGGGACCCTGAGTCCAAAGCCTGATCCCGCTGCTCATTGGCTTGGCGCAAAAATTTCTCCAGAGCAATGGGTTTTCCAAACGCGTGTCCCTGGCCAAAATCGACGCCCATCTCGCGCAGCAAATCGGCAATGTCCGCTGTTTCCACATATTCCGCTATGGTCTGCTTGCCTAGCACATGGCCGACCTCGTTAATTGAGCGCACCATAGCCTGATCGACACGATTTTCCAGCAGATCCCGCACGAACGATCCATCAATTTTGAGGTAATCAACCTGGAGGGCTTTTAGGTAGCCAAATGACGAGAGTCCCGAGCCAAAGTCGTCCAGTGCGAAGCGGCATCCCAGCTCTCGGAATCGTTCCATAAATCGAGTTGCGTGTCCAAGATCACCGATGGCAGAGGTCTCTGTAATCTCAAAGCAAATTTTGCTGGTGGGTACGCTGCTGCTTTCCAGCAAGTCTACAATCATATCCACAAACTGGCTGTCACTGATGGAAGGGCCAGATAGATTGATCGCGACCGTATCGATATTGTCCAGCATTCGATGGTGCCGCTCTAATGTTCGCAATACCGATTTAATCACCCATCGATCTACCTTGGGCATCATTTTGAAGCGTTCAGCCGCAGGTATGAAAATATTGGGTAACAAAGTTCGCCCGCTGTCGTCCCGCATGCGCAGCAAGACCTCAAAATGCAGCTTTTCCGCGTCACTGTCATTTGCGAGGCAGGCAATCTTTTGCGCATACAAGCTAAATCGATTGCGCTCCAATGCCTCGGTAATGCGCACGGCCCACTGCATGGGCGAGTTATTAGCCGCACTGGATTCCAAGCTGCTGGAAACGATGACGCGATTGCCACCTTGTTCTTTCGCTTCAAAACACGCTGCGTCCGCATCGCTCATGACGCGCGCAAAACTTTCCACATTACGGTGAATGGGAACCAGGCCACAGCTGGCACTGAAAGCAAAAATATGGCGCCGCCACACGAATCGAAATTCGTCTATCAGGTCCACAAGTCTTCGAGCCTTCTGAGCGGCAACCTCCGCGTTGCAATTGCGGAACAATAGCCCAAATTCGTCGCCCCCCAAGCGCGCAATATGATCTTCCCGATCCATGTTGCTTTGCAGGACATGTGCTATTTGCTTAAGTAGTTCGTCGCCTGCAACGTGGCCGCATGTATCGTTTACGACTTTGAAATTGTCCAGGTCGAGGTAGCACAGTGCGCCGCGCTGACCGTGGTTGCGTGCCGCGCTGATCAGACCCTGGGAGCGATCCTCAAATCCCAGTCGATTGCTGAGGCCGGTGAGGTGATCGTGATTGGCTCGGTATTCCAACTGCTCAGCTAGATAGCGGTTTTGATGCGCAGCAGCCGAGACCAGCAATGGCAGGATACCGATGACAGTGACAAAAAATAGCAGGATAGAAGCATCCAGCATGGTCTCAGGGGCCGTAAAGCCGGCGAGGCCCAGGCCGATAAAGGTCACTATAGTGAGGGTGATCGCCATGACCGACACACTGGTAAATAAGTGATCGAATCGAAGCGCAGTCCAACCGAGAAAAATCAGCGGTAAAAAGGTTATCGCCAGAGCATAGTCGGGTGATTTTTCGCTAAGCCAAACCCAGATAAAGGCCGAGATGAATATGCCAACGCCCCAAAGCATTTTTTCTCGAAATCGATAAAAAGCTGGATCGTTGGCCAAGAAATTGGGATATCGAATCGCGCGACCAACTGACAAAATTGCCGGAGTACATACAATAACGCCGAACAAATCGCCCAAGAACCACTGCAGAGCAATGGCGGGCAGGGCGGCAGGCGCAGTGCCGGTAAGCCAGCTTCCAGTGATGCCAAAAATCGCGGCAATGGCGGAAAGAACCGCGCCACCGCCAAGTAGCGCAAAGCCATTCCGCAGCCGAATGCTAATCAGATTACGAGCCCAGAATTTACGCAACACCAGGACCGCTACGATAGGTCCCAGGATGTTCGCCATAATGGAGAAAGCCCAAAATGTCAGTGGTCTCTCGTCGCCAAAATAGATGCCGGCCAAGATGCCTACCAGAATGGTTGGCCATGCGCGGATGCCGCCTAACAGCAAGCAGGCAAAACCTACGCCAGCAGGTGGCCAGATCGGCGTGATGGAGAAATTTCCCTGCGAGATCAGCATGTCAGAGAAGATGACTGCTGCTGCGTATAGGGTCGCAAAGCCGAAGTGAAAGCCGAACAGACGTAAGGTGGGATTCATACCATCAATACTTTAGGTTGCATGCTGAACGAACTCCGCCTTTCGTTACTGGTCTATAGTCCCCTGCACTTGACCAATGGTGGCATCGCAGGAGGCTACTCCCGCGTCCGAGTATAGCCCAAAAGTATCAGAAAACTTGTGAGACAAACAATCTTTGGTTGTTTGCCCGGGCTGACCTATTATTGTGAGTGCGAATTATTATCCGAATCTGGAGTCCAGCATGTTCAATCGCGAAGCCAAGACAGTATTGCCTGAAAATCAGACCGCGCTGCCTGGGCGCGAACACGCGATCGAACCAGATGAGCAACACTTGGTGCTGGGTGTATCGCTATTGCCGCCATTTCCTGCGGCATCCAAAAGCATCGTATTTGGGATGGGCTGTTTCTGGGGAGCCGAAAAGCGGTTTTGGGTTTTGGACGGCGTATTGAACACTCATGTCGGTTATGCCGGTGGCATCACACAAAACCCCACTTATCACGATGTGTGTTCGGGCCAAACAGGCCATACCGAAGTCGTTCGGGTGGTCTATGATCCCGCGCAAATTGCGCTGGACGAGCTGCTTGCCGTGTTTTGGCAAGAGCACAATCCCACCCAGGGCATGCGCCAGGGGAATGACCGAGGTACACAGTATCGGTCCGCAATTTTCGCTACCGATGAGCAGAGTCTGGAACTGATACGCCAATCCAAGGATCAATACGCACAGGCACTGGCTGCAGCCCATGCAGGCGAGATTACGACCGAGATCGGCTTGCTTGATCAGTTTTTCTATGCTGAGGCATACCATCAACAGTATTTGGCAAGAAATCCTAATGGATATTGTGGGTTGCGCGGCACCGGTGTCTCATACGGCGATTGAACAACCATGGTGACGGCCAACCCCTTGGCTATGGGCGGGCTGTGAGTCGGTTCGCTGTCAAGGCAGGTTTAGAATACAGTGAACCAGTAGATTGACAGTCAGATCGAAACCTTTTTAAATGAAGTTGTAGATTGAGGCAGTACCGTGAACGTGCTGCTGGCACGCAATGGTTACATCCCGCAGATGATTAGCAGGTAATCAAAGGAGGGGCGTTGACGCATTCAAAATTCACTGCAATTCAAAGTCAGGCAAGTCTGGTTGAGTTCTTTCGCGATGCGCTGGACACTCTAATCTCTGAGCACCATAGCCAAGCGGCTGATGACACGATTTACTACATGGCGCGATTGCTCGACCACTTCGCCCAGTCCGATAACCTTTATTCTTATACCCACGGCGGCAAGCATTTGCCCACGCTCACTTCTCTTTACGAACAAGCGTTGCTGGCTCCCAATACATCTATTCGGGCAAATACCCTGCGACACCTGGGAGACGTCGCCTTGTTTATCAGCGGCTGCTTTGGTGGCTGGTTTGAGCGGCGCAGTTTTGACTCAAAATATTTTGTCGGCATGGGTGAGGCGGCGTACTCCAGTCTTGCTTGCACGCCAGACCGCACGCTAGCTGCGTGGGGCCAAACTTTTGCCGAATTGGCCGAGAAATTTGCGCTTTTTGCCGCAGTGCTGGGCGACCTCAACCAAAGCGATGCGGGAAAACGGCTTAAGGACAGACGGGCTGTAGTATGGCCAACCCCGGAAGGGTCTCGCACGCGCCATTAGCATACAGTGCAAAAGAGTGTGACCTTCACGGCACTTGATGCGAAACAAGGTTACACTTGATTGCAAAAATAACTACTGTGGATTGTGATCGCCACGTGCCGGGTTTCAATTTAACAAGAATATTTGTGCAAACCAGAAGCTGGACAGCTTTACTGTTGATATCAGCAGCATTGCTGTGCGCGGCGCAAAGTGTTGTTGCTCAGGAGGATGAGCGAGACGAATTTGATATTCAGTTAGATGCTGTCTGGGAGACATTAGAGCAAGACTTAGATCAGGCTCGCGATGAATTAGAGGCGTTGCGTACCGACGTAATGGCCAGCGACGACTTGGAAAACCAGGGCGATTGGTACTACACCCTGGCGTTTATCGAGCGTCAGAGCGGCCAGTTGGATGCGGCCAATGACATGATCGAAAAGTCGATTGTGGCTTACACCGAAGCCGAGCGAGAGGAAGATCGCTTGGGCGCTACCATGTTCAAAGCAGAACTGGCTGCGGCGCAAAATGGCTACCCCCAGGCCATAGAAATCTACGAGGACATGCTGCAGCAGGCGGAGCAAATCGAGAGCGTAGATATGCAGGTCTTAGCGCTGCAAGGAATTGGCGATGCCTACACGGTGCTTGGCAATTACGACTCAGGCCTGGAGAACTTGCTGTACGCGTATGAACTCAGCGCAAATAGCTCCGACCCAAGCTATAAGCAGG
>CAZVYE010000243.1:0-5144 GCA_964630895.1 uncultured Gammaproteobacteria bacterium | reverse complement strand
GGCTAGTTTATTTTCAGGCACGTTCTTTGGGCATACCGCTAAGATTCCCCGACGAACACCCGTTCAATCCACTGTTTTTAAATCGTGTCGCAGTGCTGTTGGGGGATGACGTAGGCCAAGTGCTCAAGCTTTTTCAATGGGTTTGGGCAAAAGGAAACCTGGCCAAAAGCGATCAGGAAGTTGCTGCCCTGGAAGAATGGCTGGGCGAATCCGATCTGCGTGAAAGAGCCCAGGATACACAGGCCAAAGGCGTATTGCGTGCAAATACGGATGCGGCGATTGCTGCTGGGGTGTTCGGAGTGCCAACGGCAGTAGTCGATGGCCATCTATTCTGGGGCTTTGACTCTCAGCCAATGCTGACGGCGTATTTGACCGGAGATCTTGATCTGGACGATCCAGAATACCGACGGTTACAGAACTTATTGGTAGGTGTGCAGCGCAAACGGTAGTGCCGCTGCAATAGTCCTCGCAGTTTGCGTCACAGCTAAATTACAATCAGCCGATAAGTGAATAAGTAGCATGCCAAAGGCTCTTCTGAATAATCGTAGCTATGTTCTTGCGGTCACCATTTACCGAAGCGGCGGTTCTGCTTGCGTTGTACACAGTAAGCCTGGGATTGGATGTGTTGGTGTTTTTTGTGCTGAGCGAACCTCAATATCTTAGTGACAGTTCTTACGAAGCCGTCGGCCTGTTGTCTGTGCTTTTGAAAGCTATTGTCGCGGCAGGACTCTGGGTATTTGCACATGATCTAGCTAAGCGAACGGTAGTCGATCTACCTGACGCATCGGAACAAAGCCAGCCTGGTCAGTTCCCTTTGCCAGTTCTCTGGCAGATATTTGGTTGCGCCATTATTGTTTGGTCATTTCCGGTTTGGGCCACTTCTGCTTTTTATTTACTGCAGATGGAAGAGTTTTCTATTCATGGCCACGAAAACGCGCGATGGATTATCGCCTTTGTAACCCACACAGTTTTTCTTGCGCTGGGCACTTGCTTTGTGCTCGGTTCGCGCGGCTTATCGCGGTTACTCTGGTGGGCGCGTAAGGCCTAGTCGCTTCGCAGTCACGAATGCATCACAGTGCGCTCACAGGATAAAGACCATCAAGGTGCCAGCTTTGATTCTAAAATTGAGGTCACCAGATGGATGCGCTGATTGTAGGTGCAGATAGCGCGATTGGTAAGGCGCTGATAGACAGGCTAAGAAACGAAGGAACATTCCAACGGGTGTTCACAACAAGTCGGCGGAGTGGCGATTCTGGCAGCGAATCCTGTCAATTGGATATTTGTGCGCAGGCAGACTTTAAGCGACTGGAGGAATTCCTGGCGGAAAATCACGCCGAGCTGGGGCTGGTAATCAACACCGTAGGTATATTGCACACTCCCGAAAACGGCCCGGAAAAGTCTGTGACTCAAGTAGAGTCAGACTTTTTCCTGCAGAACATGCAAGTGAACGCGTTGGCGTCATTAATGCTGGCGGGCGCTGTCAAAGACCGGCTGTCCAAATCGTCAGATTCGGTGTTCGCAGCAGTTTCTGCCAAAGTGGGGAGTATTGAGGATAATCGACTAGGCGGCTGGTATAGCTATCGCTGTTCCAAAGCGGCATTGAACATGGCGCTGAAAACACTCTCTCGCGAATGGCGCAGGTCCCATCCCAAATGCTGTATTGCCGCGCTGCATCCCGGAACCACAGACTCGCCGCTGTCCCAGCCATTCCAGGCTAACGTCCCGGCGCAGAAGCTTTTCAGCCCCGCGCAAACTGCTGACTACTTATTGAGTATCATAGCGCGCTTGGCGCCAGAGGATTCTGGCAAGTTTTGGGCGTGGGATGGCGCGGAGTTGCCGTGGTAAAGCAGTACAAAAGTTCTGATTTTGCGCAAATGGAGTCGCGCTTTCGCGCAGCACTCATCAATTCGATTACCGGATACAAACCCGCAAACTTAATCGGCACGATAAGTGCCGATGGCATCAATAACCTTGCCATTATGAGTTCAGTAGTGCATTTGGGGTCCGATCCCGCGTTGATTGGCTTATTCGTCCGGCCAGACTCTGTGGCCAGAGGTACGCTAAACAACATTCGCGAAACAGGCTGCTATACCGTAAACCATATAGCATCTGGCATGGAGGCAAAGGCCCACCAGACTGCGGCGCGTTATGCTGAGGAAGAATCTGAATTTGATGCAGTGGGTCTTACGCCAGATTTTGTCAGCGATTTCTCAGCGCCCTTTGTGGCCGAGAGTCCGGTCAAAATGGGTGTGCGACTGGTAGAAGAACAGACCATTTCTCACAACGGCGTACATTTTCTTATCGGCAAAGTGGTACTGCTGTCATTTCCAGATGGCGCCCAAAGAGAGGATGGACAGCTCAATTTAAGCGCAATGGATGTACTGACAATTAGTGGTTTGGACACCTATGCCAAGCCGCAGAGTTATACGCGCTTCGAATATGCAAAGCCCCACGTCCCGCCGAGTAAAATTGAGGATTAATTACGTCGGCCCATGGTGGCTCGATCAACTTTGTGTGAGTTGGTTTGCAGGTCTTTCGATCAAGGTCACTGTTTGGTCGAATCGCTGACCTTCGCGCCAGTAAGTAATGCTTACCGGTTCACCTGGCATAGTGTCAGCAATCTGTTCCATTAGCGGTTTGATGGCCTGCGCAGGGCGGCCATCGAAATGGGTTACATAGTCTCCTGGAATCAAGCCGGCTAAATCGCCAGGTCCGTTTGGAACGACCTGGGTGATTACTACGCCGGGCAAATCGTTAGCCCGCGCCGCCAGTCGTGGAAAAAAGCGTCCGTCCTGCGCATCTATGCCTAACCAGCCACGGATTACTCGACCATTAGAGATGATCTCCTGCATTACTTGCTGCGCCATATCGATTGGAATGGCGAAGCCAATGCCCTCTACGCCTTGCTCGCGTCCAAGCATGGCAGTGTTGATGCCGATCAAGTCTCCGGTTGCCGTTATCAATGCGCCGCCCGAATTGCCGCGGTTAATGGCGGCATCGGTCTGGATAAAGTTTTCATATTGACTGATGTCCAGATTAGTCCTGCCGGTAGCACTGACAATACCCATGGTCACGGTCTTGCCCAAGCCCAGAGGATTGCCGATTGCCAGAACCACATCGCCCACAGAAAGCGACTCTGGAGCACCATAAGGCACGGTAGGTAACTCGGTCAGGCGCACCTTCAGGACGGCAAGGTCGGTCGCTGTATCAGTGCCAACAATCTCGGCCTGCGTAATTCGACCATCCCAAAGCGCGACATGGATGTTGTCGGCATCCTGGATGACGTGATTATTCGTCAGTATGTAGCCATCGGCGCTGGCTATTACGCCTGAACCCAGTTCCCGTCTGGCCGACACCTGCGGTGGACCGATTAAGGCCTGTCCGGTTAACTGCTGGGTTTTTGGGTCGCGCATCAGCGCAACAGGTCGTTGCTCTACGAGTCGGTCCACGTAAACGTTTACAACTGCGGGTGCGGCGCGCTCAACTCCAGACGCATAAGATACCTTCAGCTCCTTGAAGGTGGTGGGCACCGCTTGTGCATTCTGTACCGGCTTTGTCTCAGGCACGGGCGTCACTCGATCTTTGCGCGTGACTGCAAAGGCAACGAAAGCGATCGCCAGGCCTAGAACGACAAATTGGCTGGCATATTTGGCCGCCGCTAGCAGTTTTTTCACGTAAATCTGCACTCTTGGTTCAAATGTTGACTCAATATTGTAACGACAAACGTGTTAAACCGGGCTTATTTACACGGATTGACAAGAAAAAGTGATTTAATTTGCGATCTACGTTGAGAGAGTTCTTCACTTTTTAGTACAATCCGCAGGTTAGGAGTTCTGCCCTCCCATAAATACACGTCAAAATAAGGGTTTCTGGAGTTTCGAATGTCAAGCGATGGCACAGATAATAGCCGCCGCCGGTTTTTGCTTACGGGTACGGTCGCTGTAGTTGGCGGCGCGGGCCTGGTAGGCGCCGCGGTTCCATTCATTAAGATGTGGCAACCCAGCGCCCGCGCTGAAGCCGCTGGTGCTCCGGTGGAAGCAGATATTAGCAAGCTGCAACCGGGTCAAAAGATTCAAGTAGAGTGGCGTGGCAAGCCGGTATGGATCGTCCGCCGCACGGAAGAAATGCTCGCTAATCTAAAAGATAATGGCGACCAGCTGCGCGATCCGGATTCTACGGAAGAGCAGCAGCCAGAGTTTGCAGAGAACTATTACCGAGCACGCGAGTCCAGACCAGAAATTCTGGTGTTGGTTGGCTTATGCACCCATTTGGGTTGCTCGCCGAAGTTTGTTCCGGAAATCACGCCGCAGCCTTATGACGAAAACTGGCAAGGTGGGTTCTTCTGTCCTTGCCATAGCAGTCGCTTCGACTTGTCCGGTCGAGTATTCGCAGGGGTTCCTGCACCGACCAACCTGGTCGTTCCGCAATACTCATTTCTTGACGAAAACCGCATCATCATTGGTGTCGGTGATGAAGGAGTAGCCTGATGCGAGAACCTCAAGGAGCAATCAGTCGAGGTGCGGATAACGTTCTGCACTGGGTAGACAAGCGTTTGCCGGTCATTGATTTTTGGGACAAGCACCTGGCGAAATACTACGCCCCCAAGAACTTTAACTTTTGGTACTTCTTCGGTTCGTTGGCCTTGCTGGTTCTGGTTAACCAGATTGTTTCCGGTATCTGGCTGACCATGCACTACAAGACCAGCGCCGCAGAAGCATTTGCCTCCGTTGAATACATCATGCGCGACGTGCCCTATGGTTGGCTCGTGCGCTACTTGCATTCCACCGGCGCCTCCATGTTTTTTGTTGTCGTTTATCTACACATGTTCCGCGGATTGCTGTACGGCTCATACAAGAAGCCCCGCGAGTTAGTGTGGATATTTGGCATGATGATTTACCTGGCATTGATGGCAGAGGCCTTTATGGGCTACGTACTGCCTTGGGGCCAGATGTCTTACTGGGGTGCGCAGGTTATTGTTTCGCTATTCGGTGCCATACCCTATATCGGTGATGGGCTTACCGAATGGATTCGAGGCGACTTCCTGATCTCGGATGCCACGCTCAACCGCTTCTTTGCGCTACACGTAATCGCGGTGCCGCTTGCGATTCTGGTACTGGTGGTATTGCACTTGGGCGCGCTACATG
>CAZVYE010000242.1:0-5148 GCA_964630895.1 uncultured Gammaproteobacteria bacterium | reverse complement strand
GCCGGGCAGAAAGCGCATGGATGGCCCGTGCTACCAGCTCTTTACCCGTGCCGCTTTCACCTTGAATCAGCAGGGTGGCCTCGGTCCCCGCAATCTTCTCGACACGGCGATACACTTTTTGCATGGACTGCGATCGGCCTACTAAATCCACCAACCGATCTCGCTCCTCCAGGGCTTCACTAAGCCGCCTGTTTTCTTCCTCCAGGTCGCGTGTCTTCAAAGCTCGGGCAATAGCCAACAGCAGTGTTTCTTTTTCGTAGGGCTTAGCCAAATAATCGTCAGCGCCCTTACGAATGGCGTCTACCGCCTGCGAAATGCTGCCGTAGGCGGTCATCATGACTACGCTTACCCATGGCATGTTGGCCCGAACCTCGCTCAGCAGGTCCATACCGGTGCCGTCTGGAAGCTGCAGATCAGTCAACACCAATTGCGGCTGCCAATCCGATTCTTCCGCCAGGTACTCGCGCGCTTGTGTCACATCACCTGCCGCCCGACAGGCATAACCTGCCTGCTCTAATATCTGCTGTAGCAGACGCCGCTGAGTAGCGTCATCTTCGACGATGAGCAGGCGCGTCTCCGGACTCATGTGCGATCTCGCAGCAACAAACTTACCTGCGTGCCACCACCGGCCTGGGCAACCACTTGAACATCACCGTTGTAACGAGTCGTCACCAACCTGTGACTCAAATACAGGCCCATACCAGAACCATGTGACTTGGTGGTGGCGTGGGGCTTGAACAGACGCTTTCGGATGTTCTCGGGAATGCCAGGACCGCGATCAGCGATGGTCACTAATACACCAGATTCGGAAACCATGAGGGAGACCTCCACCGCTTCTTCTTCCGGAGAAGCTTCAGCAGCATTGGCACAGAGTGCCTCAAACACAGCTCGCAACTCAGACGGCACGCAGCGCAGTATGACTTTGCCATCGCTTTGCAAATCGAAAGGTGTATTGCTGGTTTGGGAAAGGGTAAAAATCACGTCTTGCATAAGCCCGACCAAGTCAGTCTCAACAGGCTCTGCCTGTGGCGCGCTGGCAAGTGTCAAGAATCCTCTGATCGCATGGTCAACCCGTTTAATTTGCGCCTGCATATCACGCACAGCGCCAGCCTGTTCACCGTTCAAACCGGATTCGGCAATCTGCTGCAGCTGCAGACTCATGGACGTCAGCGGATTGCGCAATGAATGCGCCAGGCCTCGACCAATTTCGCCGACTTCCGAAAGATGCTGCTGCCGATGCATGCGCTCGCGCTCGGATTCTAATGCCGCGAGACGCGTGCTCATTTCGTTAAATGCAGTTACCGCCGCAGCAATTTCGCTGCCGCCTGCTCTAGCTTTTGTGCCTGCTACCTGTACGCCTAACTCGCCAGTACCTAACGCCTGACTTGCGCGCCGCAGCTCCCGCAACGGCCGCGTCATGCGATGAATAAAAATGCCCCCTACCACCAGCGCTAATACAAACACCGCGATCAAGCTAATAAACAGTCGCCTGCGGTACTCTTCTAAAGCCGCATCAATTCCTTTCGCCGGCACCGGAAACTGACCCAGCAATGCACCGCTGCTCAGTCGTAGGCTAGGGGTTCCATTCACCGCCGCAGTGCCGACGGCTATGCGGTCACGCCAACTTGAGGCATAGCGTTGTGGCAGACTCACGGTCGGTACTGCTTCCCCACCCCGCTCCACGCTAAACGCGGTAATCTGATCCCCTATTTGCTCGTGCAGGATTCGGGTTGTCCCATTTTCGTCGGTGATGATCCGTTCCACTTGGATTTGATCGCCGCTGGACTCGGCCTGATTGGCATCCACAAACTGGAGCACAGAGTTGCCCACAGATAGCGCGAGGTCATCTACCTGATCGTTGAGTTCATCGCCCAGGCGGTGGGTAATCCAAAGGGCCACTATAAGAGCCGCCGCAAGAAGCGTACCTACAAGAAAAAACAGACGTGACTGCAGTGACAAATCAATCTCCCAAGATGTGCTGCCCCGGCCACAGCAAGAAGCGTGCCGCAACAGCACGCGTGCGCGCACCTAAGGACTTGCGAGACGAGCAGACGACGCGAAATTTGCCGGCCCATCCTGAAATTCAATCCGGACCATGTAGTTGTCTAGCTCTGGGTCGCGAAGATTGGACATCCCGCTATATTCAAGCAACGTGCGTTGCTCAGGATGATACGCGACTTCGATACCATCGAAAAACCAGCGAATAAATGCACTCTTGGGTTCGAGTAAAAAACGCACTTTAGAATCGTTTGCATGCAACAAGCGGATGCGAAATTCGCCCAGACGCATGCGCGACGGGATTAAAAACGGTACGTCTATAGACTGGCCCGACATCAGCTTTGCCCAATGGCGAATTACGAACTGGTCAAAACCCGCGTCCACAACCGCGCTGGAAAGCGCTTTGATCTGCTTGTCTTTGATAGGTTTGCCTTCGCCTCGCTTGCAGAAAACCTGCCACTGGCCGTCAACCCACCGCATTCCTTCAACGTACTGGGAACGGAAATCTTCCAATCGAAACTCAGGCTGAGTTGCCTGTTGCTGAAAATCTAGCTGCTTGTTGGCAATAGCAGCACCGGTTGCGCTGTAATAGTTGATTGTCTGCTTCACAATCTGATCGTCTTCGAACCAGCGCGCGTGCTCCTCAACATAGACCAGCTTGCCACTGTCCAGATCATACGCGTAGCCGGTACGCCAGCTAGGCTGACCCACTTCTTCAGCAAGTGCTTGAGGCACCGAGATGAATAGCAATACTATGAGGGCTGTTATTCTGCGCATCTAAATCAAAATGTTGTAGCTGTATGCATATCGCACTGATTATGCCCAATCGGGACACGAAACGTCTCAAATCCGCGATCGAGGCGATCGATACCACGATAAACGTGAGCGTCTGGCCCGATATCAGCCCGGCTGATACCGTTCAATTTGCCGTATTGTGGGCACATCCTAGGAATATTTGGGAAAAACTTCCAGCACTCAGGGCGGTCACGTCCCTGGGCGCAGGGGTAGAGTTTATTGTGAACGATGCCAGCCGACCAAATCATATCCAGGTAGGCCGCATTGTTGACAGTCAGCTTGCAACAGATATGGCGCGCTACTTGTTGGGTGTGGTACTGCAGCGGTCACTGCATCTTGAACGCTTTGCACAGCAGCAAGCCCGGCAGATATGGAAACCCAAGCGCGCGGCTAATCCAACCATTGGAGTTTTGGGCTTAGGCCAGATGGGCGCAAACGTGGCGATACATTTCGCGCAATTGGGGTTTTCTGTTGGCGGATGGAGCACGTCGCAAAAGCAGTTGGAAAATGTGAATACTTATAGCGGTGCTGACGGTCTGAGGGATATGGCATCACAAAGCCAGGTGTTGATTAACCTGCTTCCCCTTACCCCAGCGACGACCGGCATTTTAAATAGCGCATTGTTTGATCAATTCGACCAAGCCTGTACGTTGATTAACGTGGGCCGAGGCGCCCATCTGGTTGAAACGGACTTGATTGCCGGCCTTAAAAATGGGCAACCCCATCACGCAATCCTGGACGTATTCTGCGAAGAACCTTTGGCCAAAGATCACCCTTTCTGGGCACATCCTGACATCACAATCACGCCCCACGTAGCCAGCCTTACCGACCCCGATCGCGCTGCCCAGATTATCGTTGCTTCAGCCAAACAGGTGGAGCGCGGCGAACAACCGCTGTATAAAGTCAACCTCGAACAAGGGTATTGATTGTTTCATGTCTATTGCCACCATTGCGCCAAATGAAGCTGCGTCTCGACTAGAGGCGTTTTTCTACGCTGAAATACCGTTAACCCAGGCCATGGACCTTCGTGTAGTGCATCTGGATCACCACAGCATTCGCCTGCTGGGCCCGCTAGAACCTAACCGTAACGATAAGGGCACCGCATTTGGTGGCAGCCTGGCAACCATGCTTACCCTGGCTGGCTGGGGCATGGTGCGACACTTGTTAGATGCCCAGTCTGTGCACGCCGACATTGTGATTCATCGCAGCGAAATGCTGTACAACAAGCCTGTCGACGGAGAAATTGCCTGCTATTGTGATGCACCCAGTCCAGAGATGTGGGGCAAGTTTTTGGATCAGCTCAATCGAAGAGGCAAGTCTCGCTTAAAATTAACCAGTTGGGTTTCAGCCACCGAAGGTGCCGCTGCAACCATGACCGGTCACTATGTTGCAATGCTCAAAACCTAAATTCAGGACAATATTATGCGGATCACTCAAATCTACAGGTTATTAATGTGGGCAACGGTAGCAGCAGTCATTTGCGGCGGCATGGTTGGTTGCGCCAGTGATAAGAGAGGCAAGGCGCTGCAAGCAACTACCGCGCTGTACCAGTCAAACATACGCTGGAATCAGTTTCGCGACGCGGTGAAGTTTACCGAGCCGGAAACCAGACCAAAGTTCGAAGAGATGGAACTGATGATGCGTCGGTATGACCAAATCAAAGTCACCAGCTACATCGTTGTGACGGAAGGACCTGGCCCAGGCGTTGATCAATATCGGCAGCGGGTCGAAATTCGCTTCGTAAACCGACACAACATGCGGGAACGCGTTATTACGGATATGCAAATCTGGCAATACTATCCGGAAAGAGAGCAATGGCTTCTGACTACAGGTTTACCTGATATCACGCGTTCATGAGGAAATAGGAGGCGGTTGGAACCCGTTGACACTAAACCCTCCGTCTACCGCAAGACATTGTCCCGTCACAAATGACGCGGCCCCACTGAGCAGAAAGAGCGCAGCATTGGCGACTTCTGCGGGTCGCGCAATTCTCCGCATAGGCGTGCGATCAAGCACCGCACGAAGGTAGTCTTCATTCTGCAGCAGTTTGCCCACCAGCGGGGTATCCGTATACCAAGGTGCTACCGCATTGACGCGAATCCCCTGATCGGCCCATTCGCAAGCCAGGTTGCGGGTCAATTGGGTAATAGCTGCCTTGGTCATGGCGTACGGGGCACCGGTTCCTATGTGAGATTGACCGGCCACTGAGCCAATGTTCACTATGGCCCCATGGTCGGACGCAGAAAGCATGGGCCTGAGCAAGCGGCATAGCTCAAAAACACTGTGCAAATTGGTATCGAATATCTGACCAATTTCATCCGTAGTGTAATCCACCACAGGCTTGCGGATATTCGT
>CAZVYE010000241.1:0-5213 GCA_964630895.1 uncultured Gammaproteobacteria bacterium | reverse complement strand
TTCGTTAGCCAATCCCGGGGCTATATCGACCCCAAATCAACTGGTTAGAGGTGATGATGAAACGGTTAGCCTTTGCAGCCGGTGTAACCCTGGTCATGACAGGGCGCGCCACATCCGTGGAAGACGTGCACCACTTCAGCACAAGACAGGTCGGTAACAGCATTACATTGCTCACCTCCAATAGCCAAATCATCGTGATCAACGCGGACGGCACCATTTGCGTGGGCCCACCCCCCGATGCCACAACCGATCTTGGCTTTGCTACCAGCATCAGCGTCTTAAGTACCGGCGGCACCGATGGCGCGTCCGCAGCCGAAGAGGAGTTTCCACTTGGTGGCAGGAACCCGAACGTACTTAATACCCGAGATATTATTTTCCAGAGCTGTCTGGCCGAAGCCCGTTTAGGCCTGACTGCGGAAGAGCGTAAACAGCATTACAAAGACACTCGGGATTTGATCGCCAAAATCAACGCGCAATCACTGGAAGGCTCTGAAGTCGAAGACGTCGCAGAGTCAGGAGACCAGGAAATATCGTTGCCGTCTGATTAAGCCAAAAACTACGGCTCAGTCAGCATTTTCTGACACAGTTTAGAGACTTAGTCCTCTACTTTTCTTCGTCTGGAAGTCCTAACCTGACTATTGCAATCCGGACTCTGGAGGGTAGCAAGCATGGCGCACCGCAAAGTTGATGGAGACGTGCTGCTCGAACAACTGAAAGTCATCGAGGCCGAGCTTTCAGCGTTAGGTTTTGAGCATGACCCAAGCAAACCAGTGCCTCAGGTTGCTACCGCTTTCGGCTACGGCGTGATGGCACTCGAACAATGGCTGGCGGACGTGTTTTTGCCCAACGCTAGAACTGCTATCGAAGAGGATCGCGTTCCGGCAAACAGTCAAGTGGGCGTGGCCGCCATGCGAAGCTTTGACGGGGAACCCGAAAAAGAACAGCTAGTGTCCCTGCTTTCGAGTTTTGATCAGGCTATCGTCGGGTACAACCAAGCCTATGGGCAGTCAGGAGGGGCAAAATCTAGCTGGTGGAATAAGCTGCTGGGCAGGTAGAACCGAAGAATTCACAACGGCCCTATAAAATGAAGCACACTGCGTATTTTTCATGCCCGTGTGTGATTGTTCACAATTTCTCTTTCCTCTGGACAAAGGGTTCCACTGAAAGTTTACCAGTATTTCGGCCATAATGACTTAGAAAGTAAGTGTCTACGAAATCAAGGACGATTCAAATGCGTCATTTTTCGTATGCTCCTAAATTTAAAAATGGTGTTGCTAAACTACAGCAAGTGTTGCGATAGACAAGCGACTGAATATAACTATAAAGGGGGCTGCAATGCGGCTTTGGAAACTTTTCTTATCGACCACTATCTTTTTGCTGGTAACCCAGGTCAGCGCCCAAACCGAGATGACGCCGCTGCCAAATCAGGTTCAGATCGGTGGCGAGCTGGTGGTCCGGATCGACAATGTCAACTCGGGGGTCGACTATCGATTGAGTCTTGACGGTATGGTGATCGATCAATTTACTGCCGCGCAAACAGAGCCTGCCGTTCTGCGAACCGTAACCATTGATGGTTTTGTCGCTGGAAATTCCGTGCTCGAACTCCGCAGTATTACGGGGGTTGGTGACATACCATTTATCACTTTGCTCGATACGGACGCATTGACGCTATTGGCTCCGCCAATGCTCTCGGTAAACCCAACAAACGCCGTCCCTGGCCAGACCATATCCTACACACTCACCGGTGCACCTGCGGGCTCGCTTGAATTGAGTTTGGATGGGGTTACGCTCGCAGGACCGGTGACAATCGGTGCGGGTTCGACGACAGGCACTCTGATTGCGTCCAGCCAACTAGGGGCAAGCGAGATTGATGCCCGTATTCGCCTCGGCAATCGAACGTTAGCAGCGGCATCGACCCCTTTTACGGTTACGGCTCCTACCCAAACGCAAATGGCTCTAGATTTCGCGACCTTCGACTCGGCCCCGCTTGGTCCTGGCGGCCAGTTTACCGTTACAGGACGCGTACTGCTCCCGGATGGTCGCGTACCGGAAGACTATCAGTGGACCTTGGCCTGGCGCGCCAGCGACGGCGCGATGGTACCTGTGAACGGCACGCCAGTTTCCATGCAACTCGATGGAAGTTTCGAGGTCGTCGCGACAGTCCCGGGATTGACTTCAGGTTTTACTAACGTTATGACCGGCGGCGAAGAGGACGATTTGGGCTTGGTTTTCGTATCACCTACCGACTCCGGCTTTATTCTCTTTCCAGATGCTCCACCCAGCACGCCGCAGATCTCGCAGACTTTCACGATGCGTGTCACAACCCCGCTAGGCGAACCCATCCAGGGCGCGGTCGTCGCGCTGGAAACCAACGCTATTGTCTACCCAGCAGGTGAGCAGGAAACTGTAGGAGAAAACGTTTCTAACCTCGGCTTTGATGACCACGGCATCATACCCTTGGGCGGCGTAATGTCCGCAGGAAATAACCAGTTTCAATCCGCAAATCTCGAACTGTTCGGCGACCCACCCGGCTGCCCTGGTACGCTGGAGAATGCCCTCACTGACGCCAACGGCGAATACGACTTCGCATTCTCGCCGGAAATCCAGGCGCTACTGGCAGGATCTGCGCAAGTTGCAAGTACGGCCGACCAGAATACCGCCGTCAACGGGTGGCAGACTTACTACTTCTCGATCCGAGTCAACGCACTCCAGCAAGGCTATGGTTACGTCAACTCGGCCGGTAAGGGCACCGGTGTGGTCTTTAATATGCAATACGACGGATCGACCAATGAGTTTTTCTTACTGGACGAGTTTGGAACCGTTATACCTTTCGACCCGGGAACTGGAGAATTCACGATCTCGATCCCACGCTACGATGGTGAAATCGAGCTGACGGCAACGCCATTCATCGCCGATGTTCCATCGCCTGGGCTCGAGATTCTCGATGTTCCACTGATTGGTCAGTTCTTCACTTACCCTCATCCTGTGGAAGTTCCCGATGCTGATTTGATTACTACTGGCGAAGACGTCGAAGTGCGCATTGCGTATAACGAGGCGTTGTTTGGTCCTCTCGATAACGCCACTTTGTATATCCCTAATCGTGATCCGATCGCCATGTTCTCCGGAACGGGAGCATGCTCGACTTCAAATATTGAGCTGGTTGGCGTGCTTCCGGACGTACACCGTTTTCCCACAGGAATATTCCTCGCAAGGATTGAGGCTGTGCGTGACGGAACAACACTGGAATCGCTGTTCTGGGTCGAATTCAGAAAGGGACCTACTTGGCAATTAGATCGCGATAAGTACAGCGACTCATCCATTCAGTGGTCGCCAGAGAAGTTGTCCATTCTTGCTTTCGAACGCTCCTCAATGAATGACGCCAGCGCCAACAATGTGCCTGCAGGTGTGGGTGATCTGCAGAACGACAATCTCACAGTCGCTACCGTCTCGCAGACTATTTACGTCGGCGGCAGCGCCGAGCGAATGCGTCGAGCGGTAACGGATCAGACCGCCGCCAATGAGCCAGCGAGTGACACGACTATGAGTGTTCTTGCCACGGACAGTGTCACATTCATCGCCAAAGGCGGAACTTCACCTCCACCAGACTTCGGCTCACTTACGTACGAGACCCTATTTGATACAGGCAATGTGCCACTGTTCCGCTACGCGTGGGGCATTGATCCAATTGCTGGAGCCACACTCGGGGCCGATATCTGGTTCAGATTACTTTATCGATATTTTGGATATGTGCGGGAACTGCAAAACGACTCGGTTGGACTCGATTTTACTGTCGAGCCAAGAGTTGAAGCCGGCATCGATATTTTCTTTGACTTGACCGCGCTGTTCGGCGTCATCCATGCCAGCGTTACGGCCCAGCCCTCAATTGGCGTGTCGATGCCCATAGCCATCGAAAACTATGTTCTCAATGATTTGGCATCTGAGCCATGTTTCAACTTCTTTCTTAAGGTTTTCTTCGAGGTGTCTGTCGGCATTTGTGACCTCTGCGTTACTGGAAGCGGCGAGGAAACTCTAGTTAACGTACAGGAGCCCTCCCAGTGTCTGGGTCAGCTGGCCAATCAGCTTGACTTCGGCCCCAAAGGACCAGTTGCACCGGACCTTGTCGTGGGAGCAACCGTGATTGCCGGCGATGGTTTCGGTGAGGAAATCATCGCCTGGGACGACTCAGACGGAATACATTTGCAAATTCTGCGTGGCGGCTTGTCAGTCAATGAAACTGTGCTCGCAAGTGGCCCTGGAGCCATGCAACCTGCTGTCGCTTATTACGCTCCAGGCAAGGCTCTTGCTATGTGGTCGGAAAGTACTCTCGACGAGGCAGCATTCCTTGGCTCTTCGCTCGACGCGGCGTTCGCTGCACAACAAATGGTGTACTCGCAATGGGATGGCGAAACTTGGAGCGCACCTGTGCCGTTGCCGGTGTCACTGGGCGCAGAAGGTGGAGCACGACTGGTCGGATGTATGTCCAGCGATCCAGCCTGCGAAAACGCAAACGGTGAATTGTTGGCGGCCTGGGGCCATTCTCCAAGCGGCTCGCTGTCCAATCACGACATGAAAGTTCGCTTCGGGTTTTTTGATCCCGTTGGCGGCTGGACTCAAATCGGCAACGTCGATTCAACCAGCACTGCGAAAGACGTTGATCCGGCAGTGACATTCGTGGACGGTAGGCCGATGGTAATCTGGGTGCGCAATGCAGCGGCATCGCCGGGCAATCTACAGATGGAACAGCGTCAGATCGCATATCGCTTTCCACGAGACACGGCCGGTGTCCAGGAGCCCATGGAGCTGTCTCTGGGAGTGGCGTCAGCGTCTGCCGAAGCATTTCAGGAAGGCTCTGTTCTATTGGCTTACACGGTTTCTACCGAGCCTGAGTTCTTTGGCACCCGACGCAGCCTGCACACCGCGCTGGGCGAATGCGTGGACGGCGTTTGCTCATTTATCGAAACCGAACGCCGTGACAGCCAAAATCGCATGATTTTCGCCGAGCGTCCGAAAGTGATAATCGACGATACGGATCAGGCCAAGATCGTTTTTCGCCAACTGGGTAATGACAACCCGGGAAGCGGCGATTCGCCTGGGGTACAGATGTTCACAGGCGATGTTTCTCAACTCCAATATTCGCGAACCGAAACACTTTCGGATGTTGAACCGCTAACCGCCGACGGCGCGGTGAATTGGCAAGTTGCCGCCGCTTTCTC
>CAZVYE010000240.1:0-5242 GCA_964630895.1 uncultured Gammaproteobacteria bacterium | reverse complement strand
CGCACGCCATCTTGTAAAGCCTCAAGCTCTCCTTTTAAGACGGCCAGCGGCGTGCGAAGCTCATGGGAAATGTCGGCGGTCCATAGCTGCCGTGCTGTTCGGTTGGCTTCAAGCGTTTCCCCCAGTTGGTTAACTTGGGTGGCCAAGGCCGTGAATTCATCTTTTCCTGAGGAAGTCATGCGACTGGCATAATCGCCAGCAGCCAGGGCCGCAATAGTGCTAGAGACGCGCTGTATCTGGCGACTTAGTAGCCGCGCCAGTATGGTGGCAGCTAATGCGGCGATAAACATCCCCGCAAGGGCGATCCATAGGGCAGACGAAAGTTGATCCTTTAGGAACTGGCGCTCCGCAGGCGACGGTTTAGCCTCGGGTTCGGCAATGCCCAACCACCCGACAACGTTGCCGTTCACGATAACTGGTGTCTGCGCTTCTTCGGTGAAACTTCTTCGACCCACAACAGTCTGCCGTGCTGCGTCTAACAGGATCAATCGCTCTTCAATGGAATCCCGCTGAGGCGGCGGGCGCCTTGGCGGTCTTTGCCTTTGATCTTCTCTATCAAATGCTCGGCGGCTTTCTGGCCGAAACCTTTCCCCGGTTGGACTTGAGTCGCGAAATCTCTGCTCGCTTTCACGCGCGGCCGAAGTAGGTTCGAGTGGGGGAGGTCCACTTCTTCGGGGAGGCGGTGGTCGGTCGCCGTCTACATTGGGTCTGCGGTCTCGAGGTTCCCGAACTTGCTCATGTAACAGTCGAGGATCTCGAACGACAAAATCCCAGGAGCCGTGTACTGCATATTCCTGACCAAGCTGTTGAGCGGCATCTTCCAGCTTTTCCAGTTCTTGGGCATGCAAGTATTGATTGAACCCATCCTGCAGGCGCCATCGCGAAATGCCAACTTGCATTAGCAAGACCAGCGCCGCCGTTAGAAACACAGCCAGTAGAATTTTGTTGAAGAGTCGCATGCTGTAAGCAATGGAAAAACATCATGCTGGCATGGCAGGTATCCAGGCTCAAGCGCCAGAGTGCTAAATTCTAGTTTCTCCTATTTGTCTGTTCCTGAGATGATTTGCTAGATGCTGATGTTGCGAGCTTTTCTATATTGAGGTGCTTTGGAAAGACTTGATAATTTTCTGGGGCGTTTGCGCCATATATCAATAAGGGCACTTCTTTTACCGATTGCTCGAATCCAGGTTTTTCTAATGCACAACTTAGACGACAAATCCATGACCGGTATCAGGACATCAAATGTATGGCGTTGGCTGGTCCGTTTGATATCCCCACATCCACTCACATATGAAGAGGAGCAAAAACGCATTCTTTTTGCGTTCCTGGTTGTGCTCACGGGGGGGATTTTGTCACTGTTTGCCGTAAAACATATCTTTACCGCAAATTATTCAGAGGGTTTTGTTGATACGGCTGTTGCAATTGTCGTACTGGGCAGCCTACTAGGGCTGCGAAGATCATCTGATGGCAAGTACTTCTATCGGGGGGTAGTGGCTTTGTGGGGCGCGCTTTTTGTCTACTTTGGCACATTAGGTGAAGGAACCGAGAGTCGCGCGCTCTGGATTTTTTCCTACCCGCCTTTCGTATTCTTCTTTGCTGGTATTCGCTTGGGAACCCTCCTTAGCGCATGGCTGCTGTTAGCGTGGTGCGGAATATTCTTTTTACCAGAGGGCATAACCAACGCGGCCGACTACGATATGGATTTCATCGTTCGTTTTTTGGCG
This sequence comes from uncultured Gammaproteobacteria bacterium, assembly GCA_964630895.1. Taxonomy (GTDB): domain Bacteria; phylum Pseudomonadota; class Gammaproteobacteria; order Xanthomonadales; family SZUA-38; genus CAZVYE01. The sequence goes on along the minus strand of CAZVYE010000240.1, from coordinate 3,518 downwards.
TCCTATACTGTGATATCCATCATGTCCTGGTTCTTGGAGTACGTCCGATCCAAGTATGCGTATGCGATCAGCAGAGCCAGGGCTCGGCTTGAGCAGGACAATGTTTTGCTGCGCAAAGCCGAAGAGCAGTCCAGATATTTGGCCCTGAACGATGCGCTCACGCAACTGCCCAATCGCCGCTCGATTATGGAAGAACTGGTCCGGCAGAAAGGCATTATGCAACGGACCGGTGCTACCTTGAGCATGATTATGCTGGATATAGATCACTTCAAGAAAATCAATGACACCTATGGTCACGCAGCCGGGGATGCTGTGTTGCAAGAAGTTGGACGCAGGATCGAAAGAGAGCTCAGGGCAGATGATTTTGCGGGTCGTTACGGCGGCGAAGAGTTTGTCGTAATACTTCCCAGTACGTCTTTAGAAAAGGCAAAGAGAGTTGCGGAAAGAATTGGATACGCGCTGCGTACTGAGCCGTTCAAATTTGAGGGAGATACGACCATTATAACCGGGAGCATGGGTGTGGCCGCTGCAAACGTGCCGCTGGATGAGCAATCGCTATTGCGAAACGCAGACTCGGCGCTTTATGAGGCAAAGCGGGCTGGGCGAGATTGCGTCGTGAGCTTTGCGGTTGCTGATCATAGATTAACGGTCGATACGCAAAGCGCTTAATGCGGCGCTCAATTCGTTGTGCTCCCTGGGCGATAAGTTGGCACCAGTGGCTTGCAGTTTAGTCTCTGCACGCTGCAGAAAGTTGGTGAAATCTTCTTGGCTTCTTCCTTGAGATAGTTTTGCACGCTGTACCAGTGACCAAATGACTTGAGCAGGCTCCGGAGCCAGATCGGTAGTTCGATTATCCAGTTCTGTATACAGTGGGATAGCTAATTCCCACTTGTCTTGTGTAGCGGCTGCACGGGCCGCAAGTTCTATAGCGGACCACAAGTCGCGTGTCCGTATCTTTGCGCTTGCACGGTGGCGAGCCAGGTTCTCTTCCGCATCTATCCCCACCACGCCATCTTGAAGAGAGGCATCAAGAATGTCGCGGTCCAGCGATAGGATCCAGTAATGATCTTCCTGCACCAACGTCAACAGGCTAGACCGCGCCTGTTGAAATATCGCGAGTGCATCTTCTATGTCACCTTTCTTCGCCAAAACTCTGCCTTGACGCTGGAGTAGCAAGGCGGATTGGCGATGTTCGGTGCCGTGTAGCTGTTTGTATTTTCGCAGGCTGCTCTCGTACCAGTGCAGCGCTTGTTCGAGGTTGCCCTGATCAAACTCGGCTGAACCCATTTTGCTCTCAATTCTGGCAATAGTCGGATTGTCTTGTTCGAAAACCTGCGATGCTGCGTTCAACGCGCGTTGGTATTCTTGCTTGGCTTGTTGCGGCTTATGTAGAGCCAACAGTGCGTCGCCTACATTAGTCATGGTGGGAATTACGTCCTGGTGCTCTTCTCCGTAGCGTTTGATTTGGTCTTGCAGGATTCGCTCCTGGAGCGCTAGTGCCTCGGCATATTTGCCTTGTCGAAACAAACCCAACCCTAAATTATTTTCCGCCTGGCCTATCCAGGGATGATCGCGCGGCAGTGCTGCTCTAAAAATGTTGAGCGCGGTCTCCAGGTGCTGTTGGGCAAGGCTGTCTTCCCGAATTGTGAGTAGCACCGCGGCCAGGTTACTGTGAGAAACCCCGGTATCCAAAGCGTTCGGTCCAAATGACTCCTGCCTCAGAGCAAGCACACTTTCATGCAGGTCCTTGGCTTGCTCGTATTCCCCCCTCGACCAATAAACATTGGCTTGAGAATTGAGAATGTTGGCAAGCAGCGCTTTCTCTACCGGCTTTTCCGAGCGCACCAGCGCTTCTGCCTCTTTCAATGTCGCCAGTGATTCTTCGCTTTGCGCTAATAAACGTCGCACGTGTCCGAGCGCAAAAAGGGCATTGGCTAGCGACTTTGGATCACCATGTTCACGTTGCAAAGCGACGGCTCGCTGCAATAGCTCCTCTGCCTCTTCTAAGTCTCCCAGGTTTGAGGAAATTTCGCCCACGGTTGCCAACACGCGCGCCAGGATTGATGGTTGGTCGCGTAGCTCACTTTCCGCCTTGTCGCGCCCGGCACGCAGAATATCTACCGCGTTAATGCTGCGCGGATCTGCAGATTGCGGATCCGCCGATTTAAATACATCGGTGATGAATCGCGTGACTTGTTCGGCTTCTGCGAGTGCTGCCTGCGCTCTTGCTGCTTCGCGATTGGCTCTATCTGCTTCCAGGGATCGGCTGATAAGACCTGCAATCAACGTAATCAAAAATAGTGTAGCCGCCGCTACAAATGGCCATCGACGGCGAATTAACCTGCCTAGAACATAGGTGTTTGTCTGTTTTCTCGCTGAAACCGGTTGATGCTTAGCGTAGGCGGCGATGTCGTCTGCAATATCCGCAGGTGAGCGATAACGGTGTTCCCGATTGCGGGCGACTGTCTTGCATGCGATGACGCCCAAATCACTCGCTAGATCGTTCGCTAATTGTTTGCGACTAGTTTGTCGCAGCTGGGCGATCTCAGTTTGTTGGCTTTGCGCTAGTTCGTTGTAGCGGGTGAACAGGTCTGGTGGGTCACACTCGGCGAGCGTCAGAAAATGATCGCTTATTGAGTCAGCCGGTTCGAAAGGCTTTGTCCCGATCATCAACTCGTAAAGAATCACCCCCAAGGCGTAAACATCTGCTCTTGTGTCGGCGGTAATCTTCCCAGCAGATGTGGCAAATTCTGGGCTGATATAACCTGGCGAACCAAGCGAACTACCTTCCTCAGTTTTCTCGTCGGAGCCGTCCGCAACAACAAACTCCGCGATTCCAAAGTCGATGACTTTTACGGTGTGCCGGCCATTTTGAGTGCTCACCAGCAGGTTTGCTGGCTTCAAATCGCGATGCACCAGGCCGCGCTCGTGTGCATAGGTAATTGCGGCACAAGTTTGGTCGAAAAGTGCGAGCCGATCTTGAAGCCCTAGCTTGTGTTCATCACAAAATACGGTAATTGGCTTACCGTCAATGAGTTCCATCGCCACGAACGGCTCGTTCTTGGCCGTGACACCAGAAGAATGCATGGTGGCTATGTTGGGATGGGATAGCTGCGCAAGAGCGTTGCATTCAGCGATAAACCTGTCGCGCTGCTTGCGCCCCGTAAGCCCCGACATAATCTTGACAGCGACTGGGCGCTCGATGAGTCCCGCCATCTGGGCACAATAGACAATGCCCATGCCCCCACGCCCAATCTCCACCAAATCGGTGAAGCCTTCGATCTCTGGTGGCTGGTTTTGACTTTCTTCAAGCGTAGTCAGGACCATTGCCGCAGATTGTTCAACATAGCTATCAGGAATGTCGGAAGCATTTAAAAGGGAACGCACTTCCTCCCTTAGTGCGAGGTCCGCCCCGCAGGCTTCACTGATTGCCTTATCCCGGGTGTCGGCTGGTACATCCCGCAATTCAAAGACAATGTCCTTGGCCCGTTGATACAGCTCGGCTCTGGTCACATTGC
>CAZVYE010000239.1:0-5245 GCA_964630895.1 uncultured Gammaproteobacteria bacterium | reverse complement strand
GGCTTTTTTGACGCTGACCTGGTCGCCTTCAACACTGGCTCATTCACATGTACGTCTTTGACCAATGCGATCCAGTGCCTCAATCAGACTGGCGGAGACCTGGTGCCCGGCGTTTATGTAGTTGATTTAGAGCTTACCCTACGTAGCGCCACGGCCTATCCTGTCGACGTTACGGCGGACGCCACCTGCGATGCTGCCTTATGTATTTCGACAAATTCCCCGGGATCGGTGCAGTACGTTGGCACTGCCGGGGAACTCATGTATTCGGTTGGAACCACGCCGGCAGACAACTTCCCAGCCGCAGACCAGTTTCAGTATGACATTTCCCTGGTTAATTCGGGAACGTCACCTACAGCTGGTGCACCGATATTGGATTTTACCCGGGGCAATGGGGTTACCTACATTGGAGGCACATACTCCGGCTGGGACTGCAATAATTTCGATGTCAACACATTTCGTTGTGCGTACATGTTGCAACCGTTTCTCAACGCCGGTGAAACCGCCAATTTCGCACTGCCAGCTTTTGCGCCGTTTAATGCAGGTCAATTTACCACCGATACAACGCTTAGTAGCACTGACACTGACGACCTGATCACAAATCCAATGCAGTCGATAATCCGAACTGCCGTTCCCTCGGAAACCTCTCTGAATCTAAATGGTTCTAGCGGACCATCTGAAGCGCTGTTGGGTGAGCAGATTGATTTTGTACTGACACTCAACAACGTTGACGATCCTGGCAATCCAAATGACGGTGCGGATGCGACGAATGCCGGAATTGGTATTGGCTTTACCCATATGCCCAGCGAACAAACTCCGACCGTTTCATTTGTGGGATTCTCCGGCACCGGCTGGACATGCCAGGACATCACCGGTCAGTTCAATCAGGCTAAAACTCCCATACCTAAAGGTTTTGTCGGTGATCTCGCGGTAGATTGTCAGTATGGTCCAGCTATTCCTGCTGGTTCGTCGGCCCCGCCGGTTGTTGTTACCGTAAATGCGCCTACTGCTCCGGGAACACTCGACACGTTTGCGTTTCCGTTCGGGGATGGATTTGCTGGCTCCACGGGTTCTGAATTTTTTGGCAGCACCTTGGTTCGTGCAGCTGAAGCGGATTTGGCTATCACCAAGACCACCGCGCTTAGCAATTACAACCAGGACGAAGTATTCGATTTCATAATAGACGTAACCAACAATGGCCCAGACGACACAACCAATGTAAGCGTTGTTGATTCATTGCCGCCAGGCATGACATTCCTTGGAACCAATAGCGCCGGCTGGTCATGTGCTCCGGGGCCAAGTGTTGATGACGTAACCTGTGATCTTGCGGCTCTCGCGGTCAGTGCAACCAGTCAACTAGCGCTGCAAGTCAGTGCGCCCAACCCGGGGATGCTTACCAACAATGTCTTTGTTTCTTCTGATTTAACCGATTCGATTACCGGCAATAATCAGGACCAGGCCCAGGTTACCATTGATACCACGGTCGATTTGGAGATCACCAAAACCGAGAACAGTGGTGGCGCGGTTACGATCAACACTCAGAATCAGTTTACTTTGACCGTTGGGAACAATGGTCCCAGTACCGCCACTGCGTTTACCGTAGACGATACGTTCCCAACGGAATTTACGCCCCTGCAGGTATCCGCTCCTGACTTTAACTGTACGATCAATACGCAGGACGTAAATTGCTCCTATATGGGTGCTGGTTTGGCTCAGGGCGCATTTACCGCCATTGTGATTGACGCCGAAGCGGTGCAAACCGGCACGCCCACTAATACGGCTACGGTCACCGCTGGTGGTGGCGTAGTCGATGCGGACCCTGCAAACGACACATCAGATGTTACGGTCGCGGTAAATCCGCCGCCAATGACGGATATCACGCTTACCATTACCGATTCGCCCGATCCCGTTCAGCCGGGCGGACCACTGACTTTCACAGTCACGCTCGACAACAACGGGCCGGAAGATGCCACTAATCTGTTTGCGGACTTCCAGCTTGCCGCTGGCGCAAGTTTTAGTGGGTTCGCAAAAGGGCTGGCAGTTTGGAGTTGCTCTGAAATTCCTTCAAACGATCCAGGTGTCGGGCCGGTAGTCTCCTGCACTAATCCTGGACCCGTACTCGTCGGTGACACTTCGACCCTTACCGTAAACACCGTCGCGCCGACCACTGAAGGCCCAAGCGCCACCCAGGTCACAGCGGGTGGGGATCAGTTTGGTTCTATCATTCAAACGGTAAATACCGCGGTCGGGACTACAGATGCTGACATGGCGATTGAAAAAAGCGGGCCCGCCACTGCCATCCAAACCGGGACCAACTTTGCCTACGACCTGCTGGTCAGCAACTTAGGCGGCGCGGATGGCGCCGGGGTCTCTGTTCAAGACGTGCTACCTGCAGGGGTCACCTATCGAGGATTCCTGGCAGATGATTTTGACTGTGTAGAGAATTCTGGAACTGTGACGTGTACCTATGTACCGGCACTATTCCCACCCCAGAGTAGCTCTCTGATTACGCTATCTGTCACAGCACCATCAACTGCGGGAGATATCTCTAATACCGCTACGGTGACATCACAATCTGCTGACAGCGACACGACTAACAATTCATCATCCGTAACGACCTCCGTGCAGGGGGAAGCCGGAGTGGATCTGCGTCTGGTTAAAATTTCCGATCCAACTATTGTGCAACCAGGAGCAGCTTTCCAGTATCAGTTTACGGTCTCGAACGCGGGTCCTGCAGACGCCACTAATGTGCTACTCAGCGACCAATTACCGCAAGGCGTGCAGTACGTCGGATTCCAGAGTGGTGACTTTGATTGTGCCAATCTCGGCCAAACGGTTGATTGCGCTGCCAATGCACCTTTGGCCGCCGGCGACTCGATTTCGGTGACAATAGATGTCTTGGCACCGGACACAACGGGTTCGATTCAGAACATGGCGCAGGTTAGTGCGGATGAACCTGAATTAAACCCCAACGACAATTCGGATAGCTCGGAGACGGTTGTTGCTGCAGCGGGCTCAGACATGCGGATTGAAAAGTCAGTTGATCGAACGTTGGCGCTGCCGGGTGATACGCTCACATACACGATTAGTGTTATGAATATGGGCCCGGATCCTGCTGACGATGTCACAGTGACAGACGTGCTGCCACAGAACTTTGATTTGGAAACCATTCAGGCAGACGGCTGGAACTGTGTCGCAGGCACATCTACTCTTACTTGTACCCTGATGGGAACCCTCGATATCGGCGCGGCACCAGGTATTACCTTAGCCGGCGAAGCACAGGGCACAATGCCAACAGTTACCAACACCGTTACGGTCATTTCTGCATCTGAGGACCCTGAACCCGGTAACAATTCCAGTACCGCGACTACTGGTCTGGATATCCAGGGCTCTACAGCGGACGTGTCGATTACCGTTACAGATTCTGCTGACCCTGTGGTTGTCGAGAATGTTTATGACTATTTCGTTACTTTAGGCAACGACGGACCAGGACAAGGTTTGCAAGTTAAATCGCGACTGGATCATCCACCCGAACTGGAGGTGAAAGCCATCGCCGCTCCAGAGGATGTTGCCTGTAGCCAAATAACCGGCGCGGTGCTATGTGAGGTCGACGACATTCTGGCTCGCGGCACCGAGCGTCTGATTACTATCACGGTAATGGCCCCATCTGAGGCAGGAACGATAACGGTTGAGGCCTCCATTGCAGCGTTTGGTCAGGATGACAATCAAGATAATAACTTTGCGGTTGAAGAGACTGAAGTGCGGCTGACGCCGACCAAAGATGAGCTGGAAGAACGACTCAATCAGGCGTTTGACCAAATTGAAGATCCCATTGTCCGCGATAATATCGAACCCGTGGCAGACCTGTGTTCTGACGTGGACGCCAGTGACATTTTGGTTCAAGCACTGTGTATGGAAATCGTCGACGCGGTAGATGACGGTCGAACGGGTGAAGTAGCTGATGCCATTCGAAATATTGTGGGCCAGCTCACAACGACGCATAGCACGTCCCTGGTGGAATCAGCGTTTACGCAATTTATCAACATCGATGCTCGATTTGCGGAAAATAGATCCGGCGGCAGTGGCGTAAGCGTAGCCGGCCTGAATATTCGACACGGTAATGAAAGCCTGCCGCTATCCTTTGTGCAATCAGCGATGGAAGACGATGAACCGGAAATTTCATCAGAGGGTTTGATCAAACCCTGGGGCTTCTTTATTAACGGAACCATTAGTGCCGGTGAGCGCGATCCAACCACCCGCGAATTGGGCTTCGACTTCGACACTTACGGCGTAACAGCCGGCGTTGATTATCGTTTTTCCAGTAAGGCTATAGTCGGCGGCGCGATAGGTTTTGCCAGTTTCGATTCAGACTTTACTAACGGTAATGACGTACAAACCGAAGGCTATACTCTTACCGGATACGCCAGTTACTACCCAAGAGAACGTTTTTATATCGACGGCCGAATTAGTTATGGCAGCCTCGACTTCGATCAAACTCGCGTGATCAAGTTTGATATCGGCGACTTGGCAATTGACGAATTGGCTACCGGAAGCACCGACGGAAATCACATTTCTGGTGCTATTGCGGCTGGCTATAATTTGAACAAAAACGGTTGGAATTTTACCCCCAGCGCATCCTTGAGTTTCTTGGATGCAGATATTGATGGGTTTACCGAAACTGGTTCTTCGCTGGCACTGCAATTTGAAGATCAAAACGTTGAATCCTTGATTGCCAGCGCATCCTTCAGTGTTTCTAAAGCGATCAGCACTAGTCGTGGGGTTTTGGTTCCCCAGTTCGATTTCGCCTATCACCATGAGGCGCAAAATGATGATCAAGACATCAATTCTCGAATAGTCGGGTCAACGGTCAGCACCTCTTTCATGGTGGATTCAGACGATCCGGATCAGAACTACGGCAGTGCAGGGCTTGGCATGGTGTTCGTTACAGCGAATGGAAAGCAAGTGTACTTTAGCTATCGCAGCATCCTTGGCCTGGATGATTTCTCGCGCTGGACCGTGAACGCTGGTTTCAGGTTCGAATTTTAGGAGGTTTTTATGGGTGCCTATTTCAAAACTGGCAGTCAGAAATTTGCAGTAGTCATGGGACTGGCTGCAAGTATCTGGCTGAGCGGCAGCATGGCCGCAAAGAAGGTCGATCTGAGTGAGTATCAGGGCGCAGTGAATCCCGACGAACTAGTTATTGTGGATTGTTTACTGCCACCCCAGATTCGTCAGCTTGGAACCGGTT
>CAZVYE010000238.1:0-5253 GCA_964630895.1 uncultured Gammaproteobacteria bacterium | reverse complement strand
GAGTTTGTCCCGCTACGGCGAACGACATTGCCGCCAGCGACAAGCTCGCCATTATCCGAAGACCTTTCATATAGTTGACCCCTGCAGATACTCTCAAGATGGAAGAGCTGACGGCACAGTATGCAATAAAATTAATTTTAAATAATTGACATGGGTTAAACAGCAAAGCGAAATACCGCTCCGTATTGAAAACTAAACACGTACTGAGAAAGCCTGCTTTAACCGCAGTCAGCCTGAATCCTGAGGACATAAAGCTGCCCCGTTTCGCCAACCAGGTTGGACCAAGGTAAATTCCCTGCCAAGCGCAATTTAGCTCAAGACTTGAGTTTGGATATGGCGTGTTTCAAATTAGTCCTAGCCTGTGATTCTCGCTCTGTAGCAAACGGCTCATTGATATAGATCCTGGATCTGTTAAGAAAGTCTTCCAACAAGGCTGCTCGTTTACGTCGATAAATAAATCCGGGAACGAACCGATACTCGCGCCTGACATTGTGCTCGAATTCTTCATACACTTCCGGCGTCGCACCCAAAATTGCCAGATCGATATCCACCAAAATAGACTGGTCTTTAGTCTGGGTCGGACAATCGTGTTGGGTCACCAATATGAGTTCACGCACGCGAGCCTGTCTTGACTCAGGAACTCCATTATCTGCGAGAAACTCAACCGCCCAGTCTGCGCTCTCTGCCTCATTGCGACTGGAAAACGGTTTGTATACCGCATCGTGAAACCAGAGTGCGATTTCGACTTCCTCCCGCTGCTCAAGAGCTTGATCAAATCTGTCCACATGCCGAAGACAAGCATCAATATGTTCGGCAGTGTGGTAATGACGCCAACTCTCTGCGTAGGCTGTTTCAAGCCGATCAAAAGTTTCTCGATTTTCAGCGAGACCCCAGGATTGCATCAAGCGCTGCCAGTTTTGCAAATTAAACTTTGTCACTGAGCCTACTGTCCCATCACACGCAGCAATTCCAACGCAAACTCCAGCACTCGATCGTGGCCAGCTTCAATGTCCTCGGGATCATTCCTTATCCACCAGTTCGGGACCAATCCGATACCTTCCCAGGATCTGCCGTGCCCGTCTTCAATTCGATTGACCGGTATTGTAAACCGCCAGCCATCTTCGATGTGAACCGTAACCGTGTCGGCCATTGCGCCGCCAGTTGTTTCCCCAACTACCGTAACGTGAGGTAACTCACGAACAGCCATGACGAAATTTTCGGCAGCGCTTAAGGTTCGGCTGTTTACCAGTATTACCATTGGTCCAGTAAAAGTAGTTTTGTTTTTCGGCTCCATATACAGCATGTGCTTTTCAGAAAACTCCACTCCGCGTCTATTGGTAACGCTAATATATGGTAAACGCGCTGAGACAAATCGTTCGGCGATCAGTCTGCCAACCTGGTCAGCGCCACCACTATTCTGCCGCAGGTCTAGAATCAGCCCTTTAGATGTATGCGCAGTGCGGACAACTTCGTCCATGGCGGCGGTTGTTGTAGTGGGATACCTGAATTTCTCGAAGTGGATATAGCCGATCCCTTCGGTCATGGGCCCAAAACGTAAAGTCCTACCGGCTCTTTGAATGAGCCTCCCTTTAATATATTTCTGCGCAATGAGTTCAAGCGAAAACTCGCCGGTGTCAAAATCCCCAACGCCAATACTGCGACCGCCGGAACGCGCAAATCTTTTGCCTTGCTCATCGGATACGGTTACGTGTAGATCGTTCAGCAGTTCCAGCATTTCTTCGAAAATCGCAAATAATTCTTCCCGTGTGGTGGCCGCGTTTACCTTCGGCCTATAAATGCGCCTTACCAATGGCCAATCAACACCTTTTACCTCGAACAGCGCATAATTTTCATGGAACACCTTCCAAAAAGAATCAAACGTCGTGACCGGGTTGGTGTCACCCAAGTCGGTTGGGACCGCTTCGTTTGATGAGCGAGCATCAATTGATACTGAGGAAAGAAATAACAACAACGCGGTGATCCAAAATGTGTGCCGCACAGCCTTTCCCCTACTGCATCTGCTCAATTAGGGCATCAATCAAGTCGCTGCCATTGTTGCCGTTGGTGAGAATCACGACACCTTCTCGAGTGGCAGGAAAGAAAGCCGCAAAACTCCGAAACTCTCCGTTGTTACCGCCGTGGAATATCACTTTTTCTGGCCCCACCTGCATGATCCCCCAACCCAAACCCCACCAGGTCGGCAACACATACTCACCTGTGTCGACAGTTGTATGTTCGGTGAGCATTTCGGAGTAGGCCCTAGCACTAAGCCCTTGGCCCGCGCAGACCGAGGCCACAAATTGTCCATAGTCCTTTGCCGAGCTGACCAATCCCCCTGCGGCACCACCGGTTTGCCGTAAGTTTTCAAGGCCGCGTCCCAATGCGTCGCTTGACCGGGTGACATAACCGCGTGCTGGAAAGGCCTCTTTTGAGACGGGTGGTACAAAGGTAGATAAAGGCATCGTGTCGGACAGGTAGTGCTCGAACAGTGCGGATAAGGATTTGCCAGTTTTGCGCTCTACATACTGCAATAGCAGCTCGTATGCCTCACCCGAATATGAGTAACTCGTTCCCGGTTTAGATTGAAACACCAGCGCATTACTGCGCGCCGGCTTCGAGGAGTCTCCAGCCCAATTGGGCAACCCGCTTTGATGGGAAAGAATGATGCGAGGCGTGAGCTTTGCATATTCAGCCTTGTCCGCTATTCGATCGCTTTCAAGGGCGTCAATCAGCTTGTCATCCAGGTTCACAATTCCCTCATCAACCAAGCGCATTACCAGGTAGGCAAAGACGGGTTTGGACAATGACGCCACTTCAAACACGGTGTTCTCGGCAACCCTTCTTTCAGGCTCAATTTCCGCGTAGCCTACGAACATTTCCTGAGCGACCTGGCATTTATTCAATCCCACCAAGGCGATCCCCGGCACATCGAACACTTCCAGTAGATGCTCTAATTCCTGCCGTGAAGGTAGCCAATCTATCGCATTCGCTTCCGCAGAGATTTCTTTCGTAAAACCTGTTGCACTCGGCAAAAGAAGCAACAAGGGCAGGACCATGGCGATTACAAGTGCCGGCGGATCAACTGTTCGGTCATTCATAGTGCAATTTCCTTTGTGCAATTGATCACTAGCGTAATTGGGTCCGGAGACTTCGCCTCCCTGAATTCGAAGAATTGCTGTGCATTTTTAAAAACGCCTAGCTTTATTCAGAAACAACCGCTCGTAAAAGGCTAAGATGCCGCCCATACCCGAGAAAGTTCACATCTAGAATGCAAATGATTCAGGTTGCGCTGCTCACATTGGCAAACGGCTTTAATGTTTTGTTGGCGGGCATGCTTTGGCTACATGCCCGCAAGGAAACAACTGGAAAAATAGCGATAGCGCTTTTCATTAGCAGCGTCGGATACTCGTTCATAGTTTTTCACGAGACCCACAGTCTCCCTGCTTGGGCACTGCAGCTGGCAGTCATCTTTAATGCCCCCAGCCTGGGCTTGGGTTGGCTATTTGGCAGAGCGCTCTTAGAAGATCGTTTTGCAATGGGCCGCTTAGAGTGGGTTGCACTGATTGTTACAACGGCTATTTTGATCATCGCAGACGCCGACGTGTTTGGCATTTTTGCTCCAGCGCCTGCATTTTGGGTAAATCTGGCTTTTGTGACTACATTAGCGGTCATGGCCCATGTCAGCTGGATTGCGATTGCCGGTTTTCGTGATGACTTGCTGGATAGTCGGCGAAAAATTCGCATATGGTTCGTGGTTTTTGTGCTGCTCAGCTACGTACTACTTATTGCAATGGAAATAATTGGCATAAAACCGCTGTGGCGCGGCATCACATATGACCTAACGGCTGTAGCCATCGTCGTAGCAGTTTTGTACTGGGCAGGCAATCTGGATGTAGCCAAGCTGTTTAGCCAACCCCGGGACAGATCGAAAGCAGCGGCTCGCAAGTTGAATTCCGAATCAAAATTTGCAGCTGCTCGAGAAAAACTGGTAGCACTGCTGGAAGAAAACCAAGTTTTTCGCCAACCCGGTTTGACCATTGGGGCACTGGCCAAACAAATGGAAATTCCAGAACACCAGCTTCGTGCGTTGATCAATAGTGAAATGGGCTATCGCAATTACGCTGAATTCATAAATGGGTATCGTCTGGGCGCCACCCGTGAACAGCTCTCTGACCGAAAGCTTGCGTCTCGCCCTATCCTATCAATTGCTCTGGATAATGGCTTTCGTAGTCTGTCCACCTTCAACCGGGCTTTCAAGGCTCGCTATAACGAAACACCAACAGACTACCGGGAGCGGAAATTCCAACACGTGAAAGAATGATTTGAGTAGTCGAGCTTTGACGTTCTGACTTCGGAAATTGCGCCGTATTCAGCCACCGTAAGCGGTCCTTGCTCAATTGAGAGATTGCGAGGTTGTGAGAATCTAATGTGCCTGCCGACAGTCCTTGCGTGGTTGGACCGAAGGGTGATGGCCATTTAGAAGACGGAGACTGCAGCTGGTAATAGCTGGTGATTTGATATTAAACGTCGATTCCCCGCTACGAGGCAATCATTCAGCGGCCAATTGCCGCAAGTAGGTATGGATTGCCTCAATCTCGTGGTCCGTCAGTTTTGAATAACGTCCGCGCGCTACGCCGCTCATCACCTTGAGCTCACGCCCACCTATGGCCTTGCCTGTTCTCATAAAGTTAGTAAATTGTTCGAGAGAATATGCAGCAACCATCCGAAGATCGGGAGGTGGCGATGCGTCATTAAAGGGCTCCTTTCTGCCCTGGAGGTTCATCTCGTGGCACTCTGCACATGTCGCGCGAAGCATGTAACGCGCGAATTGATGCTCAACACCCAGGTCAGGTGGAGCCGCATCCGACATGGTTTTAACCTGGGCTGCCGAATCTTTAAATTCGGCACTCTCGATGAGCTTGGCAAGTCCTGGGCCTATGGTTGGGTCTGGATGCTGGGCTCCCTCCCCTGGCAAAGTTTTCAGATAACTGACAAGGGCGTCCAGGTCACTTGGGTGTAGCTTGGAAAACAAATACGACGGCATTTCCAGCAGCGCTCGATCAGTGCGCTTGCCCTCGATAATCATCATTGCGAGTTCCTCTTCCGAGTACCTTGCCGCACTAATCCCGAGATTCGCCGTCCACAGGACCCCCATTTCAGGATCGCTCCAGTCGTCTCCAGTTAAATCTGGAAGATGACAGCCCACACACCCAAGTACCGCTGCTAAACGCTCGCCATGTTCGCTAGCATTTT
>CAZVYE010000237.1:0-5362 GCA_964630895.1 uncultured Gammaproteobacteria bacterium | reverse complement strand
TTGGCGCTGAATCCAAATATAGAGACTAGCGCCGGCAGGATTGTGATTGAGTAAAGCCATGCAGCGGCAATGCCGATGGCTGTTATGTTGCATAGATGCCAGAATGGTGGCGAATCAGAAAAATTGAGCGCCAAAAAACCAACAACTGTCGTCATTGAAGTTATGGAAATTGGCATGAAATTAAGCCGTACCGCTTCAACGATAGCTTCGTCACGCTGCATCCCAGATTGCATCGCTGAGCGCAGCGATAGCAGTACGTGAATGGAATCCGCGATTGCCAGTGTCAGGATAACCACGGGTGCCATTCCAGAAATAGGCGTAAGGTTGATGCCCAAAAAGCCAGCCGCGCCCATGGCTACCATCGTTGATAGTAAGATGACACCCAGGGTCGCCAAGGTGCCCGCCAGCGAACGCACAATTAGCAGCGTCAACAACAAGATGGCCGCAAACATGATGGGCATCAGCATGCCGAGGTCCTCGACACCCGTTTCCGAGAACGCGTTGTTCAACATGGAAACGCCTGTCAACGATACGACGGTGCCGGGAAACTCAGCCTCAACCTTGTCCCGCAATGCACGCGCCGATGCAACGGCATCGGGTACTTCGGCCAGGCTTTGTTCGGGATATTGCAAGACCACGTTGACTGCGGTCGCAGTACCAGCGCGGTTTATCAATTGGTCAGCCAGCAAGGGTTCTGCCAGAGATATACCGCGTATTCTCTCCAGTTCCGCGGATTCCAGGGGCAGCTTGCCCGCAACCAGGTCCTCAACAATCAGATCATCACCGACACCCTCGGTGTATTGAAAGTTTGTTATTGAGTCTACTCTGAGCGCAAATGGTATTTGCCAGGCTTCCTCAGTGAGGCTATCGACCGCAGATAAGGTGCTATTGCTAAATACATTGCCATCTGCTGGTTCGATGACAAACAGGAAGTTGTCGTTTTTCGTGTAGGTGTCTTGTAGATTTTCGAATGCATTCAGCTCCGGGTTCTCATTCGAAAAGAACACCCTGTAGTTGTTTGCAAATTCAATTTGTCCAGCGCCCACCCCAATGGCAAGAGCCATAACCAAACCGGCCAACGCCACCAACCACCGGAACCGGAGGTCAAATCTGGCCAGTTTCTGGGCAAATTCATCAATACGCTGCGTGTAAGTACTCATGGCTGCCTCCTTTTGAAGCCACACGGAAGATCTATAAGTTCAACCGCGTGATTAGCCGCGGAAATTGATGACCAATCGGTAAAATATTGATCGAATGCATTGGGTAAGATTTGAAAATTCATAGGGTTATTTACCTTTCGGTCATAAATAGATCAAAAAAATATCAGGTGATCAGCATGTCCAACTGGGCCTCTGCCAATCGATACGCATTGTCAGCGTCAATAGGTCCCTTCAGCCCTACGGACAGGCCCATAACAAATGTCATTAACATCAAGGCCGTTTGCTCCGGGTCTCGATTCGCATTGACCTCGCCGACTGCTTGCGCAGCTTCAACCTGGCCAACCATTGCCTGCAGTGACTTGAGAAAATGTGCTTCCATCAGCCCAAATATTTTGGAATCGTGAGGGGCTTTCTCCACCAGCGTATTGACTGCCAAACAGCCACGGCTAATTGCGTCTTCACTGGTTGCAATATCAATCATTGCACGCATCACGTCTCTGATCGCCGCCAACGGCGACTTTGCATCGCGCATAATCTGCTGTTCCGTTTGCCACATCTCATTGAGGTAACTCTCAAGCGCCGTAACAAACAATTGGTGTTTGTCGCCAAAAGTCTGGTATAGACTACCCTTGTGCAGGCCCGTGGCCTCCATGAGGTCTGCCATTGACGTTGCCTCATAACCTTTTGCCCAAAAAGCCTCCATAGCTTTTTGAAGCACGATTTCTGGCTCGATTTTGCGGGGTCTGCCTACCATAGGCTGAATACACTATCAATAAATTACCGATCGGTCAACTATTGCTTTCTTCCCTTCTTTGCGTGGTTTCTTTGTAAGCCCTTACAATATCCACCATGCAGAATAAACCAATACTTTATGGTCGCAGCGAATGCCCGCTTTGCGACGAGGCCGAAGATCTGCTGCGAGCTAGCGGTTTTTCTTATACATATCAATCGATTGAGGGTGACGTAAACCTGTTGAGCGCCTACCGAACACGCATTCCTGTGCTGCGAAACCCGGACTCGGGTGTTGAATTGGACTGGCCGTTTGACGAGAAGTCGCTGGCAACTCTTATGGAGAGCCGCTGATGCGATCAATGCTGCCGCTGATCGCCGCACTGCTGCTGGTCAACGGATGTACCAGTGTGCCACCCACTCAAATCCTCAACCCCAAACCGCCCATGCCATATGCGGTAACCAACAACGCCGTTGCCGCGATCCAATACGAGGACGGTTACGCACTCTATTCATTTTTGGGCTTAAGGCCGGGCAAGACCTGGCAAGACGTCACTAACATTGCAATGGGCTATGACTCCCAACAAGATCAGTGGTTTGAACTGCCCCCTGTCCCCGGCGCGGGACGGCTGGCGTCTACAGCCGAAGTCGTCAACGGCAAAATCTATATTTTTGGTGGATACACAGTAGGCGAAGATCATACGGAAGTTTCAACGCCAGAGGTGTTCCGCTTTAATCCCACCACCCAACAATACGCGCGTCTAAGCGATATGCCGCTGCCAGTGGATGATGCGGTTTCAGTGGTTTACCAGGAACGATATATTTATCTCGTTTCAGGATGGCACGATACCGGCAACGTAGCGGACGTACAGGTCTACGACACGCAGACAGATCGCTGGCAGCGTGCAACGGACTTTCCCGGTGAACCATTGTTCGGTCATGCCGGCGGATTGGCAGGAAACACGCTGATTGTGTGTGATGGCGTAAAAGTCACATCTCCCCCTGGTGCAGAAAAGCGCAGCTTTGCCATCAGCGATGCTTGCTATACCGGTGAGATAGATCCACGTAACCCCTATGCAATCAGCTGGCGCGGGATCGCTCAGCATCCAGGTCCACCGCTCTATCGCGCCGCCGCTGCGGCTGTAAACGGCAACCACATTTGGTTCGTCGGCGGAACTGACAATCCGTATAACTATGACGGCACCGGCTACAATGGCCAGCCGTCTGTCCCATTGAAAATCAGCTTCGCCTACGATGCGCGCGCCGATTCCTGGAAAACTCTTTCAGATATATCGAAGCCAGCGATGGACTTTCGCGGCTTGCCCATGGCGGGAAACAAGGCCTTTTTGATTGGCGGTATGCGTGTAAATCAAGAAGTGAGTAATGAAGTGATACCAATATCGATACCGTCGGAGCTAAGCCAATGAGCCAAAAAACCGCTTTAATTACTGGCATAACTGGCCAGGATGGGGCTTATTTGGCAGAGTTACTGCTGAACAAGGGTTACATCGTGCACGGTATTAAGCGGCGTTCGTCTTCGTTTAATACCGAACGTATTGACCACCTTTATCAGGACCCGCACGAGGAAGATCGTCGCCTGATTTTGCACTATGGAGACCTCACCGACAGCTCCAATCTCACCCGCATCGTCGCAGAGGCCCAGCCAGATGAAATCTACAACCTGGGTGCGCAAAGCCACGTAGCAGTATCTTTTGACGCGCCCGAATACACGGCCCAGGTGGACGGGCTTGGCACGCTGAGGTTGTTGGAAGCAATTCGAATGCTGGGATTGGAATCCAAGACCCGCTTCTACCAGGCCTCAACCTCGGAACTCTACGGCAAAGTCCTTGAAACCCCACAAACGGAGAAGACACCGTTTTATCCCCGCTCTCCCTATGGAGTGGCCAAACTGTACGCATACTGGATTACGGTCAATTATCGTGAGGCTTATGGCCTGTATGCATGCAACGGCATACTTTTTAACCACGAGTCCCCTATCCGAGGCGAAACATTTGTCACGCGCAAAATCACGCGCGCTTTGGCTCGGATTAGCTGTGGTCTGGAAGATTGCCTGTTTGTCGGCAACCTGGAGGCAAGACGAGACTGGGGGCACGCAAGAGACTACGTAGAAATGCAGTGGCTGATGCTGCAACAGGAGCAGCCGGAAGACTTTGTAATCGCCACCGGTGAACAGCATTCTGTGCGCGACTTTATCAATGCAGCGGCAAAAGAAATGGCCTTGGGCATAGAGTGGCGCGGATCCGGGACCTCAGAGCAGGCCGTTGTGACCGATCCTCCAGAACATACTGCATTTACCGAAGGCCAGACCATCGTGCAAATAGACCCTGCGTACTATCGGCCTGCCGAAGTGGAGACGCTGTTGGGAGACGCCAGCCATGCAAGGGAGAAACTTGGATGGTCACCAAAGATTAGCTTTGATGAACTGGTACGAGAGATGGTGGCTGCAGATCGCGAGAAGGCAGCCATGGAGATGCTGTCCAAGGCCAAAGTCTAAGCCGCAATAGGGAAATCTATACGTTGATCTTTCGAAAAAGATACTCTGGTATTGCGCGCAGAATCCACATAATCAGCCGCCAGTATCCGGGACTATAAACCACCCGCTTGCTGGCAGCTAGCGCGCTTCGCACGTCTCTTGCCACAACATCTGGCGTTGACCAAAGCGCGCCCTGATCGCGATCTGAAGTCATCTTTGTTGCTATTGGACCCGGTTTAACAAGCAACAAATGTCGGTCGGGGTACTTGCGTTGCCAGCCTTCGCAGTAGGCTGCCAGCGCTGCCTTGCTGCTTCCGTACAAATAATTGAACTCCCGCGGTCGATCTCCTGCTACTGAACCAAATACAACAATCTGCTCAACGCGGTCATCTTGGGCGCATTGCTCTAACATGAGCATCTGCTGATGAAAGTTCAGTTGCATCAAATGATCTGGGTTTGACTCATCCATGGTTGCCTGGGCCAAAACCAACCGACAGGACCGCTCATTTTCCGGAACGATTGGGAGTGATTGAGCCAAATCCAGTGCCTCACAGCTGACGCTCGATGCACCTGCAGCTTTTAACGCATGGGCCAGATCTTCCAAGCTGTCCGCTGAACGCGAATACAGTGCGAATGAATCGCCAGCGCCAGCCCATTGCTCTAACAAGGGACGCACCAGGTCTGAGTTCGCGCCGAGAACCATATTGTGTTGCATCATCCAAATGCCTTATCAATTCGAGCAGCCAGTAGCGATTCCATACCGCGAATTCTGAAGCGATCCATCTGAGCCCAGTTGGGAAAGCTCTGTCGTAATAGCGCAGCCGAAGCAGCAGCATCCTTTGCCGCATAAACGGTACAGCCATGCGCCAACAGGATAGCGTCTATTTCGCGATTAAGCTGATCGGTCTGCTTGCCCTTGTTGGCAAAGTCCAGTGCCACGGTAAAACCTGTGCGCGGAAAACTGATTAAACCAGCTTTG
>CAZVYE010000236.1:0-5382 GCA_964630895.1 uncultured Gammaproteobacteria bacterium | reverse complement strand
GGTGTATTACTACACTTAGTACAGTTGCGACAGTTAAGGAATCCAAATGATTCATATTGCCACCGGCGATTCCCGGCCGATTTTCCGTCAAATCGTAGATGCTTTTCGGGTGAAGATTGTGACGGGCGAAATGGCAACGGGAGCCAAGCTGCCTAGTGTGAGGGGGTTGGCGATGCAGCTTACGGTCAACCCAAATACGGTAGCGAAAGCGTATCAGGAGCTCACGGCGTTAGGTCTGGTTGAGGCGCAGCAGGGGCGAGGGCTTTTCGTTGCGCCGCGCCGACAAATGTTTAGCGAGCAAGAACGTGAGCGCAGATTCAATGATGCGCTGGACAGCTTCATTGGCGAGGTGATCGCTTTAAATTATTCAGATCAGGAAATTCTCGGGCGGCTGGGCGACAAGCTGGACGAGCTCAGCAAGCTTAGCCGCAAGCAGGCCTGAACACAGTCAATGCTGTATTGAACGAGAAAATTTTTATGTCAGATATCGTTATTCAAACCACAAGTCTAAATAAGTACTTTGGAGACAAAGCCGCGCTGGAAGACTTTACCATTGCCATCGAGCGGGGGGGTATTCAAGCGATTGTTGGTAGCAATGGCGCAGGGAAGTCGACCCTGTTCCGACTATTGCTCGGTCTGCAGACGCCAAGCAGTGGGCAAGCCAGAATTCTTGGTTACGACTGCTGCAGCCTGCCACCGACTGCAAGAGGTGCCATTGGCTATGTCAATGAAGAGCACACGCTGCCCAGCTGGATGCGGGTTGGCGATGTGAAGTCCATGCAGCAATCGCTGTATCCGCTGTGGGAGGAAGCCGTTTACAGGGAAGTGATTGACCATTTTGACGTAGAGAATTCCCAACGCGTCGGCAGTTTGTCTCGTGGCGAACGGGCTGGTTTCAATCTGGCAATGGCGCTGGCGCAGAAGCCTGAGGTGCTGATATTGGATGAGCCAACGCTGGGCTTGGATGTAGTTGCAAAAAGGGCATTTTTGGAATCCCTGATGTTTACCGTTAGCGAATCTGCGGTGTCGGCGCAATCCACGATTATTTATTGTTCCCATCAAATGGACGAGATTGAGCGAGTGGCAGACCAGCTCATCATCATGGAGAACGGCCGGCTTAAGAGTCATTCAACACCGGACGAGTTTTTAGCCAAAGTGAGCTACTGGGTGGCGGATCTGCCGGCGTCTAGTGCGCCAATAGAACATCCTGCTGTGCTCAGTCAGCGGCGAATAGATGGTCAAAGCCATGTGTTTGCTTATCAGGCACATGACCAGTTTCCTTCCGTATTGCGGATAGCGGGTGCCAAACAGGTGCACCAGGGGGCAATTAGTTTGGATCAGGCTGTGAATGCCTTCCTGGCTAAAAATCATCGCCGCGCGAAGGTTGAAGACCCTGCGGCCCAATCCAAATCGCTAGAAGCGGCATAACGGGAATTCAGGAATATGTACGATATTTTCAAGAGTGAGTTTCTTCGCTATCGCAAATGGGCGCTTTTGCTCATGACGCTGCACTTGGCAGGCGCTTGGTTTGCGCATGTTTCCGGTTGGCTACATCTGGGCCAGAATAGTCCCGTTTTTGGCAGCGAATGGATGGCTGCGATTGTAGGCGGACTATTGTTTGGACTGTTGCAGATCGGCCTGCACAAGCGTCCTAGCAGTTGGGCCTACCTGATTCATCGGCCGTTGTCGGGCAGCCGCATATTTCTGGGCATGTTCCTGGCCGCTGCCGCGATAGTTGGGCTTAGCCTCGTAGTGCCTTCTCTGATTATCATTACGCTGATGGACGTTCTCACCGAACACGTGGTAGATGTTCGTCACTATCTGTTTCCGCTGCATATTCTTGGTATTGCTTTGGCGACCTATCTGGTGGGTGCGTACACGCAGTTGTATCCCAACAGAGCGGTAGTGATCAGTATTGCGCTACTTAGTTTTGTGGTTATCTATTCTGTTTACACCACACCACTATCTACTTTTGTCCCCTTAGTGGTGGTCAATTGTTGGTTGTTTTATTTGTGCCAGAAAGCGTTTAAACCGGATTTGAGCCAACATTTTGTGCGCCCGCTGACCATATTGCTGGCCGCGGTTCCACTGCAGTTAGCGTTTGCGTTCTTACTGATCTTCATCCAGGTTCCGCTCTACCATCTGCCGTTATTTGCGGCGGGTAAGCATCCTGACAAGCAGGTGCAGGCTGATACCTATGAGGCGTTTCGTTACGATGAAGACGAGCAAAAGCAGGCTGTTTATTTCCTTGAGAAAATCGGCGGAGAGCGTGCCCAGGAGCTGATTCGGGCCGCACAGTTAGGACAAACTGGCACGATTGGATATGTTGGCGCAGATGGTTCTTTCCCGAAACGTCACGGTATGCTGGTCCAAGACGAGCCTTATCGATTTTTTAGCCCCGATCAATCTACCGTTTGGGCTTTCTCACATGACCATATGCTGTACAAGGGTTACGCCCCAGCCAGCGGAAACTCGGTTGGTTGGATAGGCAAAAATGGTTTTTCATTAAAGCAGGAGGAGGCTGAGAAGTTTCTTCAGGTGCCGGCCATTTATCGTGGGCGATTTGTGGTCACGAAAGACGCTGTGCGCCGTATCAATTTCGATGATCAGCTGGTCGAGTTGGTGTTCACGCTGTCTAACGACGAAACATTGACCGGCGGCGTTACGGTAAATGAGCAGTATGCTGCTGTAGCCACCGATCAGAGATTGTATTTATTTGATTCTGCCGGCTTTCAAAGGGAAGAGGTCGAAATGCAGCCCGAATTCGTGCTGGAGCATCCGGATGCGTTGCGGCCGCTGGGGTGGATTTTCTCGGTCAATCTGATTGACGGCTACCTGCTCACCTATATCCGTGAGCCGGACTACATGCCGTACGCGGTTGCCACTCGGACCTACTATGCAAAGTTTGACGGCACGGTTGAACTGATTGGCGACTATCAATTTTCCAAGAGCAAGCATCCGTTGGTCGTCTACTTTAACCAATTCATTAACTCGCCGGTCATGGCATTCGCCCATTCTCTGTTCTACCAGGTTGCGGCACCTGGACAGAAAACCTGGGCAGCCGATGTTGCAGAGCGACCCATACCCAGGGTGATCTGGATTATTGCAGGTGCTTTGAGTCTGTTAAGTACGCTGCTTGTGGTGCTGTTAGCGCGTCGCTTGAGGCTGGAGGCAAAGCGCTGTTGGGTTTGGGCTACCATGACATTGCTGGTTGGTGTGCCTGGCTTGCTGAGTTTTCTGGTTTTGAATAACTGGCGCGAGATCATTCGTCGGCCACGGGTTGCAGCTTGAAGCCATGACCAACCATATTTACCGGTGGGCAAGGCTCGGTTCTGCCAGATTACATAGTTCGCGAATGTTAGGTGCGTTGGCCATATTGCTGGGTTGCGTGAATCCGGTAGCGGCAGCAACATCGTTGCACCAAGCTGGTGACGAGGATGAGCGATTAATGCAAGCAGTTGCGCACAGCCAAACGCTGTCATCGCCTGACTTAATTCCTCGCAGTCAATTCCTGGAACCACCAATAGTGGGGCAAGCGTTGCTTTCGCCGGATGCAAGACGTGTGGTTCACATCGAACACGTGGATGGATTGTCGACGGCAGTGATTACCGACACAGATTCGCTGGAAAGTCGTGCGCTTTTTACCACCGATCGAGTTGACTCATTACGCTGGTTGGCAGACAGCACGCGTTTTCTGTTTTCTGGTCCCGACGGAATCGGTGTAAGTGGCATCGATGCAGGAGATTCTCCTGTCATTGTCATCGCGCTAAGGGATCCGTCAAACGATCGGCTATTGGGAACAGACCCCATATCCGCTGAGCACTTTTACATCACCCGGTTTGATCCGCAGCGGCGGGTTCACCAACTGGTTCGCGTAAGTCTGAATGGCACTGCTCAGGTGTTAGTCAGCGGTGAATGCCCGTTTCGAAACTTTCTTGCAACGCCTGAGCCCAGCTCCTTTTATTACGTCCAGTTTGAGTCCGGAATACGGGCCATTCACAGGTTTGAAAAGGGCCGATCAAGGCTCGTAAGGTCGTGCGGATTGGACGAAGCCTGTTTGCCAGTGTCTATTGATTCTGAGTCTGGCCAGTTGATCCTGCTGGCAAATAATGAGCATGACTTGAGCCATCTCAGCCTTATGGACAGGGACAGTGACGATCACTCGGTAGTCCACGTGGATCCGCGCGGAGTCGCAGACATCGACAGTGTCCAAGTCGATCCAGCCACAGGAACGCCGCTCGTTGCCGCTTATTGGCATGACTACAGAACGAATTTTGGCTTAACGCTTGCGGCTCGCAGGCATATTGCAGCGATAAAGCAGCTATTTAAGAAAGATGCGAGCCTGACTCTGCAGCCACGCATGGGAGATCGACCATGGTTGGTAACTGAGCAAAGAGCGGACCGGCGCGTGACCAAACACTATTTGTACCGACCTGGGCCATCGCAGCTTGTGGCAATCCCTCAGAACGCTTCGGAAAATGACCCCTGGGAGTCGGCCGAGCTTGCGCCGGTAACGCCATTCTCGTTTGCGGCCAGTGATGGTCGGACTATTTACGCCTACCTCACTTTACCGCGCGGGGTACAGCCCACCCAAGCGCCTTTGGTGGTGTTGCCCCATGGCGGACCATGGAACCGAGATTACGGCGTTTTTGATCAATTCGCGCAGTTTCTGGCCAATCGAGGCTATGTGGTTTATCAGCCCAATTTCAGATCGTCATCCGGCTACGGTCGGGACTATCTCAATAGCGCCAACGGCGACTTTGGCAACGGTCGTGTGCAAGCAGATATCATTGATGGATTGCAATATCTGCTGCGGCAGAATATTGGCGATGCAGATCATCTGGGGATATTCGGACATTCGTTTGGCGGCTTCTCTGCGTTGACCGCCCTTACATTTACACCTGATCTGTTTCAAGTGGGAATAGCGGGCGCTCCGCCTGCAGACTTGAGTGGCACCTTTTTGCGCATGAACTACAAGCGCAAATTCTTTAGCCAGAATCCCATGGCACCGCAATTGTTTGAAGCCAGGTTGGGAGCCATAGATGACCATAGCGCAATGGACGCACTGCATCGTAAGTCACCGCTGGCTCACACATCCAATATATCCAAACCGCTATTAATCATGGCCGGTGAAAAGGATGACCGGGTAACCAGCGATGAGGTGCTGCAATATGGTATTGAACTCAACCGACACGATAAGCAATTCAGCTTACTGATGGCCAAAGGTGAAGGGCACTCATATCGAGAGCCTTATCGACGGGAGGCGTACTTGTATCTGCTCGAAACTACGCTGGCAAGATATCTTGGTGGTAACGCTGAGGCATTAACGGACGAACATGAGAATGCGCATAAAATCAGGCGATTTCTGCGCCGAGATTTTGC
>CAZVYE010000235.1:0-5569 GCA_964630895.1 uncultured Gammaproteobacteria bacterium | reverse complement strand
AAGGTTTTGCTAATCGCGTGACGGGAATGGGAGATTACGTGCTCGAAGAGCCGTCCGCTGCTCAGCCAGTTACACCAACCCTTCAAGGCAGCATAGCAGTGGATGGTTCTCTGAGCCTCACCGGTGACAGCATGCCTTTGATCGTAAACTTAAGCGATGTATTTTTCGAGCTCCAATTGCGTTCGGTGCAGGCTGTAGGCCAGGTGACCGATTCGGCGGCTGACTGCGACGGCTTGTGTAGCGTGGACGATACGGACGCCGGACGCGCGCCACCTGAGGTTGGCGGACTGCAGGTAGGCGGGGCGCTGTTGCTGGATGATTATTTGGAGGCGACGGACGCGGCAATTCGCAACTGTGGCTGTTCGGGTATTGATTCGGGCCAGCCAGCCATTCAATTCGGGGAAAACCTGGGTTCAAATAGCTATGACGCGCAGTGCACCTCGAATGCAACCGACGCTAACTACGCTAATTGTCCTGCCGATAGCTTCTGTGAACAGGTAGGTAATTTTTGCAGCTTTATGTTCATAGTGCCGGCCTCGGCAGATATCGACTCTAATGAGAATGGCATCAACGACGCACTTTCTGTAGGTCAAAGAATCGGGTACTCCGGTGCCACGGTGGTGGGGTGTGATGGTAATACCTGCGATTTTCAGGTCAACCAGGCACCTGTTGCCCAATCGGATGCCTTTGCTACTAACGAAGACACAGCCTTGGCAGGAGATGTTCTGGCCGACAATGGCAGCGGCATGGACGCAGACCCAGACGGTGATAACCTAACGGTCACCAATGCTGGGATGTTCGCAGCTTCAGGTATTGGCGGTACGGTGGACATTCAGGCTTCGGGTACATTTACCTACACTCCGCCAAACGACGTGTCCGGACTGGCCAGCTTCGATTACACCATCACCGACCCATCTGGCGAAACTGATACTGGGACGGTAACTATCACTGTGGCTGCGGTGAACGATGCGCCGGCATTTGTTGCGACAGACCCAGATACGGTGCTGGAGGATTCGGGTCCCCAAATAGTATTGAACTGGGCTACGTTTGATCCTGGCCCCAATGAGAGTGGCCAGTCCGTACGCGCGTACGCCGTTAGCAATGTATCCAATCCAGCATTGTTTAGCGCTCTACCGGTAGTGGATGGCACAGGCGAGCTTACGTACCAGTCGGCTACAAATGCATTTGGTTTCAGCACTTTTGATATCACCGTCCAAGACGATGGAGGGACTCCCAACGGTGGCACGGATGTCTCCGAAGCACAGTCCTTTACGATTACGGTGACAGCGGTCAACGATTCGCCAACATTCACGACCGGCTCCAGTCCGACATTTGTAGGCGGTACCAGCGGTCCCCAAACCGAGATCGGCTGGATTCAGAACCTTGATCTCGGTGCCAACGAGAGCGATGCCCTGCTCGACTATCAGGTCAACGTCACGGATGATCCCAATGGTGTGCTAACTGCTGTGGACGTCAACAATGCTGGTGATCTGGAGTTTGCGCTTAGCGGCGGGTCCGGTATTGCGCGTTTCACAGTGCAGGCCCAGGATGACGGTGGCACGACTAACGGCGGTCAGGACACCTCTACTCCACGAGATGGCGAGATCCACGTACTGTTCGATGCGCCCACTGGAGCCTATAGCTGGTGGTGGGGTTCGAGCCTCCCAGCGCTGTACTCCCCGGCGGAGGAATGCTGTTTTGATTTGACTGGTGACGGGATGGTCGATGATGCCTTTGGCAGTCTGGTTGCATCAACTGTGTCGCTGCTTGGCAATAATCCCAACCAGGACGTTGCCAGCCGGTACGAAGATGGTTCGCTCGTACAGATATTCCGCTGGGAGACTGCGCCTGTATTAGGGACCGACCAGGCTGTGGCGCTGGAGATTTGGGCCGGAGATTGGTTTGGAGCAGCCGGCTATGCTGATCGAACTATGGGGCTAGGTGACTATGTGCTCAATGAACAGCCGACGGCTCAGCCCACACCTCCTCTCCTTGAAGGTAGTCTGGCGACGGACGGCTCATTGAGCCTCACCGGCAGCTCACTGCCATTTGCTATCAACCTGATAGATGAGTTTCTGGAGCTCACGCTGCTTGCCGTTCGCGCTGAAGGACAGGTGACTGACACTGCTGTGGATTGCGCGGGATTGTGCAGCATTGATGACGCGGATTTGGGCCGCGAGCCACCTGAAGTTGGTGGTCTGCGGGTGGGCGGCGTGCTCTTGCTGGACGAATACTTCCAGGCAGCCGATGCCGCAATCCGAAGTTGTAGCTGCTCTGGAATTGACAGTGGTCTGGCCGCCATTGAATTTGGCGAAAATCTGGCGGAGATGAGTTATGAAGCGCAGTGTACTGAAAACGTGTCAAGCGCGGAATTCGGGCTGTGTCCAATAAACACGTTTTGTGAACAGGTGAATCAGTTTTGCAGTCTCGTGAGCTTTGTCCCAACTTCGGCAGACATCGACCACAACGAAAACAGCATTCCGGATGCCCATTCCGTAGGCATACGCATCGGATACTCCGGTGCCAACGTGGTGGGCTGTAGCGGTAATCTTTGCGCGCTACCGCAAGAGAATATTTTTGCTGATGGCTTCGAGGTAGACATGGTCGAGAACTAGTTCATAGAGCCAATTTCCCTCGGGTCGCTCCGGTCGCATCAGCGTGACAGCGGATGATAACGACCTATGGATCGGTGGTCGTGTAGTTCGTCTGATTGAAGGGCAGATTTCTATCTAGATGGCACTCTGTCAAAACTTATAGGTTGCGCCTGTCGCTAAGGGTCGCGTTCTCTTTGCGTTAGCGCCTGCTAGAGACCTTAATCAGCATGGCGTGCCTTGTGTTGGTCTATCTGTGATTGGGTAAAGCCAAGAAAGGTAGCGGCGTTGTCGTAGAAGATATCTTCCTTTTGTTCCCATGACAGAAAGTCAGCTGAGTTAACTGTATCGATAGCAACATCGAAGGTTTGTGGCCACGACATCTGATCGGTTCCGTACATGATTCGGTCGCCAAAGCCAGCGTCGATAAGTGCTTGGAGATAACGGTGCAGTTCTTTCTCTGGCAGAACCCAATTGATTACGGCGATATCAACGTACACATTGGGGTGGGCATACATCAGTGCTTTGACGTCCTCCACATAGGGCCAGCCGCCGTGCATGATGTAAATTCTCAGATCTGGGTGCTGGACGATTACCCCTTCTAATTGGAGTGGGTCGGCGTTGTAAATACGCATCGGCGCCATGAGTTCGGGAACGATCGGCAGGTGGAAACCATAATTCGGACCGCCCGGTAGAATATGAAATCCAACCGGTATATCTAGTTCTTCAGCCAGCTGGAAATAGGGCATGACGGTGGGGTCGGTAGCCAGCTTACCAGCATAAAACGGAGCTAGTTCAGCAATTATCTGGAGTTGGCCCTGCTGATGCTGCTCTCGCAGTGCATCAACGGGCAGAAACGCTCCTCCAACCAATATGGCGTCAGGCGCCTCATCCAGCCAAAGCTGGCCGTTCTCCACCATTGCCTTGACGATATTGTGCTTGCGCATCTGCGCCAGTGTTTCTTCCTTTTGCTCAGCAGCGGTAGTCACTCCGCGATACGTTTCTCCGCGCAGCGTCGGTGGGTGTTCCAGGCCAAGCAAAGGGTTGTTGTCGGTTAAGGCATGAACGTGCATATCAATGATAGGTCCTCGGTAGACGCTATCGGCGGATTGACGCGGACCTTCTTTGCCGGGGTTTGTGCTGCAACCAACCAAGACGCAAACCAGAAGACATAAAATTTGGGTAAAGGTCTTCATAACTCGCAGCCTCCCGTTGGAAAAATTACGGTGCCCCTGAGTCTACAGGTTTTGCGGTTTCCAATCCTGTGCTAGCCCAGGACACCGCCCTAGTCGCTACAAACTGATACAAAACGCCTGGGCGTTTTGACTGGTCGTGGGCACTGGCTTGCGGCACACTGCAGAGCATGGAGATTCAGCCAGAGATACTGCTTGTTGATGACGATGTGGCGTTGACCCAGTTGGTGGGGAAGTATCTGCGCGAGAACGGATTTGACGTAACCACGGTGCATGACGGCACCGAAGCGGCAAACGCAATAAGAAATGATCCGCCAGATCTCGTGGTTCTGGATGTGATGCTGCCCGGGGCGGACGGATTATCAGTCTGCCGCGAAGTGCGGTCTCACTACCAGGGTCCGATTCTCATGTTGACCGCACTTTCCGATGATATTGACCAGGTAGCTGGTTTGGAGCTGGGAGCTGACGACTATTTGGCTAAGCCGGTTCGACCTCGCGTTTTGCTGGCCCGGGTGCGCGCGCTCTTGCGTAGAGCCACCATTGATAGCAGAGAAGTCGATGACCGCCGCATTGACGCTGGTCCCCTGACCATCGATCGGTCTACCCGTCAGGCAGCAGTGAGTGGAGCGCAGGTCGACCTGACATCCGCCGAATTTGAGCTACTATGGATATTAGCTCAGTCCCGCGGCAGGGTCGTCAGCCGGGACGCTCTTTACGAAAAGACCATGCGCATTCCATTTGACGGCGTCGACCGCACCATTGATCTGCGCGTATCCCGCCTGCGGCGCAAGCTGGGTGACGATACCCAGTGCCCAACCATCATCAAGACCGTGCGGGGTCGCGGATACCTGCTGGCATGGGAATAGCCATGAATCATGAAGGAATGCGTGCATGGGTTCGTGTTTTCGCAGTCAATGCCATTATCTGGCTTGCGCTTTGGGCGCTGCATGAGTTTCTCTGGATTCCCTTGTCGTATGACTTGGAAACGGCGCAAATAGAAAAGCGTCTTGAGACTAAAGTCGACGTGCTGAAACCACGGTTTCTAGCGGCCGGTGAGGAGCAATGGGCCGATATGGTCGCTGAACACAATCGCGTTTCCGACGACTTGTTAAGCCTCGTCAATGCAAGCGATCCAGAGTGGCCGGATGTATCCAGTGCGCTAGCGTTAAGTGAAAACCCTGATTTGCTCCTGGATGGGGAAGAAGCGTACCTATTGTTGCGCCTGCAGGATGACACCGTACTACGCAATGAGATGGACTACCTGGACGACACCACCCCCTACGGAATTTATCTGTTTATGCTGATTGGCTTGGTGCTCAGCGGAGTGGGTACTCGTCTGTCGCTGCGTCCAGAGGAATCTCGATTGGCGGACATACTGATCCGCACTGAGCGAATTACAGGTGCAAATCCGCAGGGTGGCGATGCCTGGGAAAGATTGGATGCAGCGCTTGCCAATGCTGCTGCACTGGCGGATCAAGCCACCGAAGATTTGCATAAAAGCGTCACCAATCAGCGCGATCTGCTGCACGCTGTGGCACACGAGTTCCGTGGCCCCATTGCCCGCCTGCGGTTTGCTCAGGATATGCTTGCTGAGCAACAGGAGTCCAATGGCCAACCAGATGATGGGAGCGCATCGGCTCTACTTCAGGATATGGAAGCAGCGGTTGATGATTTGGACGCGTTGGTTAGTGAGGTACTGGGATATTCTCGCATACAAGACGGCGGCTATCGCATCCGCCACGAACAAGTTCAGATTGAAGAGCTAGTGATGACCGCACTTGCTCG
>CAZVYE010000234.1:0-5574 GCA_964630895.1 uncultured Gammaproteobacteria bacterium | reverse complement strand
CAGCGTATGCACATCAACCCAATACCGATTTGCGCGAACGGCGAGACAAGCGGCTTGAGTACTATCAGAAACTCGTGCGAGTAAAGCGGTTCCCTGCAGTGATTGATTCACGAGGTCGTATCTACAAACCAGCGAACAACCTAGGCAACGCCGATGTATTACAAGGTGCACCGGTCTCTGCTGGCAGCGTGACTGGCCCCGTTCGCTTATTGGAAAGCCCGCGTGACGCACGGATATCAGAGGGAGACATTCTGGTCGCTTACACCACTGATCCAGGCTGGACGCCGCTGTTTGCCAAAGCGGGCGCGGTGGTGCTCGAAATCGGCGGGGCGTTGCAGCATGGTGCCGTGGTCGCCCGCGAGTTGGGAAAACCCTGTGTTGCGGGCGTCCCAGATTTATTTTCTCGGCTGCGTGAAGGTCAGATCGTCACGGTTAACGGCGATGCAGGTACCGTAACGCCGGTTAGCTCAGCACCTGGGGATCCTGCTCCACAAGCTTCTGATACAAGGGCTGAAAATTACCCCAAAGCACCAGATCAGAACCATTAAATTCGCGCGTTTTGCGGGCCACAGGGGCAGGAATGAGCTTTGGTTCGCCAGCGGCATTCGCCAGCAACTGAGTTTCGCAGCAGCGCTCCATTTGTATAAACAAAGAAACAGCCATGTCCACGGATGATGCTGCAGTCAGCAATCCATGGTTTTGCAATATTACCGCCTGGTTATCTCCCAGCGTCTCGGCAATCGCGTCGCCTTCGGATAAATCTTCGACCACACCTGTGAATGCATCAAACACGCTGTGATTTTCGAAGAACACGCAGGCGTCTTGAGTGATGGGGTCGAGTTTTTGGCCCAACGTAGACCACGTCCTGCCGTAGCGTGTATGGGCGTGCGCAACCGCGTGCACATCAGCTCGCGCGGCGTGGATGCGAGAATGGATGGCAAATGCGGCGGTATTTACCAGGGCCTTGCCTTCTACCAACTGACCTTGATGGTCTAAACGAACGAGATGGCTTACCTGGATCTTGGCAAACGGAATACCTACCGGTGCAAGCCAGAATGACTCGGTATCGATTGGATCTCTTACGGTGATATGGCCTGCCAGCCCATCGTCAAATCCGAAGTGGGCGAATATACGATAAGCGACCGCAAGCCGCTGTTTTATGTATTCACGCTCCTGCGCCGGATCGGAAAATTTAGGTGGTAGCGGCATGGGTAATTCGCCCTCGCCTTTCGTAGCACGCCGAAGCATGGCTTCCATATCATCCATTTAACTTACCTTGCTTTGATCCATGGTTTTCAAACATCGAGATTCCAGCACCCGCACGCCATGAATAAACTGGGCAGCCTCTTTGGTTTCAAACTGCCCTTGATAAAATCGATAGTAAATTTGCTGCGCTATGCCCGCGAGACGAAATAGGCCATAGACTTCATAAAACGACCGGTGTTGAAGGTCGAGCCCGCTGACGGTTGCGTAGTATTCCCACAACCGCTCTCGCGACCACATTCCTGAGAGATGGGTTGGCTGGCGTCGCAGTCCATGAAACGCGGCATCGTCATCCGCCTGAATCCAATATGCCAGACTGGCACCCAAGTCCATCAAGGGACAGCCAATGGTGGCCAACTCCCAGTCCAATACCGCCCGAACATTTCCGGGCTGGTCAGGCTCCAAAATCAAGTTATCCAGACGAAAGTCGTTATGAATCAAACAATGGCCTTGATCTGGCGGTACCGCATCTGCCAGCCACTCGATGACCTGTTCAAAGTCAGGAGCATCTGGTGTCTTGGCATCGCGATATCGTTTAGTCCATCCCGCGATCTGGCGCGCTGCGTAGCCATCACCTCGATCGAGCCGGCCCAGCTCCGTGCCACGCCAATCTACTCCATGCAGGGCCTGCCAGGTGTCCACGAATGCGCGACAAACCTGATAAGACTCTGCCTCGCTGAAGTGGGGCTCTGACCTCCGAGGCACTGTCCCCTCGACAAAGTCCATGACAAAAAATGGACTGCCAATAATGTCTTCATCGTCGCAATAGGCATACACCTTCGGTACCGGCACCTGAGTGTTTTGCAAAGCAGTGAGAATGAGTGATTCGCGCCCCATATCGTGGGCACCTGCCGCCTTTTTGCCCGGCGGCGGCCTGCGCACGATAAGATCTCCGGAAACGTAACTTACGCGAAACGTTAAGTTGGATGCGCCGCCCTCAATAAGCGATATCTCTGGTGGGCCTTTGAGTCTTTCGATATGGGACTTCAGAAAGGCGTCTAGGGGCTGTTCTGGTAACAGCTTTTCCAGCGTTGCTTGATCCATTGGGCGTCCTTTTATTCGGTGCTAACTGGCACCTTTGTATTTTTTTATTTCCATTCGGGCAATTAACGATCGATGCACTGCATCGGGGCCATCTGCAATACGTAGACTACGCGCACCGATGAATAGTTGCGCAAGCGGTGTCTCCTCGCTCAGTCCCGCAGCACCAAACATCTGGATTGCGTCATCAATGATCTGCTGGGCGATGTTGGGACATACCACTTTTATCTGAGAAATTTCGCTCATAGCCGACTTCACACCTTTGGTGTCGATAAGCCATGCCGCCTTTTGTACCAACAAACGTGCCTGATCGATGGCCATTCGCGCATTGGCAATGCGTTCGCGATTACCATCCAGATACAGTATGGGTTTTCCAAAGGCCTGTCGTTGCAGCCCTCGCTGAATCATTAATTCCAGGGCCCGCTCTGACGCCCCAATGAGTCGCATGCAGTGGTGAATCCGCCCGGGCCCAAGTCTGCCTTGGGCGATTGCAAAACCTTCGCCAAGCCCGGCAATAACATGATCACGAGGCACCCGCACATTGGAAAACTCAACTTCTCCATGGCCGTAGGGTGGATCGTATTCTCCGAAAACCGGCAACATGCGTCTGATCTTTACACCCGGCGTGTCAACCGGGACCAAAACCATGGAATGCTGCTGGTGGCGTGGTGCGTCCGGATTGCTCAAGCCCATAAATATAATGAGTTTGCAATTGGGGTGACCAATGCCAGTAGACCACCATTTGGTTCCATTGAGCACCAGCTCATCACCATCTACAACAATGCTGGCTTCCATATTCGTGGCATCTGAGGACGCCACATCAGGTTCGGTCATGCAAAAAGCTGAGCGTATCTGACCAGCGAGTAACGGCGTAAGCCATTTTTCTTTATGGCTGTCAGTACCAAAGTGGTACAAAACCTCCATATTGCCCGTATCCGGCGCATTACAGTTGAACACTTCTGGAGCAAAAACATATCGACCGGTAAGTTCAGCAATTGGCGCATATTCACTAACGCTGAGGCCGGCGCCCATATCTGGGTCGGGTAGAAATAAATTCCACAATCCAGCTTCGCGGGCCTTTTGCTTTAAAGACTCAACGCGTGGATCGGTCTGAAAAGGATCTTCCGCTGCGCTTAGATCGCGCAAATACTCTGCTTCCAAAGGAGCGATGTGTTCGGCGACGAATGTTTCCACCCGCTCGACCAAATCAGCGCTTTGGCGCGACAGACTAAAATCAACCATAGGTACCCCTCACAATCCAACAGGCATTGTAGAAAGCAATGTCGCATGAATCCAATGCAATTATTGGATGGTGTATTATGCACACCATGCATAGTAGGCTCGACCTCAATTTGTTCCGCGTCCTGGATGCCATATACGTTCAGGGCAGCATAACCGCAGCGGCTGAAAATCTGCATCTAAGCCAACCTGCGGTAAGCCACGCATTGGCAAGATTACGAGGTGAGCTGGACGACCCGCTGTTTGTAAGGCGCGGCCAAAAAATGCTGCCCACACCCTATACAGAAACCATCATTGCACAGGTGCGCAAGGGGCTAACGGCACTGGAGCTGTCAGCAAAGAGCTTTACCCCGTTTGACCCAGCGCAGTCAACACGGCGATTCCAGGTGGGTTTTAGAGACGCGTTGGAGGCCGTGGTATTTCCCAGAATGTACCAGCGTTTTGGCGAGCAAATTGATGCCATCAGTTTTTCCAGTTACCGCGTACCACCTGAGCGGATCGATCAAGAACTGGATCGCGGCGGACTGGACCTGGTAGTCGATATCGCCACTGGGGTTAGCGCAGAGATTCGACACCAGTCCATCTGGCAAGAAGAGCTTTGTGTTGTGGCGCGAGAGCATCACCCAACAATTGATTCTGGCAAGCTATCCTTGCAACAGTACTTGGATGCAAGGCACGTACTGACAACACTACGTCGGCAACGTCCAGAATTAGTCGATTTTGTGCTGCAACAGCAAAATCACGAGCGGCGGGTCGCGCTGCGCTGCCAACATTATTTTTCCGGGTGTAGCGTGGTTGCTCACAGCGAATTCTTGCTCACAATGCCGCGCAGCTATGCCAAATCGCTGGCGCGTCTGCTGCCGATTTCAATTTATCCTGTGCCTTTCGAAATGCCGTCGCTGGATATACAAATGTATTGGCACAAGCGGGCGGAGTCAGACCCCGCAAGCGTGTGGCTACGAGAAACCATGCGGGAGGTAATTCTTGAAACTGTATCGTAAGAAGAGGTTTTGGATTCCGACAATCTTGTTGCTCACGGTTAGTGTGGGCCTTATATGGCTCAACCAGGTGAGTTACTACACTGGATCCAAGTCTGACCACTACGACGGCGAGCGCTTCTTCAACCCTTGGGATCAACAGAACAAATCATTCTCTGACTTTTTACGCTGGCAGCGCACTCGGGAAAAGGCTTCGTGGCCCGAGCAAGTTGCGGTAAACCCATCAAAACCACCACAAACTGTTGACGATGGGACACTGCGCGTCACGTTCGTCAATCACGCCACTACCCTCATTCAGACCCGGGGCCTAAATATCTTGACCGATCCCATTTGGTCAGAGCGCGCGTCACCGCTAAGCTGGTTGGGCCCTGCGCGAGTGCGTGAGCCCGGTGTTCGACTTTTGGACTTGCCGCCAATCAATATCATCATCGTGAGCCACAATCACTACGACCACATGGACAAGGCCACGTTGGCCAAACTCGCCGAGCGGGACGCGCCGCGCATTCTGGTTCCACTTGGCAACGACACAATTTTGGCAGGCATCGACCGCGTCGAGGCGTATGACTGGCAGGACACCATCCCAATTGGTAGCGATATGACAATCGTGCCGCAACCAGTACAGCACTGGTCATCTCGCCTTGGGTTTGATCGCAACAAGGCACTGTGGGCGGGTTATGTAATCACCAGCCCGGATGGCAATCTTTATTTCTCAGGAGATACGGGCTACAGCAATCAGTTTTCCAAAACCGCCAGAAAGTTTGGTCCGTTTCGGCTAGCGTTACTGCCCGTCGGAGCGTACGAACCACGCTGGTTTATGCGGTATCAGCATATGAATCCTGCCGAAGCCGTCCAGGCTCACCTGGACCTGGAAGCCGAATATTCGCTGGGTATTCACTGGGGCACGTTCCAACTCACTGATGAAGGAATTGATACACCAATTCATGAACTCGAGTCTGCCTTGTCCAAGCTCGGAGTTAGCGCCACCGATTTTCGCACGCTGGAGAATGGGCAGCACTTGATGATCCCGTAAGAC
>CAZVYE010000233.1:0-5576 GCA_964630895.1 uncultured Gammaproteobacteria bacterium | reverse complement strand
CCGCAGATAGGTGATTAGTCGCTACTACCGACCCGGCAGGCGTATTTTTTGATGTGATCCCAGCCCGTCTTTTTCCTACAAAAATCGTTATTGCATTGGCTGCAAAGCTTACCGGTATACCGTGTGTCCGTGACCTGGCCAATTGGGTAATCCATGGACGTGTGGCCTTCTGGATCGCAATGGCAATACACCGTGGTTTCCGGGGGTGGCGGCTCAGTACCACAGTGGTCTTTTGGAGTTTCTTTAAAGGCGAAATGATTTCCGGTTACGTCCACGTCATAGCAGCCCCACTCGCCGCCAAACGACTCAGCCGCCATGACAGTAATTTTCCCTCCATTCGTGCTTAAGTCTGCATCAATTGTCGCTCCGTCATAGTTGTAGCCTGACGTACTTACTCCATCTCCAGAAATTAGTTTCATCTCATCATCGGTGAGATCGACGCCTGGAGCTGTGTTTGAAAACGCACTGATGATTTTTATTACGGCAGCATTGCAGGTGTCCATCATGAAGCCAAGGGCACCACATTCTTCAGCGCGCAATTGCGCCGCATTGAAGCAGAGCAATATCGCGACAATTACAATTTGAGCAATCTTCATAAATATTTACTCTGTTCGACCGTTGGTAATGACCGCTAGTAATAGATGACGCGTATTCCGTGATCGTTGATTCATTCGCAACTCATACCGCGAACTCCGGATAGGCGGACGATCTCTAATTGCACTACGCCGTCCTCGCCTTCCATATAGGCCGTGCCCGAGTCGCAATCAGTCATATTGATTTCTATCGTGCCCCAAAACCGCAGGGTATCTGGATCTGGCTCGCCGAATGTTCCAACTGGCAGCTCGAACGCTTGCAGCGTGACCCACAGTCCATATTCGAAATCTATCTCCAGGGTACTGGTCACCAGCCACAGCCTTTCGCCTTCTTCTGTATGCCCGTAGAAGAACGCTGTGAATCCTGAATCACCGTAGTTAAAGTTAAAACCCTGACCAGGAAAGAATGGATCGAAGAAAACACCGGTGAGTGCCGCATCATTTTCCAGTGGGCCGGTCGGAGTGCGCACGCGAGGCGCCAGGTTTGATAGCAATTCGTAGCTACCGGTTTGACTACCGTTTGCGCGAACCGCCAAGAAATATTTGCCATTAAACAGGTAGGTGTCGATGCGGAAGTTGTTAGCGGTACCCGTATTGTTGTCTGAGAACAGCAGCTGACCGTTTTCGTCGAACAGTTCGCCCACCAAGTCTAAGTCGCCAAAGGATTCCAGGGTGAGTTTGCCGCCGTCTAGAATGCTGCTTATGTTCAGCTCAAACACATCCACATCACTGGAAGAATCCATGCTGGCGAACAGTCCAACATCCTGGTTGATCAAGGTTGCGGTAGAAAACGTATCACCGTGGTCGTCGGCCAGCGTGAAAAAGCTATGCAGTGAATATTGCCCTGTATTGTCTTCAAACGCAGCCACCGAAAGAAAGTATTCGCCAGCGCTAACCTCTGTCAGAATCGAGAAGTTCAGATCGTTCTCAGTGTCGTCGCCGCTGGCTATTTCGTTGCCGCCTGCATCAAACAGCACCCCAACTGTATCTAGACTGCCCGTTGAACTGAGTTGCAGCGTTCCATCCTCTGGAAGATCCAGTTTGAACCAATCCATGTCACCGCTAGATTCAATTGAGCCTGGTGTCTGGCTGTTAGGAGAAATTACCGTGGCAGACTGCTGATCGTTGCCATGATCGTCATTAGCACTCTGCGATTGCGATATGGGGAAAGTTCTTAGATCCTCAAACGAAAACACGTCCAAAAAGAAATCCGTCTCCTCACCAGCACTCAAGCCACCTTTCAGGGCGAGTGCTACATGGACGTAGTAGGTTCCATCAGCAGGCGCCGTATACTGGACGGTTCCGCTGATATTAAGAAAGGATTCTTCTTCTTGCAGGGTGCCATCAGAGCCATCAGGCAGCCCATCCCACTCCTGTAAATCAAACCTGGCCAGGACCGTAAACGGCGTAATTCTGCTGATAAGGTACTGCTGTTCCGTCGCCATCAAGTAGAGCACGAAGGGTCCAGCGCCTAGACCTGCGCCACCGAAGGACTCATTGTGTATCTCTTCTACCGAAATAGTTACCCGGTCACCATCGACTTGAAACGAGATATCGCCTTCAAGATTCACATCCCCTGCCGGGGCAAAGAAGGGAATGCCTGCGATCACGGAAGAAGAGAAAGAAAGATACACAACCAGTGCGAGAAGCATCTTGAAGCGATACATAAGCAACCCTTTTCCTCGGAGGCCGCGAGAATATGATCCGCGAGCGCCGTCTGCTTGGATTTACCATGCTAGCTCCGATCGACACACTCAAGGGACACG
The DNA here is from genome assembly GCA_964630895.1 of uncultured Gammaproteobacteria bacterium. Lineage (GTDB taxonomy): Bacteria > Pseudomonadota > Gammaproteobacteria > Xanthomonadales > SZUA-38 > CAZVYE01. Next base: position 3,217 of record CAZVYE010000233.1, on the reverse strand, counting down.
AAAATGTTAATGAGTGTTAACTTTCACGAGGACGTATCGCCCCGGTTCAGGCGATGTGTTGGCTTGTTCTATTGTGCGACGTTGAGTTCGATGTCGGTTTGAGCCGGCGATTATTTTCACCTCAGATCAGACTGCAGGTTCGCGCCAAACCTTGCTTTTCAGCAGTCTCGAATCACCATGCATTCTAGGAACCCAAGTTGCAATGGCCGATCGGAATCCCGAAGTTGCCTTCGGGATTCCGGTATTGACCTACTGATCCAAAATCCTTCTAACAATTAACTCGCCGCCCAGGTTGGAACATTCTGCTGCCGCGGAATCTAAGTGAATATCTCTCACAATACCGCCTTGGATTGAGTCGCCTGTGCGACAAACGTAGCCGTAAAGAGTCGTAGCCTCCGCGTTCGTTGGGATCGCGAAAGAGATGGTAACCAGTGAAGCAATAAAGATTGTTTTTAACATTGTCAATTCCTCGGATTAATTCGCAACTAGTCGTAGCGCCAGCTTGCCGCCCAAGTCAGAACACTGACTCGCGGCTTCGGCTACATACTCGCCGCTTACAAGTCCCGTTAGCGACGGACCATCGGAAACTGAGCAGCTGTAGGCGTAGATATTCAGGGCATAGGATGACGGAGAGCAAAAAGCGGCCGCCGTAGCCAGCACGGCTATACATAGGGTTTTCATGGTTTATACCTTCCGTTTTGTTGATCGGTTTCCGGTCTTAGAACTAACCAATTATTTGACTGATCTAGAGCCGGCGTTTCGCCGCCCGACAACCCTTCCTGATCAAATAGGGTTGTCGAGCGACAGAGACAAACAATCTCCAACGATGCGCATTGTGTAGCACGGCTGAAATTCCATAGCAGGAAACGATGGTCTTCCATCCCAGATAAATTCCGGGTGCTCACACGCCAGTGTCTCGATCATTTGCTCTTACTTATTTGAACGAAATGCACCGGCTAATGTGCTCAAACTGAGAGTGAAATAAACCGAACTGGCTGGAATATTGACGCCATTGCTACCGACTCGATTACCTATATCGTGCAGTCCCCTTGTAGCTGGCCCCACGTTTTCCAGAGGTATATAGTCTGCAAATGGCCGCACTCAAAGAAAAGATTCCTTTCTGGCTGGGGACTCTCGCTAGCGTGTTCCTTTTGCTGCGTGCGCTCTACCTTCCTGGACCACTGGAAGCTTTGGATATTGGCCCGAACACCAAAGCAGGTGGTGCATATTTGTCCCAGGTTTTGCATTGGGATAATCAAATCAACGCATTTGAAGCCAGACGGCCAGATGCCGTTGCCCTTTACCGCCAAGACCCGACAAAGGTGGATTCTTCATTTCGGCATTTATACGAAGGCTGCTTTCGCGGGTACAACTTGGCGATGATTCTGTTCTGCTTGACCCTGGGCGCTGGAACAGGGCTTTTCGGGATAATGATTTTCTTCCGGCGTCGTATTTGGGTCAAAGAACATGCCAGTGACGCGCCGGTTTGGCGAGACGCGCTGATTATTGCTCTGATCGCGTTTGGAGTGCTAACTGCCGTGCTCTTTGTGGTGAATGCACAGGTCGCAGGATCTAATGCAACTTTGCAGTCTGCGAGCACGGACGGTTCCGGTTAAGGCCCGAAAAATCCAGTTGCTATATGCTGCGACAGTTAGGCCGCACTTGGTTCGGCAAGTCTTTCCTAAATAACGCTATATAGGTTGGGGAGTCTACTGAGTTTTGCGCTCCGCGATTATTGCTTCGCGTCTACTGACACAACAATCTTGTCAATGAGCTTGAGCTTGTCGATTACCGGCGGCATAAGTACAAACGGATAGGGGTCGGGCTGATCCAGAGTACGACTAATCAGGTTGATGGAGCCGGCCAACTCTACCCAGTGTGAGATCCGGCTCTCTAAACCACCATCTAGCACGGCGCTTTGCAACATTCCAATCTCGACTGCGGTTTCCAGCGCATCGTTAATCTGCAAATAGTGCGCCCAACATTCTGCCCAATCCTCCCAGGGGTGGGAGCTGGCATAGGCGCTAACGAAATTGTCCGTCCAGTTGGCATCGGGTCCGTTCGCATAGTAGGACTCCAGCGCGTTTCCATAATTTTCCCGTTCGTCACCAAAATGGTCTCGCACCGTATCTAGAAACGGGCTATCGGCGACCAGTCGGTCCCAGTAATAGTGACCACTTTCGTGGCGAAGATGGCCGAGCAGAGTACGCTGTTGCTCGTTCATGAGCTGCCGCATTTCCTCACGTTTAACGGTGTCCGCCTCGGCAATATTAATGGTGATCAGCCCATTGGCGTGACCGGTCAGAATTTTCTTACCTTCTTCGCTGTCGGAGAATTCGGCGTCATCGGTTCGATCTTCCAAGAACGCAAATGCCAGACCCGCTTCGGGGTCAGTTGTTTTTGAAATAACTGGCAGACTGTGCCGACATAGGTCAAATACCAACCTGCGTTTGCGTCGCTCAATGCGAATCCAAAGCTTGCGATTATTTGGCTTGCCCAGGTCCGGAATGGTTTGTGTGAGCCGACAGGAAAGACAATAAATGTCCTGCTCTGACTCTGGAATCATCCAGTTGCACGCGGCGTTAGCCTTGTAGTGGTGGCACTTGCGGTATAACGATCCTTCGCCATTACCAGCAACCACCTCGTAAGTGTCCGCTCCTTTTGGTCTCAGCGCAGCAAGAGCCTGCCGATCCGGCAGGAACCCTAGCTCTCGCTTACACGCCACGCACTCGAAGTTCTCGAAGAACAGTTTATTGCCGCACACACAGCTAAACGTTTTCATGCTGACCCACTAGCACCAGATAATAGGCTGATTTCTGCACGCGCCTGCGCCTCACGATTTGGCGACGCAGGCAGGCTTGCCAGTCATTCTGTCAGAAACCACGTTTGCGCAATATGCTGACCAATCTGTCCAAATTCAATCTGCATGCTGTCAATAAATTCGCTCAGCGGTTCGCCGCGCAAACTGCGGTCAATCTGCTTGGCTTCGAGGTCGCGAATTAATGCGGCGGTGGAGTCTAGTGCCGTGTGGTCTGAACCAGGCAGCTGTGCAAGAACTTCTTCTAACGAGTGCAAGCAGAACATCACCGAGCGCGGAAACAGGTGATCTCGCAACAGAAACTTCAGCACATCCGATCCTGCAATACGTAACCGAACGTGGCGGCGATACATCTGGTAGGCGGTTAGGGATTTGAGCACGCTCATCCACTGGATGTTC
>CAZVYE010000232.1:0-5582 GCA_964630895.1 uncultured Gammaproteobacteria bacterium | reverse complement strand
AAACTGACATCCAAGGCGTCTTCGACGTAGCCTGCAAAAGCCGGGTCATCAGCGAACATGCGTGTAATCAATTCAAGCTGGCGAAATCGCAGCGCCTGAATATCCAAACGCGTGTTGCCCGTGCGGTCAAATGCGTTATCAACTGCTTGATCGGCGGCTTGTCGGCCCTGGTAGAAACCAATGCCAACTGCCATGGCGACCATTAGTATCAGGAGGCCTGCGACCGCCAGGAATATGACTGATCGCAAACTCAGGCGACGACCTTGCTCAGTAGCGGCCACGACGACGTTCCTTTCGGTAGGATTTACCGTGCTTATTCTTGTGGTTGGGGACGTGATTGGCTCGTTCATTGGAAGCGTGACGTCCATGGTTTTCAATCGCGCACGCGGATGCCAGATATAAAGCGTTCCTGGTCCGTCCGGCAAATTGCTTAATGTAAAAGAGCCACGCTCCAGCTTGGAGAAAAATGGCGTATCCAGAACCAAAATATGGGCCATCATGGATTGGTGAACATTGCAGTACACGCGTACCAGCCCGACTTCTTCAAAGCGGTGCACCGCACCCTCTCCCCGACCATAAACACCCATGTCAAAGGGGTTACTGCGGGATACAGAAAAAGCGTTGTGCAGGATAGGGTCGCGATTGGGGAAGGCGACGCTGGAGCCCAATACAATGGGTAATGTCCCGGGAGTGAACGCTTTGTTTTCCGTTGCCATGACCAGCGGCTCTTCTGATGGATGCAACTCGACATCAGCAGATGGCCGGAAATAGACTACAACGTCTTCTTCGGATGGAACGGTTCCGCCAGCGTCTTCTAACGTAACTTGCCCGGTTAAACTTGACGCCAGCGGCGTCCCGGTTGAGAAAAGCAGAAAATTAAAAATCAATAATATGCTTGGCGCCAGTCTAATCATGTCGCTGTTACAGTCCCCTTACCGTTTAGACCAACTGTATCCCGCCCCTAAGGCACAATGCCGACCATTAGAGCATAGCTGATGGCCGGCGCAAACCATCGGTCTATTCTAGTGGCTCTATATTCCGGCATTGGGGAGCAGCACTATTTGCCCGGTCTAACCATTTTTGTATGTGCGGCTCATCCCAGAACAGACGTTGATAATAGCAATATTTAGCAGTATCCAAGGCAAAACCAGAATCAACCAGCGGGGCCAGTGTGGGACGGGGCGGATTCAGCGCCACCTCAAAGGCAGTGAGGCCGCGTGCGTTGCGCGCGTGCGTATTTGCACCGGCATCCAAGAGCATTTGGACGTAGGTTGGTGGACAGCGCATCGCAGCTAACATCAATGGCGAGTTGCCGTAAGCGTCTTGCACGTTGGGATCGGCACCTTGCGCCAGCAAACTTTCCAGCAAGCCGAAAGAACTCGCTGCTACGCGGTCGTTGTTACACGCCTCACCGTCCAGAAACACCAATAACGGATAGGTTTCAGGCGGCCCAAGGGGGGCGTTCAGGTTGACCTGCGAAACTAGCGCTCGCGCATCGCGCGAATTCTCCCCTTTCCACATCGCTGCAATTAGCCGAGTCGAATCAGCTATGGGCGACTCTCCTTGATTCGGTCGACCCATCGGTTGATTTACCAGCCACCACAAACCTACCAAACCAGTAAGCAAACCCAGGTAGCGCACAAAAAGTTGTTGCTGTCGCGTCATGGATCGGAAGACTAACCTAGAATAGGTCGTTGTGTGCAACGCAAAGCGCTAGTTGTCGGTCTATAAGAATAGTAGCTAGCAGCGAGGCAGGCTCTCCATGCGCATTCCAATGAAAACCTTGTTTACCGTTAGCACTTTTGCGTTGTTGCTGGTGTTTGCTTGCCATGGAAATGCCCAGAATATGGCACTCCCGCAGCTCAATGAAGTAGGTCAAGACATCCGGGGGCGCCTGACGCCTGACAGTTTCGGCACGATCATGCAAGACGAGTTTTTGTGGACCACACCACCTGAACTGACCAGCCAAAACGTAGAAACCGATCCAAGCCACCCTTATTACGAGTCTCAACATACCTATGACACGCTACTGCAGGGCGGCCATTACTCACAAGCCATAAGCGCCGCAAAGGATCTGGTTTCGGAATCTGCGAACAACCCATATTGGCATGCTCACGCCTTAGCGGACCTGGGCGCCGCATATTTTCACCAGGCTGAGTTTTCACAAGCACTAGACAGCCTAAGAAAATCGGAAGCAAAGTTGCGAAGTCTAGTTGGCCCACGGCACAAATCCATGGACGGCCTATACGCTTACCTGGGCGTCACCTTGCAGCAGCTGGGATTGCACGAAGAGGCAATGGATATGTTGTCACGCGCTCAAGCTGTGACCCACATTGAAGACGGCGCAAGCAATCTGCGACAGCTCAAACTCATCTATGCAAAAGCCATCAGCGCTGAGGCAATGCAAGAATGGTTTGACGCCGAACAGCTGTATCGAAGCGCGGTCAAAGTGACCGAAGATTACTATCAAGACAATTACCTGGAAACGCTGGACGAAAAGCTCACCCTGGCCCAATGGCTCACGTCGGTTGGACGCTACAAGCCTGCGCTAACCGAATATCGCCAAATGCTTGAAGTGCTTGCGGATGCTGACGGTCAAGACACACCAGCAATGCTGCCCGTCATGCGGGGCATGTCTAGAGCCTATTTGCTACAGCAAGAATGGGAAGTCGATAGAGGTCTGCGCTTACACAAACGCATCGTAGAACTCATTGCCAGGTATCCCCAGTCATTCGATACCGATACACAAATCCAAGTGCTGCTGGATTATGGAGACTGGCTGATGCTGTTCAACAAGGAGGATGCAGCTGCAGACCAATACGCTTTAGCCTGGGAGCTTGCCCAGACCCAGCCTGAAAAAGCCGAACTGTGGAATGAGTATTTTAGTCAACCTCAGATGATCTACGCAGGTGCTCCAATCAACATGGACGCGCTGGGCTGGCACAAAGTAGATGAATTTCAGTTTGCGCGATTTCAGTTTAATGTTGGTGCCCAAGGGGTACCCCGGCGAGTTCGAATTCTGGATACAAATTTGCACAGAACCAACCGCCGCATGGCAATAGAGATTTTTCGGGACGCAAGATTTCGGCCGGCGCTCCGAGCAGGCAAGCCGGTGACCACCAGGAAATTTGAATACTACCGGGACTATCCTACCAATCCGCCACCAGAATATGGCCTGGTTTCCTTTGGGGGACAAAGAGTACGCGACTGAGTCAAGTCAGGAGCAATGGCCCGCTAGATTAGTCTCGTTGTTGAAGTTTTGTTTGGACTAATCCAATCTGAACGCGAATCCGGTGCAGCCAAAATAAGAGGCTAACGCAATTCCTCGATGGCTAATCGGGCTGCTTCATTTGCTGCATCTCGTGGCGTATGTCCACGTCCGACTATATCGTTACTGCGCCAATCAATACTACGTCCATCCACACTGTCCGGGTGTGCACAGTAGCGATTCTCTTTCGCCTTGTTCACCGAGGTAATAACCACATGCCCCGATTCTACTACGGTAATTTGCGTCGTCATCCCGCCTCCAAATGACATCTCAACGGAAATTGGTCTCGAGACTAAATCCGTTTAACCCTGTTGGCCAAGTATGGCGTTCAGGGTTTTTATCGCCATTTGGGGTATCCGTTCCCAGCGATCCCGTGACAGTGTTCTGGATTCTACGACGCGGCCAACGCATTTCGCAATTGCTTCAGATCAACGGGCTTGGTCAGCAATTGTTCGAATTCGCTCTGAGCCGCCTGCCTGTCTACGTCTTCGGTAATATAGCCGGTCAAGGCAATTAATCGCGTATCTTTTAAACCTTGTTTTCGCATTTCTCTGGCGACCGCAAATCCATCTGTACCCGGCAGTCCAATATCAATAATGCAGACATCAGGCTCCCAATCTTTGGCACGCTCCAAACCAGACTGCGCTTCTGTTTCGTAAGCGGCTTCGTAGTCCAGCAAGTTCAGCAAATTAACCATGGTTTCCACCAGGGACTTGTTATCATCAATGCAAAGTATTTTCGCTTTTTGGGGCATAACTATCTTACGCGCTAAGCCTTGGCGACCCAGGCGCTACACCAACCACTTTCATTGACTGCTTTTCCAGGAAAAATAGCGCATGGACGCCATTCACCTTCCTTCGCCTGAATCAAACGACAATTGGCACAGTTTTGTGCAATATCATGATTGGCGAACTTGGCAGTATCTGCGTTTTCAGTGTTGTGGACATAGCCCAGCGCTTTGACTTGCGGATCATCCAATGCCACTGGTTTGAGTTCGTCATCTGCCTGCACATTAGTACCCAACAAGGCAAAGCCGGCGCAGCCCGCGCCGATAGAAACGAACTTGCGTCTACTGATACTCATAATTATTCCTAATGTATTGCTAAGTATATTGGAATTGATGCTCACGCATTCTAGACTGCCTACCCGTGAACATTCAGTGTTTAGCCTATAAGCCAACAGCAATTTCTTCACGCAAGCAGGATTCATGACAAACAGCCAATCTTCCAGTCGGCCCAAATTGATCATACGCAGCGCCTCATTGGACGACGTCCCCGCAATTAGTCGCGTTATTGTCGCCAGCTACCCCAAGGGCACGCCTCCTTACACACGTGCGATGCTGCGAGGCCAGATTAACCGCTTTGAACGAGGCCAATTTGTCGCCGTGTACGACGATCAAATTGTGGGGTATTGCGCCTCATTTCGAGTCTATGAAGGTACCGCACTCAAGCCACATGACTGGCACACCGTAACTGGCCAGGGATTTGCCTCTCAGCATGACGATGACGGCGACTATCTCTATGGCATGGAAGTGGTGGTGCACCCGGATTTTCGAAGGCACCGCATTGGTCAACGTTTTTATCGATTTCGCAAGCAGCTTTGCAAAGAATTAAATCTGAAAGGAATCGTATTTGGCGGACGAATCCCCGGCCTGAAGCGTCGCGCTAAAGAGGTTACCGACGCCGCCGACTATATCCGTAAGGTACAAAGCCAGGAGCTGCGTGACCCCGTGCTGGGCTTTCATCTTCGCCAGGGCTTTGAAGTTCTGGGCGTGTTGGAAAACTACACTAATGAAGACCCGGACTCGCTGGGTCACGCTGCCCATCTTCTTTGGAAAAACCCGTCGGTGCGCATCCAGGTCGATCAAGCGGGCAGCGGAGACAACAAGATTACGCTGCCTGACAAAGTTCGAATTGCGGCAGTTCAGTATCAGCAGCGCAGGGTCAAATCCGTCGAGGAATTTTTTGACATCGTCACCTATTTTGTAGAGACCGTTTCGGACTACCGAGCCGATTTCGTTTTGTTTCCGGAGTTGTTTACGCTGCAATTGCTCTCCATGGGCGACCAGGAATTGCCGCCCGCAGAAGCGATTGAAGCATTAACCGAATACACCGAACAGATTCGGTCCGAGTTCCGACGCCTGGCAATCCGCTATAACGTAAATATTATCGGCGGCTCCCATCCTACCTATGCCGAAAGCGGGCGAGTAGAAAATGTATGCTCCATCTATTTGCGCAACGGAGAAGTTCATCACCAGGCGAAAATCCATCCGACACCGGACGAAGTTTATTGGTGGAGTATTGAAGGTGGTCGT
>CAZVYE010000231.1:0-5584 GCA_964630895.1 uncultured Gammaproteobacteria bacterium | reverse complement strand
GCCACCAGCGAGATTTGCTCGTAAACCCTGAGGTCAGGATACAGTGCCGGTGTGTCGGTTAAGATGCCAATCGACGCTCGCGCTTTGTGATTGCTCCAGGGCGCCGATTGTTCGCCAATAGTCACCGTGCCCGCATGCGGTTGCAGCAGGCCAGCAATAGCGCGAATAGATGTGGTTTTACCTGCGCCATTTTGGCCCAGCAGCGCCAGGATTTCTCCGCGATTGACCCGCAACGTCAGGTCGTCAACCACCCAGCGTCCTGCATATTTATGCCGAAGACTTTTAACTTGCAGGATGTTTGGCATTAGCGTCCAACTGCGTCGTACCCATAAGCGCCGCAGCATAGCGTGGAAGACAAACGGTAACAATCTACCGGGCGGTATGCATTCTGAGTGTAAACCGCCTATAATCCCCGCCCCGCCTTAAATAGGCAGGGAAACCCAAGGGGTGGCTGTCTGGAATGATGGTCTGAGATGCGATACGCGAACCCTTCGAACCTGATCCGGTTAGCACCGGCGTAGGGACTGGGAGCAAAACCCACCAAACGCTCTAGCCGGATCTCAATTCAAATACTGGAATGAGATCCAAATGAACAAAAAGCTTTACTACGCTCTTATGCTTGCTACGTTGCCGCTGCAGGCGCAAGAGTCCAATCAAGAATCCGAACCAGTTGCCCTGGACGAGATTACCGTCACCTCGGATTTGCGCGAAGACACCACGGTCAACGAAGTGTCGTCTTCAATTACCGTAATGACGCAAGAAACGATTCAGCGCACCGCCGAACAACACTTCGGTGAAGTACTTGATCGCGTCCCCAACCTCAACTGGTCGTCCGCTACCAATCGGCCGCGTTACCTGCACATTCGTGGAATTGGTGAGCGCTCCCAGTACGAGGGTGCGCCCAATCCATCGGTGGGCTTTTTGGTCGACGATATTGATTTTAGTGGCATAGGCGGCGTCGCCACTCTGTTTGATGTGGACCGTATAGAAGTCTTGCGCGGTCCCCAGGGCACCCGCTACGGCGCAAACGCACTGGCCGGTATGGTCTACGTGCGCACCGCCGAGCCGCAGTTGGCAAGTCAGTCCCGGATTCAAACCATCGTCGGGGACGACAACACCTATGGCGTTGGGTTTTCCTCGACGGGTGCCATTAGTGATGAAGGTAATGCAGCATATCGCTTTGCATTACATCAATATCAGAGCGATGGCTTTCGTCGGAACGATTTTTTCAACAGCGACGATACCAACGAGCGAGATGAGTTTACCGCGCGCGTCAAGTTTGCCTGGACTGCTGGCACTGACTGGGACTTCAAACTCACTGGATTGTGGGTCGATCTGGATAACGGTTTCGACACCTTTTCGCCAGAAAATGACTTCTTGATGCACACCGATGATCCAGGTCGAGACGCACAGGAAAGCCTCGGCTTATCTTTGCGTAGTACCTACAACGGCTGGGGTGGGGCAGAGCTGCTCAGCATCACGACGTTTGCCGATTCCGACATTACCTACAGCTTCGACGGCGACTGGGGCAATCCCATCTATTGGGGCGAGTTCTCTCCCTACGACTTCACGTCAGAGACCTTGCGTGAGCGCCAGAATTTCACCCAGGAGCTGCGCTGGATTTCTACCGCAGACAGCATGCTGTTTAATGGCACCACCGACTGGTTGGCAGGAATTTACTTCTCGGATCTTTCCGAGGACAACCAGTTCGAAGATTTCTTTAATGATGAAATTTTCCGCTTTCTGACCAGTGATTATGATGCGCAAAATATTGCCGCATTTGGACAGTTGGATTTCAATCTGAGCGAACAGACCGTGTTGACCACAGGTTTGCGCATTGAGCAACGGGATGCGGATTATGCCGACCTCAACGGCCTGGATCTGTCGCCCAGCGATACCATGGTTGGTGGCCAGATTGCGCTGAATCACACCTTGGATAGCGGTAACACCATCTATACGAGTTTATCGCGAGGCTATAAGGCCGGCGGCTTCAACCTGGGGCTCAGTATTCCTGAAAATCGCCGACAGTTTGATCCCGAGTATCTTTGGAATATCGAAGCTGGCATCAAAGGCAGTACCGCTGGAGGTCGCGCGGTGGGCAGTATGGCCATCTTCTACAGCGAACGGGATGACATGCAGGTGGGTACGTCTTTTCAGCTCGATCCAACCGATCCACTTACCTTTATCTTCTTTACCGACAATGCTGCGTCAGGAACCAACTATGGCGTGGAAGCCGAAGGCCAGATTTTCTTGACTGAAGGCTGGAGCCTGGATGGCTCGGTGAGCCTGCTGGAAACGGAATTTGACGATTTTGTCACCGCAGAGCGCAGCCTCAACGGGCGCGAGCAAGCCCACGCGCCTGGCTACCAGTTTGCGATCGGCACCGAGTATCGTCATCCCAGCGGTTGGTTTGGTCGAGTCGACGTCACCGGGCGCGACGACTTCTACTTCTCGGACAGCCATGATCAGCAGTCTGAGTCCTATGAGTTGGTCAATGTAAAGCTTGGCTACGAGGCCGCAAATTGGTCGGTGCACGCCTGGGCGCGTAATGTGACCGATGAGTTCTACGCGACCCGGGGCTTCTTCTTCGGCTTGGAGCCGCCAGAATTCGCCACCACCGAGTACGTTCAGCCGGGTGATCCCCGTCATGTAGGCATCACCGCGCGCTTTCACTTTTAAGGAATGACCATGCAACCAGTGTCTGTAGAAATCAGCCTGTATCCACTGACTGAGGAGTATATTCCGCCGATCAAAGATTTTATTGATCGCCTCAATGGGTACGACGACCTCACAGTGCATACCAACACCATGAGCACGCAGGTCTTCGGTGAATACGATAGGGTCATGGAAATCCTGGGCAAAGAAATGCAGGCAACCCATGCGCAGACGCCTAAGGCATGTTTTGCCATGAAGGTTTTAGGTGCTGATCTCCGGCCTGAGTGATAGCAGTTGATGCTAACGGAGTTTGTTAGCGCTGGATTGGCCGGACTGGCTGATACCAGTTGGATGGAATGGGCGGCGATCGGTTTTGCGATCGCCTACCTGCTGCTCGCCATGCGCGAAAATATATGGTGTTGGGCCTGTGCGGCAGTGAGCACCGTTCTCTACACCATCATCTACTTCGAATATTTGCTACCTCAGGAAGCGCTGCTCAATATCTATTATCTGGGCATGGCTGGCTATGGATGGTGGCAGTGGCGCAGCGGGCGACTGAACGGGGAGAAGCTTAGAATCCACCGATGGCCCGTTGCCTGGCATCTGGTCGCGATTCTCGTGCTCGGCATCGTGGTCGCTGTTGCAGGCTATCTGTTTGATACCTATACCGAATCGCCCAACCCCTATCTAGACGCATTCACCACGTGGCCAGCGGTCTTTACTACTCTCCTGGTGGCCAGAAAAGTTTTGGAAAACTGGCTGTATTGGATCGTCATTGACGCAGTTGCAGTGTACTTAAACGCTATTCGTGGACTGGAAGCAACGTCGTTACTTTTTGCGCTCTACACAATTCTCGCTATTATCGGATACGTGAGCTGGTACAAAACATATAAACAGCAATGAGCGAGCAGTCCGCTGTCACCGCCTTGATGGATCAAACGCCTCAGCTTGAGGGGTTCTCGGTCGTGCGTGCTTTGGAAGACGGCATCGTCAACGAATCCTGGCTGATCGAAAAAGACCAGCAACAAGCGGTTTTACGGATTAACGCAACAGCACCGGCGGGCGTGGATCGAGACCGGGAAGCCCTTGCATTATCCTTGGTCAGCGAAGCAGGGCTGGCACCGGAGGTGTATTGGCTCAATGCGGATCGGACGCTGCTTATTACTGAATATCTGGATTGCCCCAGCTGGGATGCGGGCAACGCGTGCGATCCAGATGCGTTGGGGCGACTTGGTCGCTGGCTGTCCAGTCTGCATAGCCTGGAAGCCGCTTCTGTACCGACCGTGGACGCTTTAGGTGCACTGGAAAACTACCTGAAAACCCTGCGCGAAGTGGACCCCGATCTGGCTGACTCGCTCAAGCCCCAGCGCGAATCGCTGGTTAGCGCACTGGCCGACGCTGGATTCTTCGAGCGCAATTTGCGTCTATGCCATCTAGACCTGCATGTGCAAAACATCTTCGAACCCCACGTGATTATGGCCATAGACTGGGAGTTTGCTGGTCGCTGTCAGCCAGAGCTGGATTTGGCCATGTTTATTCATTATCAAAACCTGACGCCGGACGAATACGCGCCATTGATTGAGGGCTACTACGGCGCCTGGCTTCCGGAATACCGCGAGCGCGTGAGTCCGGCTATCCGGCTAGCCCAGTGGCTGGAGTTAGCTTGGCTAGGCGTCCAGCGCGGACAAGGCAAATTATCCGAGCAAGACGAAAGCCAATGGCGCAAACTGCGCTTGGTGTTGAGCTAGAAAACCTAGCAGCCGCGCAACGCGACTCCCGGTCTTAGGCGACGCCCGCGATTATAAAAATCGCCACCATGCAGCCAAATCCCACAAACCACGCTAGTGAACGCAGCGATGGCTTGTCGGCGACATAAAAAATCCCGTACAAAATTCGCGCCCCAATAAAGACCATCGCAAGAATATCTACGAGATTGCCAGCAGATGCGGTGACGTGAGCAGCCAAAACCGCAGCCGCAAACGCCGGAAACGCTTCAAAGGAATTCATCTGCACCCAGTTCGCGCGCTGGTGCTTGCCGGTACGTTCTTCTAAGTATTTGCGCGGCGCGCGATTGTTATAGCGACCTTCGGTCTTCGCTAGAACGGTAAAAGCGTAGGGGAATATCGCAGCGACAAATACACACCAGAGGGCAATAGACATGAGGTTTTCCTTTGTTGAGCTGCGCTCAGCATACCCAATTTTATTGATCGAGCAATCGATCTTTATTGGTTGCCTGCGCAACAGCCTGAATTTCTAACCGATCAATCGGTAGATATTGGTTGCTGAGCAACCCCATACTGTCTTTCCCGCGTAATGGCGGGAATCCATTTAGTTCTGCGGCGTGTGCCGCGAGGGTGTTTTTGTCACTAGCGTGACAGTTGCTCGTGGGGTTTCGACCCCACCCGACGAGAAGAGGGGGCTTCCGGCAAAGCCCCCTCTTCACACCCCCTGCCAGCCCGAAGCGGCTTTCGCCCAAATCCTTTGAAGCTTTTCAGGGTCGTCCGCAACTCGGCACTTCCGCTGCAAGCAACGAAAGCACCTCAAACAGTGCGGCGACCTAATCTGAAAAACTACTGCAGGATTTGGCGCCGCTCAACGGGCACTTATCTATTCCCGCCCGCCACCCACTCTGCAGCGACTGTGGCAACAAACCGAAGCAGCGCGTAGCAAGAAACCGCCGATGGAAATTAGGTATAAGAGTGTGTAAGACTAAGCAAATATCCGAACGGATTCGGCATCTCGAAAGGGGATCGGTCTCGTGCAAGAAACAGACCTATGCACGCTCGAAAAAGGCGAATCGACGCACAACAGTGATAGGCCAATATTTTGATATACGAAATTCTGTCTAACACAATATTATCTGCTTTCTGTCTAGTAAACTGTTAGGCACAAAAAAATGGCTCCACTTATTATTGCAGCTCTTTACGGT
>CAZVYE010000230.1:4142-5664 GCA_964630895.1 uncultured Gammaproteobacteria bacterium | reverse complement strand
CTATTACTGAAGGCCTTTGCCTTTGAACTGCACCAGTCGCTTGGAATATTCTTACCCCTCATTGTTACCAATTGTGCAATATTGGCGCGTGCCGAGGCATTCGCCTCGAGACAGTCAGTGCCCCTTGCGGCGGTAGATGGTCTTTTCACCGGACTGGGGTTTGCCTTGGCCTTATTGGTCTTGGGAGCAATTCGAGAAGTGCTGGGGCGCGGAACACTGGGCGCAGACATCCCGGAACTCTTTGCGCCCGTTTTTGGTTTTGTGCAATCTTCAACAGAATCTGGCGGCAGTCGTCAGCCCCTGATTCTGCTTTTTCAATTAGCACCCGGCGCATTTATCGCCTTTGGTTTGATGATTGCCGGCAAACAGTGGCTAGATCGGTTGCGCCCCGCTAATATTGCTCGCCCAATCCAGCCAGAAGTCTCTGCTACCGAATGAATCGAGCCAAGCGTACCGAAATTTTCACCCGACTCCGATCAAACAATCCCAAACCGACGACCGAACTGGAATATGACAGCACATTTGAGCTGCTTATTTCTGTCCTGTTATCAGCTCAGGCAACTGACGTTGGTGTCAATAAAGCCACCAAACCTTTATATAAAAAGGCCAACACGCCCCAGGCCATTTTGGATCTGGGTCTCAATGGATTAAAGCGTCATATACAAACCATTGGCCTGTATAACACCAAAGCCGAAAATGTTATCAAGACTTGTCAAATACTGGTGGATAAACATGACGGTGTTGTGCCACAAGATCGCGCGGCGCTGGAAGCCTTGCCAGGAGTAGGCAGAAAAACCGCAAACGTAGTTCTCAACACCGCTTTTGGACATCCGACCATGGCGGTAGACACCCATATTTTTCGGGTTTCCAATCGGACACGGATTGCCCCGGGAAAAACGCCCCTGGAAGTAGAAAAACGGCTATTGCGGGTTGTACCGAAAGAATTCCTGGTTGACGCCCACCATTGGCTCATCTTACATGGGCGCTATGTGTGTAAAGCGCGGAGACCTGCATGCGAGCAATGTTTGATCAATGACTTGTGTGAATTCCCGGAGAAATCCGTCATGCATTTGGAATAGCGCATTTTTTGTCACTTCTGGTTGAAAGCAATTGCCTTTCCAATAGGTCTGTTGGGTTGACTGTGTCCAACTAACTGGGACCTTTGCTTGTATTCGTTTCCTGAAAGGCTTATTTTTTGGCCGCGAGGGTAGAAGTTGGCAAACAGATTAGTTGCGTTGGCCGCTTCGTTTATCTATTTCGCGGGCTCGCCCGCATAATTGATCGGAGGATGATCAAACATGTCTACCAAGAACCTGAAGAATTCCTGTATCAAGCCGCTAAGTGTTGCCATCGGCGCAGCTTTTGTTTCTAGTGTTGCAGTAGCTGAATCCCCAGCCAATGCAGAGAGCCCATTCGCCATCAGCGATTTAGACTCTGGTTACATGCTGGCAGGCGATAAGCATGCTGAAGGCAAGTGCGGTGAAGGCAAGTGCGGCGGCGACAAAGAAGCCGAAGGCAAATG
>CAZVYE010000230.1:0-4042 GCA_964630895.1 uncultured Gammaproteobacteria bacterium | reverse complement strand
GGTGAAGGCAAATGCGGCGGCGACAAAAAAGCCGAAGGCAAATGTGGTGAAGGCAAGTGCGGCGGCGACAAGGACGCTGAAGGCAAGTGTGGTGAAGGCAAATGCGGCGGTTCCGCATAAGCTATACATTGCATGAAACATTCTGACCGATATCCGGTAACAGGATCCGGTCTTGGGCTGCGGCGGACTCTCATGGGTCCGCTGCAGCAACTAGACCAGCCGGCTCCCTTTGACTTCATGGAGGTGGCGCCGGAGAACTGGATCAACGTAGGTGGCAGCCTGGGACGTCGCTTTCGCGAGTTTACGGAAAGGTATCCGTTCGTAACCCACGGCCTGTCATTGTCTTTAGGCGGACCTTCTCCCCTGGACGAAACGTTTCTCCACAAGGTGCGCAAGTTTCTACGTACCCACAATGTGCGTTGCTACAGCGAACACTTGAGCTACTGCACTGACAACGCGCACCTTTACGACTTGATGCCCATTCCCTTTACGGCAGATGCAATCGATCACGTAGTCTCTCGCATTCAGCGCACACAAGAGATCTTGGGGCAGCAGATCGCTATCGAGAATGTCTCTTATTACGCAGCTCCTGGTAGTGAAATGGACGAAATTGAGTTCATCAATACCGTCCTCCAACAGGCTGACTGCAAGCTTCTGTTAGACGTAAACAATATCTACGTTAACAGTGTTAATCATCGCTACGATGCCAGGGAATTTCTCGCAGCCTTACCAGGCGAACGTATTGCATACTGTCATATCGCAGGTCACTTCGACGAAGCCGAAGATTTGATTGTGGATACGCACGGGGCGGATGTTATTGATCCTGTGTGGGATTTACTTGCGTATGCTTTTGAGCTCCATGGAACCATGCCCACCCTGTTGGAAAGAGACTTCAATATCCCGGCTATTCCACAGCTCTTCCAGGAAATTGAGAAAGTAAATACCATGCAAGCGTCCAATTCCCAACCGGGGGATGCGGAGCCATCCCGCGCCAACAGCGCTTAAGAAGATTCTCATGGCAGATTTTCAGTCGATTCAGCACCAGTTTGCGCGGCACATAAGAGACCCAAAGAACAACCCCGCACCTGCCGACGTCGAGGATCGACGCATGGGCATTTACCGGGATCTGTTTTTTAACAACATCAACGGTTTTATCACCAACAATTTTCCGGTATTGCGCAAGCTTTACACAGACGAAAAATGGAACCAGCTGGTTCGTGATTTTTTTCGTTCTCATGAGGCGCATACGCCACTGTTCCCAGAGCTACCCAGAGAGTTTCTCCAGTTTATCGAAGACCAACGCGGGCCAGAGGCCGGCGATCCGCCATTCATTCTGGAGTTGGCGCATTACGAATGGGCCGAACTGGCACTTTCGTTAGACTCGGCAGACATTGCAGATGAAGAATTTGATGCCCAGGGCGATTTACTTGCACACCCGCTAGTGCCATCACCTGTCGCATGGCAATTTAGCTATCAGTTTCCTGTACACCGAATCCGGCCCGATTATCAGCCTGCAGAAGCACCTGCTGAACCAACTCATCTAATCATTTACCGAACATCTAGCGACGAGGTTCGCTTTATGGAGGTCAATGTAGTCACAGCCCGGCTGCTACAGCTAATAACAGAAAACCCAGAGGCTTCGGGATTAGAGCTGCTGTCCGATATCGCGAGCGAGCTGCAACAACCACTTGACGCAATCAAGGTGCACGGACTGAAAATTCTGGAAGACTTACGCCAGCGGGAAATTATTCTGGGCACCAGACCCCAGCAATAATATTGGCGGCGCGCCCAGCGCGACGCACCGCCAAACTACACCTAGAAAATCGTGTAAATAAACGGCGCAACCGCGGTACCGCTAGTCATAACTACCAACGCGCCCACCAAAGTCAGCGCTAACACGATAGGCAATAACCAGTACTTTTTGCGTATCCGCAAAAACGCCCAAAACTCCTGCAATATTTCGATCATGACTCGAACCGTTTTCTTCTCCTTAGATTCTAACATTCACATGACGCAATCACGAGCATCCGTTAAGCTCTCACAATGACTGAATCCAGCCCAAAGTTTGAGTACTCACGTCGGTTTCGCGGTTTTCTCCCGGTTGTTGTCGACGTGGAAACCGGCGGCTTCGAGTCGAGCACAGACGCGCTCTTGGAAATTGCGGCCTGTATCATCGAGCCCAACGAAGATGGCGACCTAGAACCAGGAGAAATGATCTCCACCCACGTCGTGCCGTTTCCTGGAGCGAATATTGATCCACGTTCATTGGAGATTACGGGGATAGATCCGGACAACCCGCTGCGCGGTGCAATCGAAGAGCGCGATGCGCTGAAGTTGATTTCAAAGCCGGTGCGCAAAGCAATGAAAAAACATGGATGTCAGCGCGCAATACTTGTTGGTCATAACGCATTTTTTGATCTTGGCTTTCTCAATGCAGCGATCAAACGAACGGGTTTCAAACGCAGTCCTTTTCACCCTTTTAGCAGCTTTGACACCGTGACGCTGAGTGGCATGGCTTTTGGCCAAACCGTACTTGCCAGAGCCGCCGGTGAGTCTGGCCTTGGCTGGAACCAAAACGAGGCCCATTCGGCGGTATATGACACGCAGAAAACTGCCGAACTATTCTGCACCATTATGAATCTCTGGCATAAGAACGTTGGCATCCCGCAGGTGGATGGCGCAGCCCGATAGACTAACGATGGTCAGCAAATAGTTATAACTCGAAAGGAAAATTAAGCGCCACTGACTATGTGGCTTGATCAATTTGAACTGTTTGAGAGTCGCTTGCTGAAACTAGCTTGCCTGGGCGTGCAATGGCTGACTATTCTGGGCCATTTCCGCAAGCTCCCCTTGGGACTGAAGCTCGCGAATAATTTCTTCCCCGCCAATTAGCTCGCCTTGCATATACAGCTGCGGCACGCTGGGGTAATCAGAAAATTTAGGCAAATAAGCTCGGAACAATGGCTGTGTCTGAACATCTATCCAGGTAAAGTCTGCACCAGATTCCTGTAGCGCCCTCACCGCCTGGTAGGAGCCCAAACACATAGGCTTCTCAGGCGTGCCACGCATAAAAAGCACTACCGCGTTAGACGCAACGATTTGCTGTAATTGAGGAATCGCATCCATACAAAACCACCTCTATTCAAAGCCACAAACTTCAACGCTGGAAACCCAGACCCTTAAATTAGTAAGAGCAACGTTGCCGCTTCCGTCGACAAGGATGCTTGCTTAACCGAATGTCTATTATACGACAATGACGCTAAAATTTCGTTCGCAAAGACGTCTCAAATGTAACCGCTAGTCTGAACGATGGGTAGAGTCTAAAGTCACGTTATCCGATTTGCGGCACTCTAGCTCATCAGCCCACAAATAATCAGGGTGCACCATAACCACCACCGCCTGGCGTTGTTATACATAAGCGCTCACCTGGCTCAAACGAGACACTACATTTGCCTGGCAATACACTCCCGTTGGCCATGTTTCGCCCTGGAGCCCCATCCGAACCACCGGCCAACCCCGCTGGGCCGCGCTGACGCTGGTCGGTAATCAGCGTAACAACCGTCGGAGCCAGAAACTCGAACTCTCTTGTTACACCAGACCCACCTTGCGTGCTCCCATTACCAATACTGCCTTCTGCCAATGCATAGCGGCGCAAACGCATGGGATAACTAAGTTCCAGCACTTCAGCAGAGGAATTCAGTGTGTTGGTCATGTGCACATGCACGCCATGGGCTCCATCAGCGTCAAGACTGGCACCGGCACCGCCCCCTATCGTCTCGTAATAGTCCCATACTGCGCCGCTAAACCGACCACCCATTGCAACGTTGTTCATGGTGGCCTGGCTGGCTGCGGGCATCACATCCGGAAGCGCATCGGCCATAGCAGACCGCAGCGCTTCCACAATCTGCATGGATGTCTCGACGTTGCCGGCGGCCACCGCTGCAGGGTAGCGAGCATTTACCAATGATCCCTCGGGGGCAGTTACTTGTATTCGCGAAGTCGCACCATGACAGTTTGGAAGCTCGACGGCGAAAACCGACTT
>CAZVYE010000229.1:4506-5673 GCA_964630895.1 uncultured Gammaproteobacteria bacterium | reverse complement strand
TTATTGTGGCGTATGGCCGATTCGCTGACGCCGATCTGGGCCAGGCTTTCCGGGTCGTCTGACCCGCAAGCTGCGAGTAATACCACTAGCGAGATAAGCAATATTGCCAGGCGCAGGGTCAGCAACGGAAAATTTTTCTGCCAGGTCATAGCTTGTTTTTTGCCGATTGAATTCGTTGATTAAGGTCAGATACTGATGGTGCCTGTTTCGCTGCAGCTAGTGGGCTGTCTGCAAAATAATCGTAGGCTCCGGGTCGCATATGGGCTCGCATATCATGCCCCATCCGTTCTGTTCGTGCCTTCCGAAGGCTGCCAACGTCTACGGGTGCGACGACGACTTTTTCTCCGGGCCCCGCATCTGCCTGTGCCAAAATTCTGCCGTCATAGTCCACTACCATGCTGCCACCAGGCCAGCTGAAAGGCGGATAGTTGTGCATACTGGCACCCTGATTAGCCGCAACTACATAGGCCGTGTTTTCGGCAGCCCGGGCGCGGTTAAATAAAGTCCACCAATCCATTGGTTCAGTAGCGCCCCAAGGGTCCATATAGGCGGACACGCGAATAAGTACTTCTGCACCACGCATACTGAGCTGACGCAATACCTCTGGGAATAGCCAGTCGTAGCAAATGGCCACACCGATCTTGCCAATAGGAGTGTCTGCTACAGGGAACATCTCGTCCGGGGTTGCCCCCACGTCATGGGGGCTGGAATGAACTTCCCAAGGTATCCAGGGATTAACCTTCCGATATTTCAGCAGTATTCCGTTTGGGCCAACCAATAGCGTGGTATTAAATACCAAACCAGGATGCTGGGGATCTTTTTCCAGGAATGAACCTGTCTGAATATAGACATCGTGTTCTCGACAGAAGCTCTCGTAGCGTTCGGTGTGTTCGTTGGGCAACGATACGGCCAGGTTTGCGTGGATACTTTCCACATCCTCGTGAATAGGTACGGCGTGCGCAAACTCGGGGAATACTAAAAGTTTCACGGGAAAAAATGGGCGATAACCCACGATGCAGTTTCGCGCCATGGAGAGCATATGGTCTACACGGCTTCGGATTTCGCTGCGCTGGGTTGGTGCCGCAAAGTCGGTCTGACATGCGGCAGCATAGTAAGAAGTGCTCATAAAATCCTGTTCGGAAAAGATGTGAAGATATTACCGTGGGA
>CAZVYE010000229.1:0-4406 GCA_964630895.1 uncultured Gammaproteobacteria bacterium | reverse complement strand
GCTAACTACCTGCCTCAACCGGTTCACAATTCAGTTTCCAGGAACGTTTCGAGCAATTTGCCAGCGACATTAATCAGATCTGCTTCGGTGACGACTCCTACTAGCGTTCCAGCATCGACTACGGGCAAGCATGCGACGCGTTCACGACGCATGATTCTGATGGCGTCCACGGTGGGACACTCCGAGCTGATAACTAACGGTTCAGGATTCATGATGTCACGCACGGCAACGGGCTCTTTGTCTACCTGCTTGCCCTCGGCGACGATGCGAAGCAATTGACGGTGTGATACCAATCCCACAAATTTGCCAGCGTCATCTTCCACAGGTACATGACGTATGTGTTTCCAATCCATCAGGCTGGCTGCAAAATCAACGAGATCGTCCGGCCGCACCGTGAATAGATCCGTGCTCATAAACTGCGAAACTGTCCGATAGCTTTCGCGCCAGTCTTGCGTCTCGCAAAAATCTGCTAATGACCATCGGTGAATTGGCGTGTCTTTCTGCTGCTGACTCACCATTGCAGCGGTGAGATTTCGCAAACGTTCGTCCATTGTCTTGCTGGAATCCATTGATTCTAGTGATCGTATTGCCCAAGAGGCGCCGCCACGATTCGATTCGACGCGCTTTGCTATGACATTCATATAACGATCAATATCACGTTTATGGATATTGACCCGAGCCAAACCACTTCGAGCTTGCGGCAACAGATGTTCTAAGATCAACTGCTGTGCAGGCATATGTAAATCGTCGAGCCAGGTCAGTTGGGCCTGCAAACCATACCTGGCCGCAGCGAAGAAGTTGCTGCGAGCGTCGTCAAATCGTAGTCGCTCACGCACATCTCCCAAAGTGTCTGCAAATTCAGCCATCAATCCAAAGAAGAATGCCGCATTCGCTACTTCGTCAAGAACTGATGGTCCGGATGGCAACACTCGATGTTCAATGCGCAAATGCGGCTTACCGTCGGTAATACCATAACAAGCGCGATTCCATCGATAAACCGTTCCATTGTGTAGCTTCAGCGCAGACAAATCTGGCACACCGCCTGCGGCGACTATTGCCTGCGGGTCTGATTCAAAATCGCCGGTAAGGATAATGCGGAACCGGGCAATGTCCTCCTTGAAAATCTCCAACACGGAATTTTCGATCCAGCTGTCGCCGAAATGTACGCGTGGGCGCAACCCGCGAGTTCGGTGCGCCTCTGACCGAGCATCGGTAGAATGCTCAAACACGGCAATTCTAGTTTCGTGCCACAGTCGTTTACCTAAAAGAAGTGGCGAATTGACCGCAGCAGCCAGAACCGGCGCCGTGACCGCCTGGGCAATATTATAAAGATTGGCAAATTCCTCCGGCGCCACCTGGAAGTGCACTTGAAAACTGGCGTTGCAGGCTTCCAGCATCAGATTGTCGTGCACTAGATCGAGATGATCAGTTCCTTTAATCGCCAGCTTAAAGTCTGAGCCTCGGAGTTGAATAATGGCATCATTGAGTTGCCGATACCGAGGCTTTGGAATCATTTGCTCTAACGTCAGATCCTTGCGTCGCAGCGTGGGCAATATGCCCGTCATGACCACGTCATGACCCTGAGACGCAGCGGCTGCCCTTGCCTTTTGCATGACCTCGTTACACTCGCTTTCGAGTCGACGCAAACAGTCTGTGCCCAATACTTGCGGAGATAAATTGGCTTCCAGATTATATTTGGCCAATTCATAGGTAAAACGCGGATCGTCGATTTGGGACATTATTGCTTCTGCGGCCGCAACCGGTCGGCGAGCTTCATCAACAATAAACATTTCCTGCTCGGCACCAATGCGTCGTATATCACGCTCAAACCTTTCGGTTTCGAGCAGCTTCTCAAGGGCCATTACGTCATTAAGCAACGCCTTCATAAAGCGTCTACGATCCGATTCACCGTTGCCTAATTGAACGTTTTGTTCACCCATTCTTCCCCCTTTATCTCTTTTGGCTGCTAGCGCTTGCGTAGTACAACTTCATGGACACCATGCTGCAGCAGATATGCACGATCTGATTCAAATTCTGGCCACAGTTTGGCAAGTTCGCCCGGCGTATATCGGTGTGACTTCTCGGTGCTGAATTTTTGCGGCTGATAAGCAATGCGCCAGTCCGGCAAAAACTGGTAAGTGCCGGGTGCCTCGGGTACCGGATCTCTGGTAAAGAGCCCCACCATGACGCTCCCAGCTGGCAGCATGTTTTTTGCCAAGACTTTCCCGACTTCCTTTAACTGATCTGGGTCTAAAAAGTTAACATAATCCCAAATCAAAGCTCCGGCATATCTGTTTTCTCCGATTGATTGGCACAGATCTGCTGCCAGTTTATTCGGCGCGAGTTCTAGTGAATCTGCGTTCATATTGCAAACGGTCAAGCGGCCAAGCGACTGACACAGTGTCAGCACATGATTTGAGGCGGGTCCTAAATCAAGGATGTCGGCCTGTTCAGATTCACTCACATTTTCAAACCAAAGCTTCAGAGCCTTTGACTCATAATTAGCCAGTTCTGGCAGCAGCGCCTCGTCCTGGAGGCGTGCTGTGCTTGGTTCGTTGGATTTACCCGGAAAACTTCTGGTTAATAGCTTTGTCAGCATCCGCCGATTTTCCATTGTTGTCGACGTTTACGGTCGATTTACTAGAAGATTGTTGTTGGGGGGCCTTACTCTTGGGCGACATATCAATGTTGCCTTTGAACTGCGCGCCATCTTCCAACCCTACTCGCGGCGCTATGATGTTTCCCAACACGTTGCCTGATCGACGAATCTCGATTTGCTCTTCTCCAACCAAATCGCCGTCAACTTTACCTTCAACCACAATAACCGCGGCCTGAATCTTGGCTTTTACTTCTCCTCCTGTCCCTACCGTAACAACATTATTCGGTAAATTGATGTCACCCTCGACTCGCCCTTCTATCAGCAGATCTTCTTGACCTTTTATGCTGCCATCAACGACCAATGATGATCCAATGACTGCTGGCGGCCCTGAAGCGAATTGATTCTTTTCTTTGGGCGAATCATCCAACGGAAATGTACCCGAGGACTTTGAAGTATCGTCTTTCTTAAACATGCCTTCGATCCTAATTTTTTGCGAGTTTTTTGATATTCATGCAGTAAGTATGCAGAACAATTAGCGGTCTCAGTTTAGGCCGCCGAAAGAAAAAACCAGTTAAGCCTGCAATATTTACGCTTTTGCCAAACCAGTTTACTCTGATTGCCTAGCATTATGAGCAAAGCTATTGACGAAAGCGAGAATATAGTCAATGGTTGCAGGTAATTTCGCGCCTTACTTTGGAGGAGATAAACGCGCATGTCCGACAACAGCAATCCGTCTGCTCAATCCCCATGGCATTCTGAGTATCCCTCAGGCGTACCATTCGAAATAAATCCAGACGAATATGCGTCGGTAGTTGACGTGTTGATGCAGAGCGTTGATCAATATCGAGAACGCCCTGCTTTTAGCAACATGGGCAAAGAGCTCAGCTATGACGAAGTGGATCGTCTCAGCGAAAATTTTGCCGCATTTCTTACCCAAAAGCTGGGGCTAAATAAAGGCGATCGTGTGGCAATCATGCTGCCAAATATTTTGCAGTATCCTGTTGCCATATTCGGTGCCCTAAGAGCCGGCCTTACGGTAGTCAACACCAACCCACTTTATACCGCGAGGGAACTTAAACATCAGCTCGTGGATTCTGGTGCAAAGGCAGTAGTGGTTTTAGAGAATTTTGCACACACGCTGGAAAAGGTTCTGCCGGATACCGAAGTTGAGCACGTTATGCTCACCGGAATTGGCGACATGCTCGGATTTCCGAAACGCTTGATCACCAATTTTGTGGTACGCAAAGTCAAGAAAATGGTTGAGCCGTACAACTTGCCAAATGCGATGCAGTTTGTGGATGCATTAAACCAAGGAGCAAATTATCAAGCACCGGCGGTGGAGATCACGCATGAAGATCTCGCGTTTTTGCAGTACACAGGTGGCACAACGGGCGTCGCAAAGGGAGCAATGCTCACCCACGGAAATCTTGTTGCCAACATGCAGCAGGCATCCGCGTGGTTAGGTACGGACATCAACCTTGGGCGCGAGGTCATAATTACCGCGCTACCGCTCTATCATATCTTCGCACTCACCGCTAACTGCCTGGTATTTATGAAATTTGGTGGACTTAATTATCTGATCACCAATCCAAGAGATATGCCGGGATTTGTGAAAGAGCTGCAAAGTTCAGGCTTTACTGCCATCACCGGGGTCAACACGCTATTCAATGGATTACTGAACACACCCGGATTCTCGGATTTGGACTTCTCACGCTTGAAACTTACCTTAGGCGGAGGAATGGCAGTTCAACGCGCGGTAGCAGACAAATGGAAGTCCACCACAAACTGTACGCTGGTGGAAGCCTAT
>CAZVYE010000228.1:0-5688 GCA_964630895.1 uncultured Gammaproteobacteria bacterium | reverse complement strand
CGAAAGTTAGCACCAACGGTAGCTGCTGGCGCACTTGCACCGGATAGCAGTCCCATTGAGTTCTACGACTACTTGTTTCAGTCTACGAACCCCGACTTATCCTGTTCCGATCTTCCGAGTGTTGTGCTCGAGTCTATGCGTCAGATGAATAGAAACGTGCTTGCAATTGGCGCGCAAACCTTTCGTTTCCCGTGGGGCATAGTGAACGCCACCTGGCGCAAGAACGGCAAGTCTTGGGTAGAAATCGGATATCAGAATAGGGAACTTGACGAAGTTTCGCTCATGATGCGGCTTCCGCCCAGTTTTGTCGGACTGCCTGCTTTGATTGATACAGACTTCAACGCGGAGCCATTGCCGGCAAATATGGTGGCTCTGGAGAGGTGTTGGAACTCTGCTGAGCTTCGATGTTTGGAGAATATCGATGGTCTTGAGTTTCAGAAAATGGACTGATTAATTTGCCGTACCGTAAACACCTGTTCTCTACAGTGATCGGCTAAAATTGCCGCTACATCACGAAAGAGTAGTCGCTATGCAAACCTGGAACCGAAGAGACTGGATAAAACTCACTGCCGTAGGGGCTGTTGCTGCAGGGCTGCCTTCCTGGGCTGGGGCGACAATGCAGGGTGACCTAATCCGTCGAAATATCCCAGGCACTTCTGAATCATTACCAATAATCGGCCTTGGGAGTTCGGCAACGTTTCGTTCCGTAGCAAGTCAGGACGATTACAGCCAGCTTAAAGAAGTAATAGCGACCTTGGTACAGCACGGCGGCAGAGTAATTGATACGGCGCCCAGCTATGGCAACTCTGAGGAAGTCGCTGGCGAAATCGTCGACGAGTTGGGTGTTGCAAACCAGGTCTTCTGGGCCACCAAGCTCAATGCGGTGCCAAGGGGATAGGAAAGCGCTGATCCAGAAGAATCCTGGAAGCAACTGCAGCAGTCATTTAGTCGCATCGACAAGCGGCCGCTGGACTTGGTCCAGGTTCACAATCTCAAAGACATTCCAAATCAGATGGCTTTGCTCAAGGAGTGTAAAGAAGCGGGCAAAATACGCTACATCGGCACCACGTATACCTGGTCCCAAGGTTATCCGGAACTGATGGACGTCATGCGGAAGGAGCCCATCGATTTTATTGGTGTGGATTACGCTGTTGATAATACCCAGGCCTCTGAGTCGGTATTGCCACTTGCGCAAGAACTGGGCATTGGAGTGCTGGTGTACGTGCCGTTTGGTCGAACACGACTATGGAAGCGAGTAGAAGGTCAGGCATTACCGGCATGGGCCGGAGAAATCGGCGCTAAAACCTGGGCTCAGTTTTTCTTAAAATTTGCCGCTGCTCATCCAGCCGTTACCTGTGTTACCCCGGCTACCAGTAAGCCCAAGCATATGATGGATAACATGTACGCCGCCTACGGAGAGCTACCGGATGAGGCGATGCAACAACGTATGATCGATTATGTGGCGCAGCTTCCTGGGGCCTAGCGATTAAGTTCAGGGTGAAGCTAATCTTGGATAGCGCCTAAATTTATTCGGGCAATCTTATAGCAACTGCTTTTGGTTCGGAGCTATCTGCATTCGCGATCATCAGTTGCTCTGGGGTGTCTCTTTTGATCGCGACGAAGGCGAGGTGTTTGCCGTCACGTGACCATACGGGTTTGCATGCATCCTCCAACATACGTCTCGCATCCGACCCGTCAGCGTTTGCAAAATAGATGAATGCCCGTCCTTGCTCTATGGTGCACCACGCAATGCGCTTCCCATCATGCGACCAAGCTGGATAAATGTCGTTCCCTGCCGTTTCAGTCAAGCGAGACTGCGCTTTATTGCTAATCCGTACGCTGTAGATTTCATCCTGATCCCCTCCGTGCCGGTCCGATTCGAACAGTATGTGCTTGCCATCTGGCGAAAAGCGCGGGTTGTAATTGTTGTGGTCGCCGACCACTAACGGCTGCTGATTCGCGCCATCACGATCCATGATCCAAACTTGGTAGTACCCAGCGATTTTCCGCATGAAGGTGATCTGGCTGGCGTCGGGAGACCAGTCAGGCCATGAGCTCTTGTTCCCGCTATCAGTCAACTGGACTATCTCACCGTCAAATTCGCGCAGAAATATCTGCGAGATATCAGTATGGTCCGAAGCAAACAACAGCTCAGCATGTTCATTCTCAGAGGCAAACACATCTCGTCCGTTGGTCTTTACGACGACCTCGGTTCCAGAGCCATCTATTGGGATGCGCTGGATATTTGCTTCTAGTGATACGAATAGGCTTTGGCTATCTGCTGCCCAATCGAGCGACTCGATTCGTTGTCCAAAAGCGGAGCCTCCCGAGCAGCCGAAAGCGATTAAAAGCCACACACATAAAAGATTTCGCATGAAAAAGTTCGAACGTAATTTAACGAGATTGTATCTTCTATACGACTTGTTAGAGTGACGTATATCGCGAACATTCTAATGGCGCGACTTTTCTTCAGTACCAGGGACGATCAGTGAAAGGTTTTCAGCTGTTAATCCGCACTTTTTTTATGGCTTTGGTTCTCACTGGATGCGGGGACAAGGGCAACTTTTTTTGTAAAGAATTTACGCATGTGCCGGAACTACATGAATCAACGATACCCGTTGGCTCCCACTTTGATAAGCCGATTTACGAACTGGAATATCACGGTACAAAAATAGCCATACCGACCGGTTCTTACGGCAGGCTAGTTGTTAGTGGTGGCCCGAAGGGACCCAGTACTTTGTTCTTGAGACCAAACGAAGACTCTAGGGCCGTAATCTCAGTGTCGACCACCATCAATTACCTGGAGTGGGAAGGCTTTTTCGGTGAAAAACTGATTCCAAGCTGGGTTACGGAAGAAATTCCATCTGGCAAACTTTCCGAGTGGGCCTTTGGATTCTCTCAGTCTGGTTTGGCCTGTTTATGGGACAGCAGAGCGCAGCAGAAAGGCTTGCTGGCTAATTCTGTCAGAGGTTTTGGTTTAGCCAACGCCAGCTATTACCAAACTGCACAAGGCATCGTGAGCATAGAATCGCGCGGTAAAGATGGACGCGTCCATATATCTCAAATCTTGTCTCCTGAACCATATGTAGAGACCCTCGTAATCCGTCACGTTGATGCGCCGGATCAGCAAATCGCCTTCGCTGGCGAATTTCCAGACACCCAAGTGATGCCGCTCCCGGAGCATTTGCGCGAGCTTCAAACATGTTGGCACCAAGAAAACCTATGTTGCGCTTTTGCGTTGGAAGGGTTTGATGAAATCCGGTCAATTCAAGACAGGGAGGTATATAACTGTGAGTCAAAAGCCAGCGGAATTCAGAGAAAGTAAAATAACTTGCAAGAGACAGGCAAAGTGACGCATTTGTCCATGATGGAACACAATATCTTCGCCCAAGCGGGCATTAACGAAGAATTTCGTGCTGAGATTCTTCGAAGACTAAGAGCAGCGGAAGTAGAGCACGATGTACGAATCATTTACGCCTGCGAATCCGGTAGTCGTGCCTGGGGCTTTGCATCTCCCGATTCCGACTATGACGTTCGTTTTCTGTATGTACACCCGCGAGACTGGTATCTATCGTTCGACGTAGAAAAGCGCCGTGATGTGATTGAGTATCCCATCGTGGACGAAATTGACTGTGGCGGTTGGGATTTGCGCAAGGCACTGTATCTCATGACGCGCACTAACGGCGCGCTGCTGGAATGGCTTAACAGTCCCTTGCGGTACATTGAAGCGGGGCAGACGGCGCAACAGCTAAGGGAAGTCGCGCCCGATGTCTTCAATCCCATTGCCCTTTGCTATCACTACAGTCATATGGCCCGTGGCAACGCTCGCGAGTACTTGTTCAAGGGTAAAGCCCGGCTGAAAAAATACTTTTACGTGCTACGTCCGTTGTTAGCAATTCGCTATATCCAAGAGTGCCGGGGTATTCCGCCCATAGAGTTTCAAAAGTTGGTTGATGCCGTAGCACCCAACGAGATCAAACCGATGATTGCGAGTTTGCTAGAGCAAAAGAAGCGCACGAATGAGCTGGGATTCGGGGAGCCCATACCGGAGATTAATCGCTTTATTGAATCTGAGCTAGAGCGGCATGGAAATGACTTCAAGGGCCAGGGCAGACCAGACATGCATGATGGGAAGTCAATGCGGCAGCGCCTCAATACGGTATTCAGAAGCGCTGTGACGGCGGACTCGGTATAGGACAAGGATTGGTAGTACGTTCAATTGAGAGCTCTGGTGAATTAAGTCAATCTGCGAGGTTGTTTGCGGTTTAACGCGTGATTTGACGTACAATCCTGCCATGGACGACCAAACCAAGCTCAGTATCCGATCATTTATTCGCACCGTTCCGGACTACCCAAAACCGGGGATTAACTTTCGCGACATTGCACCCTTATTGGCGGATGGCCCGGCGTTTTCTGCGGCAACCAATCAACTGGCCGCACTGATCGATTGGGACCGGGTTGATCTGGTCGCGGGGATTGAGTCGAGGGGGTTTATTTTCGCGTCCGCGCTGGCTTACAAGGCGCGTGTTGGACAGATCATCCTGAGGAAGCCCGGAAAATTACCTGGTACGCTCATTGGGCAGGACTACGATTTGGAGTACGGCTCGGCAAGACTGGAAGTGCAGGCCGATGCGGTTCAAGCAGGTCAGCGGGTGCTGTTAGTCGATGATTTACTCGCTACCGGCGGCACTGCAATGGCGGGAGCACAGTTGTTGAGAAGCGTTGGCGGGGTGGTTGATCAAACTTTATTTCTCATTGAACTTTCCGATTTGCCAGGGCGCAACTTGCTAGCAGAGAAGGCAATTGAAACCAAGGCGCTAATAGGTTTTAGAGAATCTGATACCTGACAGCGGTTTTGCGTCTTTGGCAGATCGCTCGCGATCAATCAGGAATTATCACTACTGTAAATCTGGTCTATCCCGAGCCGCCATCATGGTCCCATTTAAGGTGGCGACTAACTTGCTACGGCCATCATTTATCGCATGAAGCTGACCTTCGGTGACGGTAATGCTCCGGCCTGGTTTGATCACCTTCCCTGTCGCTATAAAAAGCTCGCCTTGGGCAGGTCTTAACAAGTTAGTTTTGAACTCTACTGACAATACTGAAGCATCTTCCGGCATGAGTGAATACGCCGCATAACCACATGCGGTGTCTAATATAGTGGTGATAATTCCTGCATGGAGAAATCCGTTCTGCTGGGTCAACGGCGGCTGATATGGCATCTGTAACACCACCTTGCCAGGTTCAATTGAAACAATGCTGATATCCAGCGTTTGCATCAATGCTTGCTCGGCAAAGCTGGTTTTAACTCGTGCCTGGTAGTTTTCACATTGTGGTTGGAATTCGCTCAATACCTTGCCTGCGGAAATGACCTGGGCCAAGTATAGACTAGCTACTGAGTCCTTATAGCCATTTGCCTCGCACCACATGGGCAACCCGCAGCTTCTGCAATGAAGCCAGGCATGATTTGCTGTCTTTGATAATTACGTTAGGAAGACGCGAAGCAATCTAGATTGGTGTGTATTACCAGCAAATTGCTACTTGGTTTTGTAACGTTAGGGTGTAAGCGGATGCAAGAAAAGACGTGCAAGACCTGTGGGCGTCGCATAGAACCGCGGCGCAAGTGGAAGGATAACTTCGACGAGATAGTTTATTGCGGGGAGCGATGTCGCCGGAATAAACCTGGTA
>CAZVYE010000227.1:0-5694 GCA_964630895.1 uncultured Gammaproteobacteria bacterium | reverse complement strand
GCGCCTTTGCCCGCCAAAGGGTGCACCACATGGGCGGCGTCACCGATCAACACCAGACGCTCCCCAATATAGCGCTGGGCGTGAAGTCGTCTCAAGGGGAACGTCGCTCGCTCTCCCATCAGACGTATTTTGCCCACCGTTTTCGCAGCTTTAGAATTAATATGTGCCTCAAACTCAGAGGCTTCGGCGTTTTTCCAATGAGCTGCTTCTGATTGCGGCATAGTCCAGACAATCGAGCTCTGGTCCCCAGTTAAGGGTAGAAACGCTAATGGCCCGGTTGGCAGGAAACGCTGCCAGGCAGTGTCCCGGTGCCCGTCGGCCAGCGCAACGGTGGCTACCAAACCACTTTCCAGGTAGTCATGGAAATCCACTTCGATTCCCGCTTGGGAACGAATTGCAGAGTTAGCTCCGTCCGCGGCCACCAGAAGCTCACAGCGCAGACGGGAACCATCAGCCAAATCCAGACGTACGCCTCGATCATTAGCGCGGAAATTGGTTACGCGGTTTTCGCCGTAAATCTGTACATTTGGGTGCGCCGAGAGTGACGCCCAAAGTGCGGCAACCGCCTGTTCGTTCTCTACGACCGCACCCAGGTCAGGCAGGTTGGCGTCACTAGCCGAAAAAGTAAGCGCGTTAGCACTGTCGTTCTCCCACACCACCATGCGATTAAATCGCTGAGCCCGGTGTTCTAGCTCAGAAGACCAGACACCCAAGTTTGTAAGCGTCGACATCGACGCAGGGCTTAATGTAGAAACTCTAAGTCGGTAAGGTTCGTCATGCAAAAGCGCTGGCGCTGAGCCAGCGTCCACTAAAATGACCTGAAACCCAGCACGTGCAAGACCTAAAGCCGCGCTGCCGCCAGTTAGTCCTCCACCGGCCACTACAATCTGTGCATCCAGACTCATAGAGATAGTCCTCGTGCCAGCCGTGACGCAGGTTCCGTCAAACCGAGTCTGCGCCGCACCAACTCGTTGCGGCCGCGCTTGCTTAGATCCAGACCTAGCATTGCCAGTCCTCGAACATGCCCGAGGCCAAAACCCGAAGGCGCGAAACCACGCACCAGAGCATCAGTAAAGTTGACGGTTTCCTGTTGGTCTTTCTGGCGGCTGGACTGATAATCCGTCAGCACTTCCCGACTACCAAAATCCTGCCCATCTGCTTTAGCCATCAGAACTTTTTCCGCAAGCATGGCCACATCCCTCAGACCCAGATTAAAGCCTTGCGCGGCGACCGGATGGACCGTGTGCGCGGCATTACCAATAATCACTGTCCGTTCGCCTATGCTTTCCGGAGCGTGCACCATTTTTAGCGGGTAGCTGGCACGCCGACCAACCGACCGCAATTTGCCCAACCGGTAACCAAATCGCTGCTGCAGTCTGGCCAGGAACTGTTCGTCGCTCAACCCCATCACTTCGTCAAGATCGTCAGCCTGCATGCACCAGACGCTACCGCAGCGTTGGCCCACGTGTGGCAACATGGCAACGGGACCGGTGCTGGTAAGTCGTTCATAGGCCACGTTATGGTGAGAACGCTCAGGAACCACGTTCGCGATAACGGCCACCTGCCCATAGTCAATCTCGCGGGTAGGCAGGCAAAGGCGTTCCCGTATGGGCGAAGCCGTGCCATCAGCACCGACCATCATTTGGGCCTCAATCGTGACGTCACCCGCTTCAGTCTCAATATCTAATGCCACCGTTGTGTCAGTGTTTCGAAACGCTTGAAGTTTAGCCGGACTGATCCAAGAAACATCTTTCAATGATGGTAAGAGAGCTTTTACTCGCTCGCCCAAGAGCCGCGCCTCAACAACGTGACCTAGCGCATCCAGTCCATGCTCGGATGCCTGCATGCGCGTAATACCCGTGCGCCCTTTCTGGGAGACGTGAATCTTTTTGATTGGCGTGACCCCTTCCCGCGATCCCGGCCAAAGCTGAATTTGCTCCAAAATTCTTCGAGACGCGAGATTGATGGCCAGGGTACGGTCGTCAAAACTAGGCTGCGAAACCGCACGCATCGGCACCGCCTCTACCACAGCAATTCTTAAGCCTCGGCCACTAAGCGCCGCCGCCATGCTCGCACCGACCAGCCCGCCACCGACAATCACGATGTCATACTTTTTGGTATCCGTATTGGACATCCCGCAGTTAATCCTTTTATTCGTTCAGAAACTGGCCGCCGCTGTTGTTCTTAAGATTGCATCCACTGTTCAATTTCGGCGACGGTTTTCGGCACGTCACCAGACAATTCTTTCGGCGCCCCATTGGTGATAACAACGTCGTCTTCGATGCGAATGCCAATACCGCGATATCGCTCTGGAACGTCCGCTGCGTCGGGCGGAATATAGATACCTGGCTCAATTGTTAACGCCATACCTGGCTCTAACAGCCTGGACTGACCGTGTACTTGATAGTCGCCTACATCGTGCACATCCAGCCCCAGCCAATGCCCGGTTTTATGCATGTAGAACTTTCGGTAATCGCCTGATTCGTGCAGCTCTTTCGGGTCGCCAGTCATAATGCCCAGATCGCACATTCCCTGACACAAAATGGCTACCGCCGCTGCATGGGTATCATCCCAACTGTTATCCACTACGCACGCATCAATTGCCGCAAGCTGAGCGGCCAGGACCACTTCGTAAACGGCCTGTTGGTCTCGGCTAAAGTGGCCATTGACAGGAAATGTCCGGCTAATGTCGGAGGCGTATAACTCAAACTCAGCGCCCGCATCAATCAGCAACAAATCTCCATCCTGCAGTTGGTGCTGATTACTCACGTAATGTAGCGTGCAGGCGTTAGTGCCACCAGCCACTATGGGCAGGTAGGCTATATCTGCCTGCTGACAATGAAACTCATGCAGCAGATCCGCTGCGATTTCGTATTCGTATTTACCTGGTTCGCATGCGCGCATGGCTCTTTTGTGGGCCGCAGCCGATATCTTTGCGGCCCGCTGCATTACAGACACCTCGGTACGGCTTTTGAACAAGCGCAAGTCATGCAGGTGATGGGCAAGCGCTGCAATTTCCTCCGGTGGCCGAGCACCGCGACGTACTTCTGATCGGATGCGATTAACCCAGCCAATCACCTGGTCGTCCGCTTGCTTATCCAATCCCAGTGTATAGAAGAGCTTCTCTTTGCCCTCCAGCAAGTTGGGCAAGATATCGTCTATATCATCGATGGGAAAAGCGTCGTCCAGTCCATACGACTCTTTTGCGCCCTCCAGTCCAAGCATGGGGCCATCCCACAATTCTCTTTTTTCATCCCGCTCCCGGCAAAACAGCAGTGACTCGCCCTCCTCACGACCAGGGATCAGGACCAAGACGGCATCCGGCTCGGGAAAGCCACATAGGTAATGAAAATCGCTATCCTGGCGGAACGCATATTCCGTATCGCGATTACGTATCCTGGGTTTAGCGGCGTTTACAACTACTACGGTGTTGTCGCCAACGATGCGCATAAGCTGCTGGCGACGCTTCGCAAACTCCGCTGACTTGATGATGCCTTGCATGTTCAATGGACTGACTCGCTAGCCTCCGGTCCGCGCAGCACTTCGTAAAGTAATATGGTGCCGAGTCGGACATACTCACCCAGTTCAAATAACGCCCGTTCATCTTCTTCGCTGTCCGGCCCCTGATCATTGTCTGCACGGGCAAACTCCGCCAGGTCCTTTAGGAACTCTGCTGCATCTTCGGGTAAATTGTTTAGCACTTCGGCTGGCACCTCTCCCAGTCCAGCCAGAAATCCGCTGCACCAACCAGAAAACGCGCGTACCCGCTCATCAATTGGTTCGTCGTCATCCGGCACAAACAGACGAAAGCGCATTTCTTCGTCCTGCAAACCGTCTACGCTCCATTGCAGCAGATCTTGCAAGGACTGGGATGTCTGCTCTGACAGCGCAGTGGCATCAAAATCTTCGGCACCAGCCAGAAATAGCCAGTGCTGTATCGTTGGGACCTGGCCAGCACATAGTCTAGCCATAAGAATGCCATGCAAATCAGATGGTTCAAGCGCTAATCGGTCGGCGGCAAGGCAATTGCCAAGAACAGAATAATCGGGTTTTTGGGACATATCGCTCGCGCATTAACAAAGGCACGCCATTGTATCAGCGCAGGTGCTGCTAAGCATGAATCAGCGCAAGGTTTATCTCGAAATGAGCACCATTGCTTGCGCTAATCGCTCTACGCGCGTCGCCCAAATCAAACGATCGTCTCAAAAATCTTTTATAAATCCGGCAAGTACAACAACTATCATTGACCAAACTTTAAGCACAACGCATAATGCAGGGGTCGCTCTGACGACTGCCTTGCATATGCATAGACAACATAGGTCAGATATAGTGAACGATTCTTCCCATCCAGAATTGGAGCTGCCATCAGATACTTCGGATACCGATCCGCAGGCTGATTTGGCTGCGCTCGAAAATCATATTGCGCAATTGTTGGAAACCATGGACCGGCTACGCAAAGAGAATGATTCGCTCAAATTGACGCAGGAATCCCTGGTGGCTGAGAAAGCGAATCTGGTTGCCAAGAATGAGCAAGCACGGTCTCGGGTCGAAGCCATGATTGGCCGACTGAAGTCGCTGGAGCAAGGCACATGAGCAGCAAGGAAGGCGTCAGCGTAAAGATTCTGGAACGCGAATATAAGATCGCGTGCGAACCCGGCGAGCGAAGACAGCTCCTAGACGCAGCAGACCTTCTCAACCAACAGATGCGCACCATTCGTGACAGCGGCAACATAGTAGGAATCGAGAAAATCGCAGTGCTTACCGCGCTCAATTTGGCCAGTGAACTACTCACGCTGCAGCAAAATCAAAGCTCTTTCACATCTGATGTGGCTGGACGATTAAAAAAACTACGCGAACAGGTTGAGGCCGCCACCACGTAGCTTGCTGATAGTTCCAATCTAAAATCAGCCACTTGTACTGGCTACCTGGAAAGTACATCAAAACAACCTTTTCAACCCACTTTGGTCGACCGATTAACGGTGGTCTGAAAAGTGGAATCCCCAGTGCGAGAGGATTAAAATGTAGTTCAGGTCATCCTCTGCAGTGCAAGGCAGTGAAGTATAGCTAATGCCTTGAGCTCTTTTATACGACCTCGGAGAATTAGTTAGCTGCTCAGTGTGCATGTCCGCCAGCGGCGGAAAGCCTTAGAGCTGTTAGCCTTCACCACCTGAACCATTGGTTCAAGGTCGCGTCACTTCACACCGGCACTAGCGGAGGGTGTACCATTTCACCGCTTTGGCAAGGCAGTTTCCGATCTCATGATTCTAGTTTTGATGCGTCTTCTGCAGACGGGTCAGTTTGTAACTGGCAGTTAAAGCAGTTTTTATGACCACGCCCGACGCCATGCCAACCAAAGCTACGCTGCGAGACGCTGGAATTGCTCGACGTTCCGAAATACCCACTCCGGTTCTTGAGGGAACAGCCCAGGCCATCAGCGGCCATCTGCATAATCTAACGGAATTTCAGGCTGCAAAAACTATTGCTCTTTACCATGGTTTTCGAGCCGAAGTGCCCGTGCATCAGACAATAGAACCTCACGCTTTTCCAGACAAACGATTATTCCTGCCGCGTATAGACAATTTCCAGATGAAGTTTCATAACTGGACGCTGCAAACAGAGTTGATCCAAAACCGCTTTGGTATTTTAGAACCAACCAAGCACAGCGCGGCGATAGAACCCAAGCTGTTGGATATC
>CAZVYE010000226.1:0-5755 GCA_964630895.1 uncultured Gammaproteobacteria bacterium | reverse complement strand
GTTACGTTTTACCGGCAGTCGGATATACCCGAAATTCCCGAGCTGACCTGGATGTTGCAGTGTGTTTGTGCCAAAGGTCTGATGAACCGCGCCCATGCGTACAAGGCAGCGGTACAGGAAAACGAAGCGGCGGGAGAGGATCCAGACTTCGGTATTACCATGGGCCTGTTCAATTATCCGGTTCTCATGAGTGCGGACATTCTCATGTTCAATGCGCACAAGGTGCCAGTGGGCAAAGATCAGATACAGCATTTGGAAATGGCGCGGGACATGGCGCAGCGTTTTAATCATATATATGGCGAGACATTTGCCTTGCCTGAGGCAGTTGTCGATGACAATACCGCGGTATTGCCCGGCAGTGACGGTCGCAAAATGAGTAAGAGCTATGGCAACACCATCCCGCTTTGGTCTACCTCGAAACAACTGCGCAAACACATCATGCGCATCGTGACCAATTCGAAGGAACCTGGTGAGCCCAAGGGCACCGAAGAATCAGCGCTATTCCCAATTTATGCGGCGTTTGCCACCGAGGCTGAGCGCGCCCAGATGGCACAGGATCTCGCAGATGGATTGGCCTGGGGAGAAGCGAAGCAGCGGGTCTTTGAGCATATCGATGCCGAGATTGCACCCGCTCGAGATGCCTATGATGAGTTGATGAATAACCCTGCGAAAGTGGAGGATGCGTTGCAAGAAGGCGCGGCTAAAGCACGTCGCTACGCAGCACCATTTATGGATAAAATTCGGCGTCGCGTGGGCATTCGGCCACTGGCAAAGCGCTAGCGCATCATGGCAGTTGCGCTACAGTTGGTTTTGCTTCCCGTGCATCTGCTCATAAGTTGGGCATACTTTGCTGTGCGACACGGCAGTAATTCCAAACAATGGCGGTTTTACGATTGGACTGCCGTAGCTTTGTCCTTCGTAGCTTGGGCTATTGCTGCCTGGTGGGGGCAACATCAGCTTTATGAAGGCGGGCCTATGTGGCCCTATATTCTTGCTGTTCTGGCGGGATACCTTGCCTTTAACGGGGTGTTATGGTCATTCTGGGTGCTTCGTTACCTGCGCGTGCGCCAGGCGCGGCGCAA
Source organism: uncultured Gammaproteobacteria bacterium (assembly GCA_964630895.1). GTDB lineage: Bacteria > Pseudomonadota > Gammaproteobacteria > Xanthomonadales > SZUA-38 > CAZVYE01. Next base: position 4,673 of record CAZVYE010000226.1, on the reverse strand, counting down.
AGCATAAGAACAGCATCGCGGTTACTAGAACTACAATGCCGGCCTGGTGGGCGCTACCAAGAAACACCGGTACCCGCATTAACAAAGTTCCGATCCCAAGCAGCAGTTGCAGGGTAATAGCACCCTTCAATGCTAATACCGCAGTCTTTTCCACCCCAGGCTCGGCTGACTTTAGCCTTTTTATGCAGTACCCGATGGTTACGGCGAAAAGCGTCATCGCCAGTATCCGATGATTAAATTGAACCGTGGCTGGATCTTCAAGGGCGCTGATCCACGCTGGCTCCATGAGGTAGATAAAGTCAGGCCAATACTGGCCCGCCATACTTGGAAACGTATTGAATGCGAAGCCCGCTTTCAGGCCGGCCACAAAGGCCCCGGAAGTTGCCACAAAAAGCGTAAAGATAAACAAGGCCCATGGGCCCCACCGCCGCTGGGCGGGTGGCGTGCGCTCCTGACCAGAATAAATCACCAATGCCAGCCAGAAAGTCGCGCAATAAAGGCCAATAGCGAGCATAAGATGAGCGGCCAATCGATACTGGCTCACGTGCGGGTCGTCCACCAAACCGCTTTTTACCATGTACCAGCCGAGAACACCCTGTAACCCACCCAATACGAACAAGCCCACCAGCATTGGTGTCCATTTGGCTTTCAGTCGACCTGTGACCCAGAAAAAAATCAGTGGGATTAAGAATGCCAGACCAACCAGTCGCCCTAACAGTCTATGCAAATACTCCAACCAGAATATTTGCTTGAAGCCCTCTACGCCAAAGCCAGCGTTGATTTTTTGATACTCAGGGGACTGCTGGTATGCAGCAAATGTTTCGGCCCACTGCGCATCAGTCATGGGCGGCAGCCAACCCATTATGGGTTTCCAGTCCACCATAGACAGTCCAGAGCCGGTCAGGCGCGTCACACCGCCCAGAACGACCATGCAGAAAATCAAAAAACAAATAAAAAATAGCCAGAGTCCCACCATTCGGTGGTCTCGACGAGAAAGCTCTTTGGTCATATTAGTTGAGCGGGAACGGCCCGCCGTTCAGGTTCCAAATGGTAAAATTCAACGCGGATGCGAAACTGATCCAGGCAAGATACGGAATGAGCAAACTGGCAGACAATTTGTCCTTTGGCCAAGCCTTTACGATCAATATCAACGTCGTTACTACTAGCATCGCAATACAAGCAAATGCCCACCCTGGTCGGTGCAAACCAAAAAACAATGGCGTCCACAGAGCATTAAGCGCAATCTGAACAAGCCACAAAATGCGCAGATTTCCATGGTCCCACAGCCGCCAACCGGCGATGGCGATAAAGATGTAGAGTACGGTCCATACTGGCCCAAACAGTGAGTTTGGCGGTACCCATTCCGGCTTGGTGATTACGGAGTACCAAAGTCCGGGTTGAAACCAGATACCCATGCTCATAGCTGCTAACACCGCAACGATGGCGAGCCATCGATAACTTTTCATAGACTTCATCCCCTGATTCAATCGGTTTGTAGTTCTGGCAAGTTGTCGAAATGCTGCAGCGCCTCTGGGTTTGCCAGCGCATCGGTGTTTTTCACAGCTTTGCCGTGAATCACATCACGTACTGCAATTTCAGTAATCTTGCCGGAAATAGTGCGAGGAATATCCTGCACCTCGATTATTTTCGCAGGTACATGTCGAGGCGTTGTATTTGCGCGAATGGTTCGCTTAATTTCATTGCGCAGTTCATCGTCTAAGCGTTGACCTTCTGCCATCTTTACGAACAATACAACACGTACATCGCCATCCCATTCTTGACCCACGGCGATGGATTCAAGAACCTCGGGCTGCTTATCCACCTGTCGATAAATTTCTGCCGTACCTATGCGGACGCCGCCCGGATTGAGGGTGGCGTCGGACCGGCCATGAATAATGACACCGCCTTCGGGTGTAAGTTCGGCGTAATCGCCGTGACACCAGACGCCGGGTTTGCGATCAAAGTATGCGCTTTGATACTTCTCGCCTTTGGGGTCATTCCAAAAGCCAACCGGCATGGAAGGAAACGCCTTCACGCAGGCAAGCTCGCCAGTCTGACCCACGACCGGCTCATTGTCTTCATTCAGGATTTGCACGGCCATGCCCAGACCACGACACTGCAGTTGGCTACGATATACCGGCAGCACCGGGTTGCCCAGCGCGAAACAGGAGATGATATCAGTCCCACCTGAGATGGAAGAGAGACACACCGACTCTTTGATATGGTCGTAAACAAAATCAAAGCTTTCTGGCAGGAGTGGAGAGCCGGTGCTTAAAATGGTCTTCAATGAAGTTAACTGGTGAGAATCGCGTGGTTTCAAGCCAGACTTTTCAACTGCGGCAATGTACTTTGCACTGGTGCCAAAAATACTGATGTCGAATTCATCAACCAGATCGAACAGGGCGGCCGCATCCGGGTGGAATGGATTGCCGTCAAACAGTACTACCGTCGCTCCAGTGGCCAAAGTGCTGACCAACCAGTTCCACATCATCCAGCCACAGGTGGTGAAATAGAAAACTCTGTCTGATGGCTTAACGTCGGTGTGTAGCACCAGCTCTTTTAGATGTTGCAGCAACGTGCCGCCATGCCCATGCACAATGCACTTAGGTACGCCAGTGGTCCCTGACGAGTACATGATGTAAAGCGGGTGATCGAAGGCCAGCCGTTCAAACTTCAGCTCTGCATTGGGATGATCAGCCAGCAACTGTTGCCAGCCAACACGGTTGGCGATATCACCTTCCTGGACCGCTTCGGCAGCGAATGGAACGATTACTACGCGCTCAATGGAAGTAATCTTTTTGGCGATCTCTTCAATTTTGGGTAACAAGCCAAACGTTTTTCCACCGTACTGATAGCCGTCTACGCTGAACAATACCTTAGGCTCAATCTGGCCAAATCGGTCCACCACGCCGTTCACGCCAAAATCTGGTGAGCAGGATGACCAGATCGCGCCGATGCTGGCCGTTGCTAACATGGCGACAATGGTTTGCGGGCAGTTCGGCATATAACCTGCGACTCGATCACCTGCGGTAACGCCTTGAGCACGTAATGCGGCAGCTACGCTGGCAACCTGATTACGCAAATCGTCAAACGACAGGGTTTCACGTTTGCCGTTCTCGCCGGCGAACAAAATGGCGTCCTTGCTGCCAGAAGGGCGCAGTAAATTCTCGGCAAAGTTGATCTTCGCCTCAGGAAACCATCTGGCCCCAGGCATCTGGTGCACGTCATCTACGACCGCAGATGCATTGCGGTCGCCCACCACTTCGCAAAACTCCCAAATGGCTAACCAGAATGTTTCTGGGTGATCTACAGAAAATTGGTACAAAGACGAATAGGTGGTAAGCGCGGGATCAATAGTCTCGCGGACATACTGAATGAATCGATGCATGTTCGATTCGTTGATGCGTTTTGGTGAAGGCTGCCAGAGCATTTGGGACATTGGTCGGGTCAGTCTAAGTTGAAAGCGCGCGATTATACCGGTAAATGACCAATCGTTGGGTCTAGACGGGCTATAATAGGCGCCGTTTTGCATATTGCGTGAGGAAAGTCTGTAGTGGAACGTGAATCCATGGAGTTTGATGTTGTAATTGTCGGTGGTGGCCCTGCGGGATTGGCGGCTGCAATTCGCTTGCGTCAACTAGCCGCAGAGTCAGGCGAAGACATACAAGTTTGCCTGGTGGAAAAGGGCTCAGAAATAGGCGCCCATATTATTTCCGGAGCGGTGTTTGAGCCGCGTGCCCTCACAGAACTGTTTCCAGATTGGAAAGAACGCGGTGCACCGGTAAATACCCCGGTTACCCACGATGAGTTCCATTTTCTACGTAACGAGAAAAAAGCGACCAAGCTGCCGCATTTCATGATTCCCAAGCCTATGCGCAACGATGGCAACTACATCATTAGCCTGGGCAACCTGTGTCGCTGGATGGGTGAGCAGGCTGAAGCTCTGGAAGTGAATGTTTTCCCTGGATTTCCGGCCCACGAGATCATTTACGAAAACGACCGGGTCGCTGGCGTTATAACCGGTGATATGGGTCGAGACGCCAAAGGCGAGGAAAAGCCAGGTTTTGAGCCCGGTTATGAGCTGCGAGCGAAATACACTATTTTTGCTGAAGGCTGCCATGGTCATTTGGGCAAACAGCTAATAAACAAATTTGATCTGCGTAAGAACAGTGATCCGCAGCACTATGGGATCGGATTCAAGGAGCTTTGGACCGTTGACGCCGATAAGCACGATGCAGGCAAGGTGATTCACACCCTTGGCTGGCCCGTCGACAGCCATACCGAGGCTGGTGGTTTTCTTTATCACCTGAACGAAAACCAGATTTCCGTCGGCTATGTAATAGCGCTGAATTACGAAAATCCGCACATGGACCCGTTTAAGGAGTTTCAACGGCTCAAGCACCATCCGGTAATTGCCAAGGAGCTGGAGGGCGGTAAACGAGTGGGTTATGGTGCGCGTGCTTTGAATAAAGGTGGCCTGCAGTCATTGCCGGAATTGGTATTCCCTGGTGGCATGCTGGTTGGCTGTGACGCCGGCTTTCTAAATGCGGTAAAAATTAAGGGCTCGCATACAGCTCTGAAGACCGGCATGTTGGCGGCGGAATCGGTGTTTGCCGAGCTGCAGTCTGAAACGCCTGCAACGGATGGCGTGGTAGCGCGTTTTCCTGAGGCAG
>CAZVYE010000225.1:0-5764 GCA_964630895.1 uncultured Gammaproteobacteria bacterium | reverse complement strand
AAATCAGCCTGCTAGAGAAGCAGCGCATTGGCCATGCGCAACGTGAAAATCAGCGTACTGGCTCTCGCGTGAATGCGACCAGCAACGTTATTCAAGTCGCGGCTTGCACGCCAGACGTTTGGGATGTTGGTGCCTGACTCTGCTTCGACCAAGTCAATCAACTCTTCTAACTCGTCAATTGCGTCAACATAATTGCCCGCATCGAAGGAGAGCTTGGCCGCGTCCAAATGGCTTTGCAGCTGCGACTGAACACTGGCTGCAATAGCGGAATCGTCCAGTTCCAAATCCAACTGGGCGAATTTTAGCTGCCCCACCGTACTGTGAGAACGTGTTTCGACCGCAATTACGAATTGCGAGAACCCGCCAGTTCTCCCTCGAGAGCGGACGCTGCCAGACGCCAAAGACTCGGTAATATCTTCGAACTGCCCACCCAACGGCGCTTTCATCAAGCGCAGTGGCGAATTTGTCACCAAAGACAAAGCGTGGGTATGGATTTCAACCATAGCTGTGTCGGTAAATGACAGGCCATGGGTGTCAGGCGGTTCGACAGTAATCATGATCGGGAAGGCCTGAGGGATCGTCATACCGGCAGGAAGTCGGGCCAACAGCGAGATATCCGTTGGATCGATCGTACTCGCAGTAATACCAATAGAATTTGCCGACAGGCCGATGACGTTATCAAACGCTATTGTTACATCTGCCTGCGCAACAACCGTCGTGACTTCCGCCTGAATTGTGTCTCCATCAACGGTAACTGTAGTCGCCGCGGTCGCGTTGGATTCGGTCCAAGACACCAATGGAAACGCCGCCAAAGCAATCCACTTTAAGACTCGCATAAAAACCTCTGCCGTGTAACTCTGCGCACTTTCTTAGTATCGATGCGTGCCACGTATATGGCAATGAGGGAAAACCCCCACAAGCAAATCGATAAATTGACCACCACTATTGCGCAATCGCGCGCGCAGGATACCACCGTGGTGTATAAAAAAATGTGAAGCCAGCAAATGCCGACGCCAATCACCTAAGGGATTTTCCCTATGCCATTGCGCGGCGTACTCAACCATCATACTTTCGGTAAACACATAATGGTTGCAAGCGGTCACTGCTTAACTCTGCACACAACAATAAGCCTAACCGCTAACTTCCAGATGTGTTTTCTCGAAGCCGACCGGGCATTCGTCCGGTCGGCGCTCCATCCGCCGGAACGAGGATACGGCAACATATCGCTCTCACGAACAAAGCAAAGACCATCGCAATTATGAATCTGCCAACAAGTTTCGTAACACATGAATGGTCAAAACTCGTTTCCATTTCGCTATACTTCGCCCATGAGTAACCAAATCGATCAAAACTTTCTGGATTTCGAGCAGCCAATTGCCGAGTTACAGGCCAAAATCAATGAGCTTCGTTACGTAGGTTCCGACAATGCCATGAACCTCGAAGAAGAGGTTCAAAAGATGGAAGAGAAGTTAGAGGCTAAGACCCGATCTATTTTCTCTAGTCTTTCTTCCTGGCAGATTTCGCAAATTGCACGCCACCCTAATCGACCATATACCCAAGACTACATTGATCGCATTACCACAGAGTTCCGCGAGCTCCACGGTGATCGTGCATTCGCAGACGACCCAGCCATCATCGGCGGTATGGCCCGTATTGATGGCCATCCGGTAATGATTATCGGTCATCAGAAGGGTAGAACAACCAAAGAGAAAGTGCGCCGCAACTTCGGTATGCCACGTCCCGAGGGCTATCGCAAAGCGCTGCGACTGATGAAAATGGCAGAACGCTTTGGCCTTCCCATTCTCACTTTTATTGACACCCCAGGTGCATACCCAGGCGTAGGTGCGGAAGAACGCGGGCAATCGGAAGCCATCGCGCGCAATCTATTTGAAATGTCCAAACTAAAAGTCCCCGTGATCTGTACGGTTATCGGTGAAGGCGGATCAGGAGGAGCGTTAGCAGTAGGTGTTGGTGATCGGGTGATCATGCTGGAATACAGCACGTACTCGGTCATTTCCCCAGAGGGCTGTGCCTCTATTCTGTGGAAAGATGCCAAGTATGCTCAGGATGCAGCCTATGCCATGGGCATTACGTCTCGCACCTTAAAGCGCCTCAAGCTTATCGACACCATCGTGGCAGAACCACTGGGTGGCGCGCATAGAGACATGGATCTTGCCGCAACATTGCTCAAAGAGCAGCTGCTGAAAGACCTCAAGCGTCTACAAAAAATGGAGCAAAATGAGCTTCTGGATAAACGCTACGACAGACTGCTTAGCTATGGGGAATTCAAGGAGTCTTAGCCCCAGGTGGCCGACTCCTGTTTGCAAGACCACTTTGTCAGCGAAGTAAATCGCCTGCTAGAGGCTGTCGACACTACTTCGACACCTGGCACCCTGTATGTGGGCTACAGCGGCGGTAATGACTCTACTGCCCTTGCCCACCTGTGCCTTCAGTGCCTTGATCGCTTACCTTTCCAGCAGCTTCACCTTGTCCACATCAACCATGGACACCACGAGCACGCTGACCAGTGGGCTGATCATTGTGTAAAATTCGCAGAAGACTGGGGGTTGCCGATCACCGTTGAGAAAGTGCGTGGCCACACTATCGGCAACCTGGAGGCCTTTTGGCGCGGCGAACGCTACCGCATTTGGGAAGCAACACTAGCTGCTGGAGACTGGCTGTTTACCGCACATCACGCCGAAGACAATACCGAAACACTGCTGTTGCGGCTGCAGCGTCGATCTGGCGTTAACGGCATGCGAGGCATTCGACCCAGTCGACCGCTGGGATCAGGTCACATCGGCCGACCTCTACTGACCATTTCCAGAGCAAACTTGGTGGCGTACTGTGAGCGGCAAAACCTTCAGGTGCTTGAGGATCCAAGCAACGTGGATCCGACATATGACCGCGCATTTGTGCGCCAAAACATCGTACCTGAACTTGTCCAGCGTTGGCCCCACTTTGCAGAGAACGCCTCAAGGACCGCTTTGCAAGTCCACGAAGACGCCGAGTTATTGGCCAAGTTTGGTCAACAACTGCTTGCCGGATGCCAGTTACTTAGCCCAAACACGCTTTCCGTTAGCGCGTTCCAAAAGCTGCAAGAACCGGAGCAAAGGCTTGTGCTGAGAACCTGGTTGAGTTTCCAGGGACGTGAATTACCAGAGCAGAAAGTGCTAGCTCAAATCCAACAGCAGGCCGCCAAGGTGCAAGCCAATAGCGTGGTGGCCTGGGGTAACACGGAAGTACGTGGATATCGAGATATATTGTGGGTCGGCGACCCTATCGAGACGCCAGATCCAGATTGGTTGCAGCCGCTGCAGGCTGGCAGTATCTCGCTACCAGCAAGCTGCGGAAAACTGACCGTGGAAGCACCGGCTGAACTTTTGAAAGCGCAAGCCGCCGACGCCCTCAAAATAAGGTTTCGACAGGACGGTGACCGGCTCCCTGCGGCAGGCGGTCGCCCCGGAAAGCTGCTGAAAGTCTGGTTTCAAGAGCAGTCCGTACCACCCTGGTTGCGAGGCCGGGTTCCGTTTTTGGTAAAAGATGACACGATCCACGCCATCGCAGATTGGTGGCTATCAGATCAAATGGAAAAATGGATTGAACAGGGGCTGGATATTCAGTGGCAAACCACGGTTGACCCTTCGTCAGGCGTCCGGTAGCTTACCGCTCATATTCACATGGGTGATCGTCAGATCATGGCTGCAGCCGAATCTAATATCCCGGACTTCGAATCTGCTCTGGCAGAACTCGAAGAACTCGTAGAAAAAATGGAACAAGGCGAACTTAGCCTGGAGGAATCGCTGGCGTGTTTTGAACGAGGCGTTGGGTTAACCCGCACCTGTCAGACAGCATTGAGTGAAGCACAGCTCAAGGTGGATCAATTATTAGCAAAACAGGCGGTCAAGGATGATTCCTCAGACGAAGAGTCAGAATGAAATGAAGATGCCCGCGCTGGTCAGCCGCGCCAATAGCTGCCTGGATAGAATGTTGCCCGCTGGCACTGCGGTCCCCCAGCGACTTCACGATGCCATGCGCTATGCAGCCATGGCACCGGGGAAGCGGGTGCGTCCCTTGCTTTGTTATGCCGCGGGTCAGGCTTTGGGCGTTGAGTTGGAGCGCCTGGATGCTGCAGCCACGGCGGTAGAGCTTATTCACGCTTACTCTCTAATCCATGATGACCTGCCGGCCATGGATGACGATGATTTACGTCGCGGCCGGCCCACGACCCATATTGCTTACGACGAAGCCACTGCCATTCTGGCCGGCGACGCGCTGCAGGCGAAGGCTTTCGAGCTTATCGCCAGCGCCAAACACAACCCTTGTGACGCCGATACTCGCTGCGATATGACGGTATTGCTAGCAGACGCTTGTGGCTCAGTCGGAATGGCCGGTGGTCAGGCAATTGATCTGGGCGCGGTAGGAAATATTTTGAGTCTGGAAGAACTCAAACATATGCACTCCCTAAAAACCGGTGCATTGATAAAGTGTTCGGTGGAGCTGGCATGGCATGCCTCCGCCAAGCAACCAGAGCATCAGCAAGCACTGACGGAATTTGGCACTGCCCTGGGTTTAGCTTTTCAAATTCAAGACGATATTCTGGACGTTACCGCAGCAACCGATCAGTTGGGCAAGCCACAGAATTCAGATGTGGATGCTGACAAACCCACCTTTGTCAGCCTATGCGGACTGGAAGAGTCTGAGCGTATGGCATCCGAGTTGATGGAGCACGGCCTTGAGCAGCTAAATAAGTTACCAGGCGACACCAGCCTGTTGGCCACGTTAGCGGACTATATTGTCAAGCGGAGCAACTAAAGGTGGATAAGAAAACCATACGAAGCTACTTTGAGTCGATGGATACAGACGCCGACGGGGTGCTGGATCGCAGTGAGTTTCAAGCCCTGTTAAATAAAATGGGTCTGTACCGATCTGAGGAGGTTATTAACATGGCCTTCGCCGACATCGACTGCGACAATAACAATCAGATCACCTTTGAAGAATTTACTACGTGGTGGCAAAAGTCCGATCAGCTATACTCATCCGAAGAAGAATAAACTATCTAGGAGCGCTTCATGGCAACGAGTAAGAGTTATTTGACCGATTCAGACATGCAGCGCATGGAAGAAGCTGGCGAGATTCTGAGCTTTAAGAAAGGCGAAGTCGTCGTACAGCAACGCACTAAGATAGACAGCATCTATTGGATACGTAGTGGTGTAATCCAGGTGGACTTTAACCGTCTGTATGGTGCCGACACCCTGGCCTATCTGGGCGAGGGCGATTTGTTTGGAGAAGTTTCCTTCCTGGACAGTGCCGAAACCAGCGCATCGGTTGTTGCCGCAGACAAATTGGAAATTCTCGCAGTAAGTCGCGACGTACTGGCAAAACTTATGGAAGAAGACGCCGCTTTCGCTGCCCGGTTTTACCATACGCTGGCTGCAACTCTGGCCAGGCGTATCCGCAGCCAAAATCGGAAATAGCCTGCGTTGCCAGAAACCGCAGGACGATTGCTGTTTGTCCTCAACCCCGCAGCAGGCAACGCCAAAACAGCGGATATTACCGCCGCCATTAATAGTCGCGTGTCTCCCCACTGTCGACTGTGCCAAATTGTCGATCAACCCGGCAATTTGGACGATGCCTTTCTTGACGAGCAAATTACCAGAACTTCTCCAGATGTAGTAATTGCAGTCGGTGGAGACGGGACCGTAAGCACGGTAGCTCGTGCGGCATTTCGCAACAACACGACGCTGGGCATAATTCCGCTGGG
>CAZVYE010000224.1:0-5779 GCA_964630895.1 uncultured Gammaproteobacteria bacterium | reverse complement strand
TTCTGAGCAAGTTGCGCAGCGCTGGCACGCCAGTGTTAGACACTATCGGACCAGTCGACTATGTCGCGTTTCAAAAATCTGGAGATTTCAGTGACGAACGCCTGTTTGGCACCTATCTCAAATCTGGTTTGGTCGCAGAGATACCTGACGCCCTGATCGATGCCATTGTGGAAGGCATTGAACCGCATCCAGAACGAGGCATCACGACGCTATGGCAACATGGCGGGGGCAAAATCGGACGTGTAGACAGCAATGCCACTGCGTTTTCGCACCGGCATGCCAACTGGGACACCTTAGGCATGCTGAATTACCGAGTGGATGAAGATCCCAGCGATCACTTTCGCTGGATGAAAGCGTATTGGGCAAACATAGAACCGCATACGCGTGGTTTTTATACCAATGATCTGTCGGATCAAAGCAAAGAAGTGGTCAGCAAGAACTATATGAGCAACTATGATCGTATGGTTGCAGTGAAGACCAAGTACGATCCTACGAACTTGTTCCGAATGAACGCCAACGTGGCGCCTCGGTCGACCTAGCCAGGCACAAACCGGTTGGCTGGCCGAATGCGGCTGGCCAACCAGCTTGGCTAGATCTGGAACACACAAAGCCAAGGAGGTTGCGTGTTTGGGTGCTGCAAACTAATCTGGCACGTTGGCGAAATATCAAGACCTATCCAATGAAAAACACCTCAGATCCGTGCCCATGTGGTTCAGGTTCTGCACTAGATGAATGCTGCGGCAAATTTCTGGACGAGGGTATCCAGCCGCAGACCGCTCAAACACTTATGCGATCTCGCTACACGGCTTTCGTTCGGATGGATGAATCGTATCTATTGGAAACCTGGCATCCCCAGACTAGACCTTCACGGGTGTCGTTTGATCTGGAAACGCGCTGGTTGGGTTTGAAGATCAAATCTTGCGAGCAGGGCGGCATTGACGATGACACTGGAACGGTGGAATTTGTCGCGCGCTGTAAGAAGGCCGGCAAAGCCCAGCGGCTGCACGAGAAAAGTCGATTTGAGCGTATCGATGGGCGCTGGTATTACCGAGATGGCGAGCATTTCAATTAGTCGCGTGACGCTCGGATACTTTGCGATTGAACTTAATTAAATAGATGGTTCCGATAGATGCGGATAACGCAATGATGGCGCAAATTATCCAATTCCATCGTGCACCCCGATCAATGTAGCTGGCGGCTGGATCATCGGGGTCGAACCAAACGGTGACTTTGTCGTTCGTTTTAACGGTTTCGTAAAAACCTGCTCCGACTGCCTGTTTGGCATATGTGCTTCCTAGTAGTCCGCTAGACATCGGCGCAAACCGATATCGGATTTCATAGTTCTTCGAGTAGGTGCCTCGGGTATTGGGGGATTCAGTAATCCGTTTGGCAATCACAACGCCTTCGGTGGTGGAACCCAGCATAAATACGCGTTGGTCCACCCAGAAAAGGTAAGCTGACATCGCAAGCAACATCAAAGAAAAGGCTGCGGCGATGAGAATACCGGCTAAGGTCGTGCGAGGTTGGTTGTCGAAATCAGACATGGTGTAAATATGTTCCAGAGCGCATATTGATTGGCCACAATAGTCCCAGCATTCTGGATCAGTCGCAATTGCTGCTGCCTCGCATACCGATGGCTCTTTTAATGTCGCAAGGCGGCACAATCTGTCAGCGCTAGAACTTGCAATGTCCAGACATGCCTAATATCTAGCTGAACTACTTCTCAGCATAAGATGACAATACCGTTTGTAGCTGTTGGGCTTCGACTGGCTTCACCATGTGCACATCAAAACCGCTAGCCAGTGCTTTCCCTTTATCACTCTGCTTCCCATAACCGGTAATCGCGACAAGAAATACGTTTCTAAATTTTTCGTTCTCGCGCAACTCTGTCGCAACCTCATAGCCGCTCTTATGCGGTAAACCGATGTCACAAAGTATGATGTCCGGGACAAAATCGTTCGCGATGTCCAGGGCCTGAACACCGTCAAAAGCAACTTTTGTTTGGTAGCCCCAAATGTCTAAGAGCATCGCGGTAGCGCGTGTTGCATCCTTATTGTCATCAACCACTAAGACCCGAAGACCGGAATGTTGTTCGGTACGGGAATCGCTTTGCGGTTCTGCAGGTTCCGTTTGAACTGTTTTATTTAGCGGAACCTGAACTCTGAACACACTGCCCTGATTGGGTCCGGGGCTGGAAGCTGTAATGGTACCGCCGTGCAGGTCAACTATGCCTTGGACCAATGCCAGGCCGATGCCCAGGCCGCCCTCGGTGCGATGCAACGATGTATCCGCTTGTGTAAACAGATCAAAAATGGACATAACCATGTCCTCGGTCAGGCCCACGCCGTTGTCTTCAACTTTTACTTCAACGTAGTCATCGTCAGCGCTACAACTGATCGCAATGCAGCCCTCCGAGGGTGTAAATCTTGATGCATTGTCCAGCAGATTCTCTAACACCTGCTCCAAGCGGCTTGCATCAGCTTGGAGCCAAATTGGTTCATTCACACTGTTAACTTGCAATTCCTGCTGCCGCTGAAGGATTTTAGGCTTTACCCTGTCGACGGCGTCGTCCACGATTTGTCGCAAATCGACTTTCTGGCAATCCAGCTGCATTTTGCCAGTGGTAACCCGTGACATATCAAGCAACTCGTCGGTCAAGCGATTCAAGTGCCGCATCTGCCGATTGATAACGCCACGCATTCGGTCTTGGCTATCTGGGTTGGGTTGTTTGTGGGTGCCGATAACTTCCAGCGCGGTGCTGATGGCTGCCATGGGATTGCGTAGTTCGTGCGACAGCATCGCAAGAAACTCATCTTTACGCTTGCTGGCAGTCGCAAGCTGCTCTGACTGCTCTCGAATCTGGCGATTCATGCGTACCGAACTGGATATGTCTCTAACCCTGCATTGCCCCACGCCGCGCCCATCCACTTTATAAGTGCTGCATACCACTTCCACGTCTTTTTGCGTATCGTCAAAACAATCTAAGGTAATATTCTCGTGTCGCAGGTAACCCTTGTTCTTTAGCGTTTCTATTGATTGCCTGGCTTGATTTTCGCCTCCAAGAATCCCGGTTTCCAGAACCTTCTGTTCCATCAAATGCGCGTGAGAGTCGCCCAGTAACTCTTCCATCAACGGGTTGGTATCGACGATCTGAAGAGAATCCAGGTCAAAAATCACTATGCCATCACTGGCAAACTCGAACAGACTTCGGTAGCGCTGCTCAGAAGCTTTTAGCTGCCGTTGTGTGCTGCGTAATCGAGTAGTGTCGTAGAAATAGCAAACCAGTCCCAGTTGGCCATCGGGCAGGGTGTCACGCACTACTTGCCACTCGTAAGACTCGGTCTTTTCGGTGTCGTGACGGGTCTCTGTCAGGCTGGGTGCCACATAGGGGTCGCCCGATCGCAGAGTTTCCCTGAAAATGGCAACAATCTCCTCCGCTAATTCGTGCGGCCAAAGCACGTGCATGGCTTCGGAGAAGTCTCGACCAATCAACGGTCTTACATTTTCAAACGCAGGTAGTGCCGCCTGGCTAACCTGTGCAATGCGAAAATCGCTATCGACGGTATAGATGCCAAAGGGTGATTGATCAATCAGCTTTTCGAACGGCTTGCCCGCGAAGCTTGGTGTGATGCCTTTTTCGATTCTTTCATCCACCCTCGCGGGACTCCTGTCAATGCTGCATTTCGGCGTCGTTCCGGAAATTTGCGGAAAGAAAGAGGTTGGCCAAGAGCAGGGACGGCTGCAGCCATCGCTAGTTGCTTAGACAAAGCGAGGCCGAACTCGCCATTGGTCTTTTGATCCCGCAAGACTCTAGTATCTGTGCAGTCTAGAGCGGTAAACTTGACGCAAACGTGAAAATCTTGCTACAGGTTAATATTCTTGCAACAAATTTGATTAAACTTGCTAGAGGCAAGTGATAGCTACAGCAGGTGCCAAATAAAAGATTTGGGCAAAATGATTTGGGGCGAGCCTTTGTATAAGCGCCAATAATAATGAAGGGCAACCATGGGTGTTGAGCCGACCAGAATTGAAGATGCGATCCAGCTCATGCGCACGGGCTGGCAGTGTCGGCTACATGGAGAGTTTGATGCTGCTGAAACCGACATTACCGAAGCGTGCGAAATTCTCGCTGAGGAAAACGAATCGGTTTATAGGGTCGAAGCATTGCGCATGCTGGGACATGTGTATTTAGACCAGGGCCTATGGGATGCCGCCCAGGATACCTTCCGAATTGCAGTCGAAGAGTGCCGGTCGCTAGAATCACACAGCATGATGGCGCATTGTCTTCGACATCTTGCCGATACCTATCATGCGTCAGGGAATCATAAGGCAGCGCTGGATCACTATCACGAAGCGCACGGGCTAATGCGTGAGGCTAATGAATCCAACATTACAAGAGCCAACCTGTTGCGCTCAATGGCCTTAACCCAGGAGGCGGCCGACGACTGTGATGAGGCGCTAAGCTTGTGGCGAGAAGCGCTCGATCTGTATGCCCAATCTGACCTGACCGAGGGCGTAGAAGAGTGCGAGGATCACCTGAAAAGGTTGAGCCCGGACTAGGTTGGCAAGAATGGCTGTTGGTTTCTGCAGCAGTAACTCAGCCGGTCAAGAAAGCATCAGTCTAAAGCTATGCCGCCAGGTCTTGTATAAAATCCCACCAGTTCCAACTCCAGTAGAGCGCCCAATTTGTTCAATAAAGCCAGTTCGCTAGCAATGGCTACTGGTTTGCTGGGGAGAGTTCAAGAACTGGATAGCTCAACATTCCGTCCATATCTTTTGGCGCCCCCAACAATGCGTGCACAGGTTTGCCTGAGTCGATGTCGATTCGGGCTTTTCGTACTACGCCCGCGCCAATTTCAATAAGTACGCCATATTCGTCGTTCGGCGTTGTCAAAGATCCCACCGCCCAATCCGGGTATGGATCGTCTGAGTCGCCATAGCCACCCGCGTCAATAATATCGAGTACGCCAACCACCGAGTGTGGCCAGGACTGCACCTGCTTCAGTTCTGCTTCTAATCCCGCCGCGCTGTTCGTCGAAGTTTCTGGTTCGCTACATCCAAGCAGCAATATGGATAGCAAAACAATGGAATAAGCACGCATAAACTCTCCTACGTTCTAGTCAATTGCTGAATTGTTACCCGGCCGGACTGTAATAGGTAGGCGACGCAGGGCCTACCGGCAGACCAAACACAAATGTCCAAAGAAAGAAAAATAGCGACCAAAAGACAATAAACGCAGCCGAGTACGGCAGCATCATGGCAATCAGTGTCCCGACCCCGGCTTTCGGTTTGTATTTTGCGACAAACGCCATGATCAGACCAAAGTAGCTCATCATTGGCGTCACGATATTAGTGCTTGAGTCTCCAATGCGATAAGCGGCCTGGATAACCTCGGGAGAGTAGCCCAATAGCATTAGCATCGGCACAAAGATGGGTGCGGTTACGGCCCACTGCGCGGAAGCAGAACCGAGCATCAAGTTAATAAACCCGCACACCAGGATGAACAGGAAGAACAGCACAGGACCGGTGAGACCGATGCTTTGTAGGAAGTTCGCGCCGGTAACCGCTGTAATTGAGCCCAGGTTAGTCCAGCCAAAAAATTTCACAAACTGTGCAGCAAAGAACACCAGTGCGATATACAGCCCAAGTGTGCCCATGGCATGCGCCATTGCATTGATGACGTCGCGATCATTCTTGATGGTGCCCACCACGCGACCGTAGACCACACCAATCATCAAGAAGTAGACAAAAATGATCGCCACGATGCCCTTTAGGAAGG
>CAZVYE010000223.1:0-5795 GCA_964630895.1 uncultured Gammaproteobacteria bacterium | reverse complement strand
TGTTGCTCCTCTAACTCTTTGCGCTGCGCATCTGCCTGCTCGGCCAGCTTGCGACGCTCTTCGGCAATTTTCTTCCTCTGCGCCTCAAGGTCTGCTTGTTTTTTTCGCTCCCGATCCAGCGCCTCCTGGCGCGCTTTGTCCTGTTCTTTGCGCTGCGCGATCGCCTTTTGCTGCTGTTCTCGTTTGGCAGCCTCTTCGCGCTGCTTCTGTTGCTGCTGACGTTCTATCTCGGCCTGCTCGCGGCGTCGTTCCGCTGCTTCCTGTCGCAGTTGCTCCTGCGCCTCTTTGCGCGCCTGCTCCTGGCGTTCGCGAACCTGGTTCATATCGACGATAGTCGCCTGAATTGTCGGAAACTCCGGCACTTTCTTGTCGGGTTTAAACTGCAGCCCGAACAACATAACCGCAGCTAATACACCGTGCATACCAATGCTAAATAAGACGCCTAGAAAATTGTCTTTAGCGGTAGCGGACATATCTACGATGACTCATCCGGTGGATCGCTCATCAGGCCCACTTTTGGGACCCCGGCCTGCTGCAATAAAACCATGGCCTCGTAGACCCGACCGTAATCCACACTACGATCGCCACCTACCAGCACCTGAACATTGGGATTTTGCCGGACAAACGCCGCGACTTTCTTGACCAATGCCTCGCCATCGATTAATTCGCTTTCACCGTCCAGTGATAAATAAAAATCGCCCTCCATGGTTACGTTAACCACAACAGGCTCGTCGTTCTGCTCCATGGGCGCCGCATTGGCCTCAGGGAGATCAATCTCGACACCCAACTGCAGCATGGGCGCGGTGATCATAAAAATAATCAGCAACACCAACATAACATCAATGTAGGGAACCACATTGATGTCTGCCATTTGGCGACGTTTTTTTCGATTAGAAGCCATGCGCTTTTCTATTTACCCTTATTCTTCCAGGTCGGCTTGACGCTGGAGAATGCTGGAAAATTCGTCCTGGAATGTGTCGTAGCGCACCTCAAGACGCTCTACCTGACTGGAGAACCGATTGTAGGCTACTACCGCGGGAATAGCGGCAAACAAGCCCATAGCGGTAGCAATCAAGGCCTCGGAGATGCCGGGAGCCACCATGGCAATCGTTGCCTGATTCACGTTGGCCAGTTGTCTGAATGACAACATAATGCCCCATACTGTTCCGAACAGTCCTACATATGGACTGGTGGAACCTACTGTGGCTAAAAAGCTTAAGTGATGTTCCAGCCGGTCTACTTCACGATTCAATGCCACCCGCATGGCACGCTCTGCGCCCTGCAATAACGTGGCAGAGTCTGCTCGTTTGCGCTGTCGTAATCGCGCAAATTCTCGGAACCCAGACTCAAATATTGACTCGATCCCAATAACACGGCGCTCAGAACTGACCTCGCGATAGAGCTGCGCCAAGTCGGTGCCGGACCAGAATCGCTCTTCAAATTCGTCGGCCAGCTGCCGCGCTCGCCCGAGCACCTGCCATTTCTGATAAATAATGAACCAAGATGCAATAGACGCCAGCAGCAAGATGGCCATAACAGCCATGACCGGTAAGCTGGCTTGCATTATTAGTTCAAGCAGATTTAGTTCTGCATCCATGTATCACTCCAGACCTTTTATTTTTGTCGTTGCGGTCGCCGATGGGCACCGTTTTAATCACAAATTGTGTCAATTTAAGGGCAAATCCCTGTTCAATTTCTATGCCGACTGCGTGCTTAGTCCGCAAGCGCATCCGCGATCACAGCAGGAAATTTGGTGGGATACCAGGCCTGCGCATCCAAACAGGCGACCTTCACCAAGCTGTCCACGAGCTTTGTTTCACAGGCTTTTCTCACAATGGTTTGGGCTATTTCCATGCTGGCGCCGCGCATACGCTGCAAACACACCCGTACCAAGAGCTCATCATCCAGCCTGGCGGAGGACAAATAATCACACTCCACCCTACGCACTACCATTACCGCACCAGTTTGGTCGGCCAAAACACTTTGGTCTATTCCCTTGCTGCGCAACCATTCGGTACGAGCGCGCTCCATAAACTTCAAATAATTCGCATAATAGACCACACCGCCGGCATCGGTATCTTCCCAATAGACCCGAACTGGCCATTCATACACGGTGGACCCACTCTGATGCGGCATGTTCAGCCTTTTTGCATGGGCACAATGGCATCAAACAGGGTAAAAAACCCAGCATCGGGATCCAACGACAGGTCAATGCGCAGTGGCAAGTTCTGTATGTGATCCGGCATGTTGTCGTGCTGGGCATTCACAGACAGTATCAGCTTATGGGATTTGCGCTGCGTCGCATCCAGTTCCAGGCTATTGAGCTGATGCTGCACAATAATCATGCGCGGTATGTCTTCATCATCTAACTGAAACAATGTCCACGTAGCGCCTTCTTGCGCCGCAAGGTCCGCGAAATGCGCTTCTGCCTTGCTGACTGGCTGTAAACGCAACTCCGATACGATAATTGAACCGCTATCATTCAGTACATCGATTTTCAATGTTGCTTTCGAAAACGCCACTTCGCTGCTACTACGTATCGCAGCGCGAACATTTTTGGGTTTTGCCGCTACCAGGTCAGATGCGTCAAACCGAGCCGGCTCGCTCATATCTTCTGGCAAAACTGGTTGTTGACTGCAAGCCGTAAGCATAAGGATGGCCAGGACGCAGGGCCAAATTCTACGAATCATTCACCATTCTCCTGTTGCGTAAAAAGATCCCGGTCAGCATGACTTTGCTGAGGCGGCGGCGTTAACCCAAAGTGCCGATATCCGCGAGCGGTAATCATCCGCCCTCGAGGCGTGCGCATAAGGTAACCCTGCTGAATTAAATAAGGCTCAAGCACATCTTCTACGGTGCCGCGTTCCTCGCTAATTGCAGCCGCCAGACTATCCACCCCTACCGGGCCGCCGTCGAAATTATCAATTATGGTTTGAAGCAGGCGTCGATCCTGAGCATCGAACCCGGCCGCGTCAACCTTGAGCATGGTCATGGCAGCTTGCGCGATGTCTTCGGTGATCACGCCATCGCCTTTTACTTCTGCATAATCTCGCACTCTGCGCAGCAGTCGATTCGCTATACGCGGCGTGCCTCGAGAGCGTTGCGCCAGCTCTTTCGCGCCATCTTCGTCACAGGCAATATTCAGAATATTCGCTGATCGCTGAATGATAGAGGTCAACTCAGCGTGGTTGTAGAACTCCAGACGCTGCACGATGCCAAAACGATCTCTCAGCGGCGAGGTGAGCAAACCAGCCCTTGTAGTAGCACCGACCAAAGTGAACGGCGGCAGATCTAGCTTGATGGATCGCGCTGCCGGCCCCTCACCGATCATGATGTCAATCTGGAAGTCTTCCATTGCGGGATACAAGACTTCCTCTACTACCGGAGAGAGCCGATGTATTTCGTCCACGAACAGCACATCGTGGGGCTCCAGGTTGGTAAGCAACGCTGCCAAGTCTCCAGCCTTTTCCAACACTGGGCCTGAGGTCTGCCGAAGACTCACGCCCATTTCATTGGCCACTACATGAGACAATGTGGTCTTGCCGAGACCGGGGGGGCCAAAGATTAAGACGTGATCCAGCGACTCGCCCCGATTGCGGGCAGCGCTGATGAATATCTCCATCTGTTCTTTGACTTCTTCCTGACCCAGATACTCACTGAGGGTTTCAGGGCGTATAGAGGCTTCAATTCGCGCTTCTTCGGCGTCAGCCTGCGGTCCCAGAATGCGGTCTTGTTCCATCATGGATTAACCTTGGACTTCAGCGCCGCTTTTACAATTTGCTCAACGCTGTCACCATCATTGGCCACGGCTTTGACCATGCGTGCCGCATCAACCGGCTTATACCCCAACGCAATCAAAGCAGACTGTGCCTCTCCGTCGGCTCCCGCTGGGCCGGTACCTGCTGCAGCACTGGTTCCCGGCAGACGCACGCCCAAGTCTCCTAAATCGCCGAGACGATCTTTCATCTCCATGATCAGTCGCTCAGCAGTTTTCTTGCCGATTCCCGGCAATCGCGTCAGTGCAACGGCATCTTTTTCCTGCACCATGCGCGCAAATTCGTCGGCGCTGCAACCAGACAGGATGGTCAAGGCCAATTTTGCTCCTACGCCACTAATACGAAGCAGGCTGCGAAACAAACTGCGATCCGTTTCTCGTAGAAAGCCGTACAGGGAATGGGCATCGTCTTTGATTACCTGATGGGTAAGCAAAACCACTTCTTTGCCCGCCGGCGGCAAGTCATAAAACGTTGACATGGGCGCTTCTACTTCGTACCCCACGCCATTAACGTCTATCAACAGATCCGGCGGCTGTTTGGTGAGCAAAATACCTTTGAGTCTACCGATCATCGCCCGCTCGCCAGTGCCGCGCCAAGTCGGCTGGCGGTTTGCTGGTGATGGGCGTGGCAGACCGCCACTCCCAATGCATCCGCCGCATCTTCGGCAATGCGTTCTTTGAGCTTAAGCAAGATACAAATCATGTGCTGAATCTGTTGCTTGTCGGCCGCACCTCGGCCTACCACCGCCTGTTTGACTTGTCGCGCCGCATACTCGGCCACTGGCTTTTGCATAGAGAGCGCCGCGCAAATGGCTGCACCTCTGGCCTGGCCCAATTTAAGTGCAGACGAAGGATTGCGACTTAAGAATACATCTTCCACGGCAATCTCGTCGGGCCTGTACTCATGAATCATCTCGGCAACACCGTCAAAAATTGTCCGCAATCGCTCGGGAAACGTACCCGAGCCCGCAGCAATGACGGCGTGCGCCACGTGCGTTAACGCACTGCCTTGGGCGTCAATAATACCTACGCCGGTTTTGACCGACCCTGGATCAATTCCAAGGATTCGTATCACTCGTAGGCCTCGGGCGGTATGTCCGCATTATTGTAAACGTCCTGGGTGTCATCCAGGTCTTCGAGCACGTCGAGAAACTTCACCAATGACTGACCGGCCTCCAGGTCTACCTCCACCTGATTGGCTGGTCGCATGGTGACCTCCGCGTCCTCCGCTTCAAGACCCGCCTCGTTCAAAGCGGCTTTGACTTCGGAGAAGGCCTCTGGCGTCGTAATGACCTCAATCACCCCGTCGTCATCTTTGATGATGTCCTCGGCGCCGGCTTCCAGGGCCGCTTCCATCACCGCGTCTTCCTCAGTGCCTGGCGCGTAGGTAATGACCCCTTCTTTTGAAAACATATAGGCCACTGAACCCTCGGTGCCTAAGTTGCCTCCGTGCTTGCTAAATGCGTGGCGAACTTCTGCTACGGTGCGATTGCGATTATCAGTAACGCAATCTACCATTACTGCGACACCACCGGGCGCGTAACCTTCATAGCGCACCTCTTCATAGGTCACGCCATCCAGATCACCTGTCGCCTTCTTGATAGCGCGTTCCACGGTATCCTTGGGCATATTGGCTGCGTTGGCCTTATCGATGGCAAGGCGCAGACGCGGATTTGCTTCGGGATCACCGCCACCCTCACGCGCTGCGACCGTAATCTCGCGAATACAACGAGTAAATATCTTCCCGCGTTTCTTGTCTTGGGCTTTCTTGCGGTGCTGAATATTGGCCCATTTACTATGACCTGCCATGGCGTATACCAGTCCTCTTAAGCAATCTTCTAAACGGCGCGATTCTAACAGGAATTGACTTTCCTCGGTCAGCTCTCGCTGGGATGTTGAAACTTCCGGTGCAAAATAAACGTAATTATTTGCTGAACGACTTTCGTAGAGAAGATCAATGAGGTGTGTGTCACCGGCAAAACCACTCGTTCATTGACCCAGTCAACGTCCGTTTCCCGCA
>CAZVYE010000222.1:0-5858 GCA_964630895.1 uncultured Gammaproteobacteria bacterium | reverse complement strand
CATTGGTCACCGTCAAACGAAAACATGTTTCCCATTTTTCTTAGCTCTCAGAGCTTGTACAGCACCACCGAGGACTATGCTCGATTCCTTAGCGACTACGCTAAAGAAGACGGCCAAATTCTGGAAGACCGGACGGTTAGACTCGCTCTTTCCGGCGTTCACGCGCTTAAACCTCTAGACCTCAGCAATGGGAGTATTCAAGCCCACTACGCGCACCAGTGGATAACGTGGCGTGATGCGAACCAGCCTTTGGACAGTGCACCGTTAATCTTTGGTCACGATGGTTCGGATGGAACGCATGCCTGGGTGTGGCCTGAGCTAGACATAATGGTGCTTTTGTTTACCCAGTCACGTGGAACACTGGTAGGTCAGCCCACTCTCAGACTTGCGCATAAGCTGCTTGTGGAAGGTGACCTTACCGTTCAACCGCACGAAAAGTTAAGTGTAGAAGGCGTTCAGGGTATTTACTGGGATCAAGATGTCGAACATGCGTATTACGCAGTGACTCCGATGGGCGAAGCTCTGTTGTTAGAGCGGCCAGGGCGTATGCGAATGCGATTTTTGCCCGGCGAAAAGCCAGGCCAGTTTGTGGCAGAAGCCAATCCCAAGGCCTGGATTGAATTTGGAGCGAATGCCAGTGGTAGAGGATTCATGCGGACCCATTTTGGCGAACGTGTTGAGACCAATTTGATCCACGCATCAGATAGTCAACTGCCGAAAGCCAATATCATTAACGCGCAGGTGCAAAGAGCGCATAGCTCAGATGCCTTTCGAAATGCGCCACCCCTCGAGCTCGAGGGAAGTATTCGTCTGCCAGAGCGTGATATGCATGGTCAATTCAGAATGGTTATGGATGCACGAAACAGCCTTAATCGCGTATCCATCGCTGGGTCGGAGGAGTTGGTTTTGGTACGAGGCGACTCGGTGGCTACCAAGTCTTCCGTTATGGGAGAGCAACAGCTTGATGGCCGCATGCGCGAACAGATTCTAAGCGAGCAGTGGTCCATCTTAACTGGCGACTGGCTTTCCCATTTTGCACGAGTTGAAGTTCTCAAAACCGTGCAGGCCGCTGACAAGCAACTGATTATGCTGCGGCTAATCCCGCATGAAGGCTCCGACGTGGCGCTATTCATTGACGCAGAGACTGGACTGATTTTCCGGCGAGACACATTGGTCCAGTTACCAGGGCTGGGTATTGTCGGCACGCAGACGCTGTATTCAGATTACCAAGATGTGGCCGGCATCCCGATACCTATGCGAGTAACCACGCTGTTTGCCGACAAACGCATCGGTCGGATTGAGCGTAATGTTACGTCCGCGCGCGCCTCATCCAGCAGTTCCGTGGATTGGAGTATCGACGGCTAACCGTTCAAGTGTTTCATTTCCGAATCCAGAGTCGTCTGCCGCAAAATAGAGCGGCAGGCGCCCGCACAACTGCAGTGGCTGCCGGAGTACGCCAAGCAACTGAAGACCGTCAGTCCGGTTGCCTCCAACTCGAACTCTGGAAAACCAGCTGCTGTCGCAACGCTGTGGAGCGTGGTGCTGGAAACAGTGAGGTCAAGTTTCGCCCTGGCTGACATTGGGATAGCATGGAGGCAATCAAACTGATCAAAGAGTCTAAGATGAAATTTCGGCTGCTCCCGCTGTATGCACTGTTCTTAACACCGTTGGCACATGCCGGGCCGGAAGACTTTCACTCAGGAAGCTTGATCAAGGAATATGGCAAAGTAGCAGATGTTCCAGCGGCACCTGCGCTGCCTTCAGATACCGAAATGCGGGTGGTTTTTGATATTGCTGATGCGGCTGAGCAGGGTCAGCTCAATCGCAAGATCGAGAGCGCCGCAAGGTTTCTCAATCTCAATCATGTAGCCGGCGTGCCTGCGGAGAACATGCATGTTGCGCTGGTTGTACACGGACCGGCATATCGAGATTTGCTTAATGACGCGGCATACGGTGGTCCCAATGCCAACGCTGGACTGATTGCAGCACTTGCCGAAAACGGCGTGCGTATCATGTTGTGTGGGCAGACTGCGGCCTACCGTGACGCTAAGCCTAGTCAGCTAATCAAAGGCGTTGAAATGGCGCATTCAGCAATGACCGCACATGCGATTTTGCAGCAAGAAGGTTATACGCTAAATCCGTTTTAGGACGCTATCAAACCGGTCTTATCGGCCATTTTAATCCGGTGCTGCCACCTCAAAATAAATGACCTGTCGATCCCAGTTATTAGGCCCCATGGCCTTTACTGAGAACAAGTATTTCCCCAGTGGCAGGCTGTTATCCTCAAGTACATTCTCGCGCTTAACCGCACTCGCCCCGCCGATGCTTACCGTAGAGTCTGCATGTAACTCTGGTCGGCCAGATAGCGCCTGATTTTCCAGCGGCACTACGTGCGCTTCCACCCGAATATCATGGCCAAAATAGTCTTCTGATCCAGGCACCCAATGCGCAGAAAAGGTGACTGGGCCACGGACCGGATTAGCCAACTCATATTCTGGTCGATTCGTCCGATATTTTGGGTCGCCATTCTTTTTTAGCCATTTCATTCTCTTCTTTGACATACGATGGCTGGGTTCGCCGTTGAGTTCTACCTGAACGCAGTGGCCATTGCGTGATGCTTAGAAGCAGTCTGGCATGTCAACGCCTGCAGGCTGCAGCATCAGTGCGAATAAGATGGGGGTGATAGACATCTTTAATCCTGTAGATTCAAAAGAATGAACAATCGCAAAGATTGTCACTTCAAAACAGAGAATACGCTTACAGCTTATGTAGGAAAAACTCGCTTTAGCTCAGGTGGCAATCGACTTTTCTACCGGCACCGTCATGTACTGGCTAATTACATCCGCGAATCGCTGCGCATCGGCACGGCGATAAAACCACAGAGGCGCAATCTTGGTTAGGTTGTTGCGGGTCACGATAACTACAAAGTTCCGCACATCTTTGCGCACAACACGAATATGATTAATCTGCTTGACGGGATAGTTGAGTTTTGCACGGGGCAGGCTGATGCCATTGGCGGAGAGCTCCATATGTTGCGGCATTTCCCACCGTATATATCCCCAGTAAATGGCAGCGAGGCCGATCACCATGGTGAAGAAAAGCACAGGACCTGGAAGACCGGCCAGGTATAAGAAAGGTGTGGCCGCAGAAATCAGACCACCGCCGATCATTGCGGACCGTGCCAATGGCCTGATTGATTCATGGATGACCAGTCGATTATCCATCTGTGTCAGGTGATAACGTCCAATCACCTCGTCGGTGGTCTTCTCCAAATTGCAGGCTCGAAACGAAAGCGCTTAGTGTATCGCAACGGACAAATTCTGGACGCAGTCGCGATAGCTTCTAGAGACTTTCACCTCTTTATTTCCCTCTAGTTTGAGAAAATATTCGCCATTGGCATGCGTGCGGTAGGAGATAACACGGTCCAGATTTACGATAGTGGAGCGATGCACTCGAGCGAAGCGATCGTCCTGTAAAAACGATTCCATGCTCTTCATGGTGCCGCGCAAAACGTGGGTTTCGTCATTCGCATGGATACATAGATAATCGCCGGCAGCTTCGATCCAGTCGATGTCTACCACGGGTACGCATGTGGTTTCATCGCCGTCCTTGATGGATATGCGCGCAGGCCTTGGATCATTAGAAAGTGCCTGGTCCAAAGATAGTTCTTCGCCAGTTAACTGACAAACCATGCGCAGCAGCTTATTTCTATGTTCTTCGATATTGGCTGCCTCTAAATGCCTGCGGGCTTTTTCTAAGGCATCGGCTAGCCGATCATCATCTATGGGCTTGAGCAAGTAGTCCAGCGCGTTGGCGTCGAAGGCTTCGATGGCGTGCTCAGCAAATGCAGTAACGAAAATGACCAGTGGCATGCGCTCGCCAGCAAACTCACGGAGTGTCTCAAATCCGTCCATGCCTGGCATCTGGATATCCAGAAATACAATATCAGGTTTTAGCGATTGGACGGCTGCTACTGCCTGCCGCCCGTTTTCTGCAAGACCACAAATTTCAATGTCCTGCACGTCCTTAAGCCGAATTTCCAAACCCAGCCTGGCCAATTGTTCATCATCGACGATCAATGCTTTTAGTGGTGTCTGCATGGTGACTTTCCTGCGTCGTCTTTGCTGTTATTTTGGGTGGAATTAATCTTCATAGGCCAATGGAAGGTTGATGGACACAATAAGACCGCTGGGATGATTGGGCGCAAGTGTTAGCGCCTGTTCGGAGCCATACAGCTGCAGCAGTCTTTCCCGCGTGTTGCGCAAACCAACACCGGAAGATTTGCACTGGCCATTACCATTACTGTTACCCAGGCCCGGCCCGTCATCTGCAATGGTAATCAGAAGCTTGCCACCATGTGCTTTGGCCGCAATTCGAATTGCCCCACCTTCTTCTCGTGGAGATATGGCGTACTTGATGGCGTTCTCTATGATGGGCTGCAAGATCAGGCTGGGGACCAGTGCTTCCCGCGCTGAATTGTCGATCTCTCGAGTAATCTGCAAGCGGTCTCCAAATCGAACCTTCTCGATTTCCAGATATAAATCTAACGCGCCCAATTCCTGGCCCAAGGTCACCCGTTTCATGGGATCGTTGTCCAACGAATATCTGAGGAAGTCGCTTAAGCGAGTAACTGCCAAATTTGCCGTTTTAATTTGCTGATCCAGAATCAAAGTGGATATGGCATTTAACGTATTGAAAAGGAAATGGGGGTTAAGCTGATAGCGCAGCATGGTCAGCTGTGCTTGATGGGCGGCGGCAGTGGCTTTTAGAGTTTGCTCAGTCTGGCGCTGCAGCTGCTGATAGTACTTAATACCAAAATACAATCCGGACCAACACATCAGAATGTAGAAGGAGCCCATGACGCCGCCGAAATAGCTGTACCAGCGATCAGGGCGATAGCCTTTTTTTACCAAATCCCAATAAAGGAAGTTCTCACCTAATACCCAGAGCATTGCCAATACATAGCAAACCACTAGGGCACCAATGGCAATCTGCATAGGAGTCCGTGACCAAAGCCGGTGATAGACCGCACGCATAGGAAAGGTCAGTACAAACCCCATTACTGCCGTGGCAAAGATTACGGTGATGTATGAATCGGGCTTTTCGTGGGCCAGCGCACCAACATACGCGGCCATTACATAGCCCGTCCAACCGCCGATATTGAGCAGCCAGTAAAATCGTTTGCGATCAAATACCAATTCTTTCAAGTTCACTTAATCCGCCAATCCACTCGGTATTGCACATTCTAGCGTGCATTGCTCCCATTGGTCTGTGTCTGGGCACCGGTATTAAGTACCGGCCAGTACAGCGACCGCGCTGCCATGATCCAGTGCCTCAGCACCTTGCACTGCCACCAGGTCACCAGCCTGCAACGGCCCGGAGATGGCAACACGGTCGGCACTGGCTTCACCAATTACCACGGCAACCTTCTCTACAGTATTGCTTGCAGACAGACGCATTACAAAAGCCCCGGATGACTCTAGTACCACCGCATCACGAGGCACAGTCAATGCTTCGGGTGATGCCAATGGCAGGCGCAGACTAACCAGCTGACCTGCGGCAACATACTGGCGCGCATCTGCAGGTAAGTCGATACGAACCTGAAAAGTTTGAGACGCACTGTCGGCCGCCGGTACCGCGGTGCGCAACACGCCTTGCATACTCTGATTGGCGAGTTGAACCTGGACTGGAGCGCCCAGGCGCAGCCGGGTAAGATGCCGAATGGGAACCGAGGCGTGGACCTCAAATTGCTCGATGTCTGTAATTGCGCCGAGGGTTTCGCCCAATCCAACGTCGACACCGCCCCGCAGGAGCTGTTGGGTAATGACGCCAGTAAACGGTGCACTCTCAATGCAGCG
>CAZVYE010000221.1:3362-5859 GCA_964630895.1 uncultured Gammaproteobacteria bacterium | reverse complement strand
TTAATCGGCTTCACGATGTAGTCAAATACAGTCTTCGAGCCGGTCTTCACATCGACACTGGCAACCATTCCAGGAACAATAGGAAACTGCTTGCCTGCCTTATTTATCAGTGCATCCGACTCCGTGAGAATATATACACGGTAGTAATATTCATTCGGGTTTATTTCATCCTGAATCGTATCAGGAGATATTGTCGTAACCTTTCCCTCCAGCCCGCCGTATATCGCATACTCGTACGCTGTTATCTTCACCTTTGCGTCCTGGCCTGGGTGAATAAACGCGATATCTCGCGGAGATATGCGTGCCTCAATAAGCAGTTGGTCGTCCAGTGGAACTATCTCCATCAGTCTGCCATTTGGAGGAATCACGCCACCAATCGTCGTGACCTCAATGTCCTTGACGATGCCGCGTACGGGGGAACGATGGGTCAGTCGTGTCAAGGAGTCGGAGCGCCCTTCCAGCACTGACGACAGCGCTTCCACTTCCGCACTCACGGTGGCCAGCTCCTCTCTCGCGCGAACCATATACTCGGACCGCACTTCCCGTATTTTTAATTCGAGTTCGGATTTTTGCCGGCTTAAGCGCAGTACTTCCACGTTACTGGCCGCGCCGGAACTGACCAGGGAGCGGGTGATCGATAGCTCTCTCTCAACCAGGCTTAGTGATTCCCGCAGTCCTTTTAGAGACTCCCCCAAGCCTCGCTGTCTTGTATTGAATAGCTTTTCTTCTTTTGCCATCAGGTCGGTGTACGGATCCAGTTCGTCGGGGAAGATCAGTTTTGTGCCGTTGACCTCGGCACTGAGTCTGGCGACACTTGCCAAGGCGGCCCGGTATCTGGCTGCACTCTCCTCTACATTGGAACGGATCTTGGTCGGGTCGAGCTGCGCTAGAATCTGATCCCGCTCGACGATATCGCCTTCACTGACTTTTAAATCGGCGAGGATGCCCCCTTCCAGCGACTGAATTACCTGAGCCCTGGAAGTGGGTACCACCTTGCCGCTACCGGACGAGACTTCGTCTACCTTTGCAAAATAGGACCAGGCAATCAGCGCGCCAATCATCAGGAAAAACACCCAAACCACCCTGGTGGATCGGACGATCGCTGTCTCGTCAACGTCATCACTATATGACGGCTGAGCAGCTTGATAATCCGCCTCCAACAAAGGAACAAACTTATAGTCCCGGTTATTTGTTCTGCACGGTGGCTGGCTGGCAGTGACATTCAAGGTTCTTTCAGCCATTACGACACCTGCATACTTTTCCTGGTTTCCGGACTTGACGACTGGGAAAGCGTTTCCAATGCGTTACTCTTTGTGTCGTCAATGACTATACGGCCGTTGTCAACCACCAGAATCCGGTCCACCAGATTCAGCGTGTTGGTTCGATGCGTTGCAAGTACCAGCGTCCTGCTTCCCGACCAGTCGGCCAATTTCTTGATGAAGCGGCGCTCCGTCGCTTCATCCAGGGCCGCAGTAGGTTCGTCTAGAAGCAATATATTCGGCTGGCGTAGCAGTGTTCGCGAAAGCAGTATTGATTGGCGCTGGCCGCCGGAGAGTCCTCCCCCGCCTTCCAGTATCATATGATCCAAACCTTTGGGGAGCCTTTGCACGAAATCCAGTGCGCCAGTCATATCCAGTGCCCAGAAAATTTCCTCATCGCTGGCATGAGGGGCACCCAATGTTAGATTCTCATGTAATGTTCCATGAAACAGCCCGGAGTTTTGGGCGAGAAGCCCTACATCGCGACGTACATCGGCTGGATCTATATGTGCCATGCTGACACCATCCAGGTTTACCTGTCCGCTGCTCGCTTCGAGCATTCCAGCCAGCGCCTGTAGCAGTGTTGACTTCCCGGCACCGTTCTTTCCTAGCACCGCTATGCGCTCGCCGGGCCTGATTGATAGCTTCGATACCATCAGCGCGGGTTCTGCTGCATCGGTCCCGTACTGAAAAACTGCACGCTTTATTTGGAAGTCGCCCCGGATGACCTGCCGGTGTACCCGTTTACTACCCTCCGGCTGGTCGACCGGTAGCTCCATGATCTTATCGAGTCCCTTCACAGCTACTCTTGCCTGCTGCCAGCGACTCAGCACTTGGGTAATATTGGCCATTGGCGTCATCATGCGAGAGCCGAGAATGGAAGCGGCCACTAATGCGCCGGTGGTCATGTCACCGGCCATTACCATTGGCGCGCCGAACAGCACGATCACCGCAAATACCGACGACTGTACTTTGTGTGTCCAGGTGAGCAGCATGTTGACGAGGTATCGCAGCTTCAGGCTGGAATCCGCTGTTACCGCATTAAAGTGATTCCATTGCCTCTGAAACCGCTGCTCTGCCTGTAAAGCTTTTATGTCTTCCAGGCCTTGAATTGTCTCAACGAGCATCGCATTTCGGAGTGCAGATTCGCGCATCGATTCATTGGCCAGCTTCGCCAGCTTCTTTTGTGCCAGTAGCCCTGGCACAATCAGGATGAATACCGCAGCCAGAGGGATCAG
>CAZVYE010000221.1:0-3352 GCA_964630895.1 uncultured Gammaproteobacteria bacterium | reverse complement strand
ACCAATGGTCCGGCGATAACCCAGAGGACGACGAGAAACAGGAAAAAGAACGGCATATCAGCCAAAGCGAGGATAGTCGTGGACGTAATGAGTTCCCGTACACGTTCAAGCTCGCGAATCTGTGAAATAAAACTGCCGGTAGATTTTGGCCGTGCGGAGTTTCGCAGCCTTACCGCATGACCGAATACCAGGTCCGATACGCGGATATCGGCTCGCTTTCCCAACAGATCAGTGATTCTGACTCGCATCGTCCGCATGATGAAGTCGAATATGATGGCGAGAAGAACACCACTGAAAAGTACGTAGAGGGTTGGCATCGACTCGGCAGGTATCACTCGGTCGTAGACCTGCTTTGAAAACAGGATTCCGGATAGTGTCAGTGTATTGGCGACCGTTGTCGCCAGCATCACGTGCCCGTAGGGTTTCAGATCCCGTAAAATGATCCTTCTGAGCCAGTGTTTGTTCTCCGGCTTGATGTAATCATCTACTCGCGCGTCACTGACCGAGCGCGCCGGACGCAAAATAGCGACTCTTGAGACTTCCTTGGCTACTTTTTCGATGGTGGACCTGCTGCGCAGCCCCTTGTCGCCGCTATAGCAAATACTTAGTCGATTATCACTGGCGACAGCATCAATCACAGCAACCTGTCCATCTACAAACTGCACAACCAATGGCAATCGCCATGGAGTAATCAGCGCCTCGTCAAATGCCGCAAATTTGACCGTCATTCCCGCCTGCCTGGCCATGTGTCGCAGCACGCTCTCGGTGGACTCTTCCCCACTCCACTGCCCGGCGATACGAATATTCTCGGGCGAGCAGTCCAGGCGATAGTGTCTAGCGACGGTCAGAATGGCGTCCAGCCATGGCGTAAAGTCCAAATGCAAATCAGCACTTCCGTCCTGACCGGTATTCGTCCCTGTCTCATCTATGTTCCATTCACTCAAGGCAGAACCTCCACGCCCTGTATCTCCATACCCTCAAGCTGGAAGACACTTCTGAGCGCTCCGATGTTGTACAAACAATCAATCTGCAGGCGATTCAGGTCAAAAATCGTATTGTTTTTTTCAAGCCGCGCCTGGTGAAGCTCCCGCTCCGCATTGAGCAGATCGAGAAGTGTGCGCGTCCCCAAAGAGGAATACTGCTTCTTATACAGGTCCCGAGTCTCGGCTATTGCTCGTTCGCGGGAACCCAGGATGGCAAGGCTGCGTTTCAATCCCTGAGCCTCCTCTTTTGCAGCACGAAATTCCTGCACAACAGACAGGCGCGCCGAGTCTTTCGCCGCATCCGCGGCCCGCAGCGCGTAAAGAGAGGACTCCTTGTTGGCCGACAACCTGCCCCCTTGGTAAATCGGCATCGATAGATTCAGGAATATCGCGCTTTCATGGTCATTCAGTGCATTGGAATCGACATACTCCTGGTCCAGGTAGCGGTTAACGCTCGCGTCCAGTGAGAGCGTCGGCCAGGACTCAGCCTTGGCTTCTTCAACCTGCGCCAATACTTCAGCCCGCGCGGCTTCTGCAATCAACACCTCCGGAACGGTACTTAAGTTCGGGGAATCCACCTGGCAGGCTCCTGTTACCGCATCCGGAGTGTGCATCGACATGGAATACCGGTATTGGCTACCCATCAGGTTTTGCAGATTACTCCGCCATCGGTTCAGCTGCGCTTCAACCTGTTGCTTGGAGGCCCGAGCGGCCTCCATTCTCGCCTGTGCCTGCAATACATCGGATCGCGAACTTGCGCCGCGGTCACTGCGCATTTTCACCAATCTGGCGATGGACGATACGCCGTCTATTTGCTCCTGGGACGCCTCCAGCAGTACCTGATAACGCTGCACTTCAATGGCGGCCTTCGCCGTATCGCGGGCGACCTGGTCAATGGATTGCAGGAGAGAAGCCTGGGATTTCCGAGTGCTTGCTGTGGCGAAGTCCACATCACTTGAAACTTTACCAAAATCATATAAAAGTTGAGAAACATATAGCTGGAGGGCGTGCCCGTCTCCACTACCTCTGCTTTCGGTATCACGCCCGGCAATTACGCCAACATTAAGCTGTGGAAAATATCCGGCTTTGGCGGCCTTGACGTTCTGTTTTTGCTCAAACAACGCACCGACCGACTCCGAGATATTTGGATGCCAACTCACGGCCTGATGAACAGCCTCTGTCATATTGAGCTGTTGTGGCGCAAACTGGTGTGCCCCGTGCGATAAGGGGGCTTGCGATGGTGTGGAAACCTCTTCCTCGAGAATCCTCGGGCTGACCGCCTCCACTTCCCTTTCGTTCTTCAGCCACGGGAAATTAATATCAGCCTGGGCTTGCAGAGCCACAAAGCATGTCGCCGAAGTGAGCACAACTATCCTTAGTCGTTTGATCTGATTCACGATTCTCACTTGTTATTTACCGACGTCGCTGACCCAGCGGCATCGCATATTTATAAAATTCCGGTTTTGAGTTTAGTTCAAAAAAACACCGGGCCTTTCGGCCCGGTGCAATTCGGCTTCTAGGTTTTCTGGCAGGTCACACGTCGTGTAGACCGCTTTGCTGCCAGAGTTCCTCGGTTGGGTCATCCGTAGAGGCATGGAGCGCCGCATCCATTCCACTATCACCACAGTACCCGACTCCATTCGCGCTATCGGGCATCAATGGCGCCTCGCAATCACCGACATGTCCAAGCAGTGGATTGCCCGCGTCAGCGGTATCGAGCAGATCCTCGAGCGTCATTTCCGTCATCGGGCCGTGCGAACCAACCCCTTCAGACATACTGTTCGGCTCGTGCTCAACGTCTGCCCAGAAGTGCGGATCAGCACCGTCATCGCTGTCGACGAAGTCGGCTTCGGAGTCATGGAGTGGAATCGAGTTACTGACTCCGTTACCTTCATCACAATCCGGCTCCATTACGACCTCTTCCTCACAGGCCTGGCCATTGGCGGTTTCCATGCCATTCTCGTCGCAATCCAGATCGTCGATATCGACTTCGGTCACTTCCGGTCCACCGACATTACCCGATGGGTTCGTCGGCCAGCCATCCGTATCCGTCTCTTCGCAGTCCATATCGTAGTGGGCATTACCCGCCTTGATAATGTACTCCTTCACTTCTGAACCGTAGGTTTCCGCGATGCACTCGTAGAGAGACTCCGGATACTTGCCATCCTTGATCTCTTCATCAAAGCCTTCGACCTTGATCACCTGGCCATCGCACAATCGGAATGCGATATAGGAGATTGCATGCGGTAGCTCACAATCCGGATCGCAATCGGAGTCGGAGTCGGAGTCAGCATCTGCATCGCAGTCCGCATCGGCATCGGCATCGGCGTCCGCATCCGCGTCGGCATCTGCATCACAGTCCGCATCGG
>CAZVYE010000220.1:0-5872 GCA_964630895.1 uncultured Gammaproteobacteria bacterium | reverse complement strand
CGGGCAGT
Organism: uncultured Gammaproteobacteria bacterium; assembly: GCA_964630895.1. Lineage (GTDB taxonomy): Bacteria > Pseudomonadota > Gammaproteobacteria > Xanthomonadales > SZUA-38 > CAZVYE01. Next base: position 5,864 of record CAZVYE010000220.1, on the reverse strand, counting down.
GCGCCCGCGTTCACGGTGACAAATGGTCCACCTTTGGCCGGGGAATTAGCTTGGACGATTTCCGCAATTTTTTGCTTGCCGACCCCGTTCGAGCCAGTAATTAATACAGGCAGATCGGATCGGGCGACCTTCAGCGCGCTGCGTACAACCTGATGCATCGCGCTGCTGGCATAGACCAAACCCTTAAGGTCGTACTGCTGCGCCAGCGCTTCTCGATCTTCGTTGTTCTGGCGTGCCCGGGTTTGGTTGGCGGCGCGCTCAGATCGCAATGCCAATAAGTTGCGCACAGTGACCAGCAACTTCTCGTCGTCCCAGGGTTTTGCCAGATAGTCAGCCGCGCCGCCCTTGACCAGGTCCACGGCCTGCTCCAGGTGGGTCCAGGCCGTTAACAGCACGATGGGCAAATCAGGGTCTAGTTCCCGCAGTGACGCAAACAGCGCAGCACCTTCTTCCCCAGAAGTAGTGTCCTTGGAGAAATTCATATCTTGAATGACCAGGTCAATGCCGCCTTTTTGAATACGGCTTGTCGCGGCTTCTGGTGAACTCGCGGTTTCACATTGCAGGTCGTTCAGATCGAACAATAGACTCAGGGCGTCTAATACGCCCTGGTTATCGTCTACTACGAGAATTTTTTGTGGCACGTTAAACGGTCCTGGTAGCCATCGCGGGTGGTATGTTGGCGGCTCGCCGGGCCGGGCCAAATGCAGCGCTCAATCCAAGAATCCAAATTGCAACAATCCCGATGGGTAACAACCAAAGGTCCAATTTGGGCATTTCAAAGGAATGCACCATCCACATGTTCAGCGCAACCGCCAAAGCCAACCCAACTGTGAGACCGATCGATGTTATCAGCCAGTTCTCCACGAGAAAATAGCGGACCACATGGAATCGCTGAGCACCCAGCGCGCGCCTTGTTCCCACCTGCTTGGTACGTTGATTCACTAAAAAGCTCACCAAGCCAACAATGCCCAGTCCAGTGATAACGATCAATAGCACGCTTACCAGCAACAGCATAAAGGCGGTTGCCATATGGCCTTCGTAGCTGCCACGCTTTAGTTCGCTCATGCTCGCCAGGGAACGGATAATGCGCTGGTCGCCGCTTTTGGCTAGCGTAGTTTCCACTTCCGCCATTAGACGATCGCGCTGACCAGGCTCTGTGCGTATCAGATACCGTTGTCGACCCGTTGATTGCACTGCAGGTATGAGGGCGGTGTTATCCAGATTATCCCAGTTGATCCACGCGCCGTGCATATGCTCTATCACGCCAATAACTGTCGCCGGATCGGTACGGTTCAGATATATCGTTTTCCCCAGCGCAGGTTCGTCGCCAAATACATCTTCGGCCAATCCGCTCGAAATGATGGCCTGGGTGACAGGCTCTGTCAGGCGGCCTTCCGGCCACATAATTTCGTCTGCGCGATAGCTCCTGCCAGCAGCAAGCCTTAGGCCCAAAGCTTCCACGCCTTGTTCGTCCACCGCATAGATATTACCGCCGGTGCTCGCCGCATCTCTGCCTGCTTCCGCGGTGAAGGTTTCGCCCCAGCCCCCACCAGAAAGCGGTGTGTGATTGGATGGGGTTACTGCGATCACACCTTCCATTGCGCGGATGGTTTCCAAGTCGCGTCGAGTGACTTCTTGCTCGTTGTAGTCGAGACCGAAGCCTACGCTTGCAATCTGAAATATGTTTTCCACATCCATGCCTGTAGGGCGATTGATCAGATCAATACGCTCGTGAGCGATAAAGATACCGTTGACAAGGACCGCGAGAGTGACGGCAATCTGTGCTGCGACCAAGATCGGTCCCAGTTTGTTGCGCAATATCGCGCTAAAGATGGGTCTGGTTTCCATGGCTGGCTCCTATTGCGTTTTCAGTAGTGATGCGGGGGGAATGCGACCGACTCGATAGGCCGGATAAATTCCAGCCGCAAGTGCCGAGCCAATGGCCAGCAGCACCGCCAGACCAACCAGGGTGAGATTCAAATAGGCTACTTTTTCGATACTTTGAACCATCGTGGCTAATCCCCACAAACCTGCGCGGGCCAGCAACACGCCAAATACGCCGCCAATGGCACCAATCATGGCAACCTCAATCAGATTTTGGGCAAACAGGTCCATGCGGCTGGCAACCACAGCACGGCGCAGGGCGATCTGAGGCGCACGGGCCAGGAATTTGGCCAGAATTAACCCTACGGTATTCAATAGACATACGCTTAAGAACAAAAACGAGAGCCACATCAATACGCGCACGTCATCGCCCGCTACGTCCTGTTCGACCAGCCATTCCTGGACATCGCGCAAGCGCCAGTTTGGCTCGCGTTCAAATACACCAGCATCGTACTTCTGCTGCGTGTACGCTTGCAGATAGTCGCGAAACTGCGCTTCAGATTCCGCATCGTTCAATTGCACCCACATGGTAATCCAGACGCAGGTCGACGCCAGAAATTCTTCAAAAGAATTGATTACATCGTTATTGCAATTGGTGTTACCAGCAGTGCTAAGTTCTTCTGGAACCGTAAGCGAATAGGGGACAAAGATCGGTTCAGCGTCGTTAAAATCGCCATTGGTCAGGTCGTAGAACTTTGGAACTGGTTCAAAGTCTTTGACCACTCCGACAATCTCGTAGTCAGTCTGATCAAGGCGCAGACGCTTACCCACCGCGCTGGCATCAGCCCCGTAGAGCTTCTCTTTTTGCGACTGAGTGATCACTGCCACTGGCTCGGGATTCTGATCAACCGAGTCTGGCCACGCGCTTCCTTCCAGGAATTCCAGATCGAACATGTCAAAGAAGTCGTTGTCTGTAGCTCGCCCCAGTTCCTGGTAGGGCAAAACGTCTGGATTTTCCGGCTGCACTGCAAAGGCAGTCTTGTACATTGCAGCTTTAGCATCTGCTGGCGCCGTGGCGCGAAATGCTTCCGCTTCGATATAGCTCAGCTGGTCACGTGGTTCTTCGGCAGGATCGTAGTCCTCACGCACGGGACGGTTATCCACCTGGACGTGAAACAGTACATCAGACTTGTGCGCGATGGGGTTTTGCGCAGACAAATAGTAAATGCTGAGCATTGTCATACAGGCCCCAATGCCGGTGGCGATAGCGGCGACTGTTAATGCGCTGACTATCGGAGTGCGGCGTATGGATAGCCACGCGAGTCTCAGGTTATAAGCAAACATTATGCAACCTCTTCTTCGCGCGCCAATTGGGTGACTTCTTCCAGATCGGTCACCTGGCCGTCAAGCAGGTAAATATTGCGATGGGCGCGTCGAGCCAGTTCTGGATCATGTGTGACCATGATGATGGTGACGCCGCTCTCGTTAATTTTCTCGAGTAGTTCCATCACCTGACGCGCCATCAAGGAGTCAAGGTTACCGGTGGGCTCATCGGCTAGTACAAATCTTGGAGATCCAGCCAGCGCCCTGGCGATGGCTACGCGCTGTTGCTGGCCGCCGGACAACTCAGCGGGAAGATGCTTCATCCGGGCGCTTAGTCCAACGGTCTCCAACGCGTTCTCGATACGATCTTTGCGTTCGCCAGCACTCATTTTGCGGTAGCGCAGCGGCACATCGACGTTGTCAAAGATGTTCAAGTCCGGAATCAGGTTGAAGCTCTGAAAAATGAATCCGATCTTTTCGTTGCGGATGTTAGACCGCACCCTGTCGTTCATGCTGCCGACATCGACGCCGTCCAAAATGTAGTTGCCACTGTCAAACTCCTCCAGGATGCCAGCGATATTTAGAAAGGTGGTTTTGCCGGACCCAGATGGGCCGGTTACTGCCACAAACTCACCTTCGCCAACCTCGAGCGAAAAATCTCGCAGAGCGTAGGTTTGAATGACTCGCGTGCGATAAACTTTGGAGATGTTCTGCATGGAAAGCATGTGCTGCCCCTTCAATGGTTCAATTATTGATTCAGTAGGATTCGGTCGGCGTCTTCAAAGCCGGAAATATTCGAAATTATGATTTGGTCGCCACTCTCAAGACCGTCCAGTATTTCGATCTTGTCTATGCTGGTCGCCCCGGTAACTATGGATTTGCGGACTGCGGTGTCTCCGTCGATTACATAAGCGATTCGGCCACCGCCGGAGTCATAAAATGGGCCTCGTCGTACAAAGAGCGCATCGTCTCTCTGGTCAAACAAGATGCGGCTAGATACGCGTTGATTTTGGCGCAGCCCTTCTGGCACCTCGCCTGTAAATCGTATTCTTGCGGATACATAGCCAGAAGCCACTTCCGGGGAAACCGCGCTGATCTGGCCCGCGTACTGTTCCTGGCGATAGTTGATTTCTACCGGCATGCCCAGCGCCAGGCTGTTCGCATAGCTTTCGGGGACTCGAGCATCAATCTCGAAAGCGGTGAGGTCGACCACAGTAATGAGCGGTTCGTTAGCGGCTACTACAGCGCGATCATTGACGAGAATATTGCCTACCATGCCCGCAACTGGCGAAGTGATTTGCAGGTTGCTCACCTGGCGCTCAATATCACGGACCAACAAGCGCTGTCTGGCAATTGCTGCGGCCTGGGTTTCCAGTTCAAAGCTAATGGCATCTGACAATAGCGCCTGCTCTTCCAGCGCGTGGGTGTGCTCAAGCTGGGCGCGCTCCATTTCGTCACGGGCGCGCTCAAAGTCGATTTGGCTGATTGCGTTCTTCTCGAATGCATCTTCCGCACGGCGCAATTCTCGACGCGCAGCAGTGAGGACAACCTTGGCGTTATCGGCTACTTTTTGCTGCGCTAACTTCCGTTGTCGCGCATCGATTTCCTGGCGCTTTAACTAAGTTTGCATCCCTACCAGCCCGGCTTGCTCTTGGTCGAGCCTGCTGACCAGTTCTGGGCTATTCATGGTTGCCAGTGTGTCCCCGATGGTGACGGTATCGCCGGGCTGAACTGACAGTTTGACAATCCCGCCTGCCGGGCTATAGAGCGTTGGGCTGATTGCTGCAACGACTTGGCCTTGCACAGACGTGTCCCGAACAAAGCTGCCCCTTTCTACGGTGGCGAATCGCAGTCGCTCCGCGGTCACTGACCGGTCCGAGCGGCTCCAGTCCAGAATGCTACTGCTCGCAAATGCAGCCGCAACCACAAATAATCCAACGAGCACCCAGGGCCAGATTCGGCGTTTTGGTTCAACAGCAATATCTTGATGGCTGGTATCGCGCATGACAGTTAATTCTTCACTCATTCAATATTTGTTGAGAGGTGCATTACAAAGTACGTGCCAATAATGGGAAACGTTACATGCTTAGATGCCAGAAAAGACGTAAAAGATTGAATTGATAAGGGAAATTAGCGGGAAGTCCACTTGGGCGAGAGGTGGCTTTATTCGAGGGTATACCAGAAGTGGCCAGGAAAGTGTCCGTTAGGACGGCAAGTGTCCGGGGTGTCCGGGGGTGTTGCTTGGGGCTAATCGAACAAGGCCTCCCGAAACAACGGGAGGCCATATTGATAAGAGGAGGCGCTATTTATTCGCTTGAGTCGCCGGGTTTGGCGTCTCCGCTATCCGTCGAGAAATGCAGGCCGTTTGTGAGACCGTTCATTCCATCTGCAGACAATCCTACTTCGGAAAGGATCGAGTTCAGCAATGGCGCCTGTGCTCTATATCGCAGGGCACTGTTTACGACCTGGTCCGCTAGATTGCTGTCGCCAGCGGCGGCACCTTCGCCACCTCCTGATCCGGCGCTACCATTTGATCCGCCACTGATGCCATCGACTTGAACGATCTTGATGCCATCAATCTGCTCCATAGGCTTAACGCTTTCACGAATAATATCCGGCAAGGCGGCAACCACGGCCATTTTGATTTGCATGGCGATTTGGTCCACCGATAGCGTATTGGCGGCCTCATTAACGGCTCGCTGGCCTTCCGCATCCAC
>CAZVYE010000219.1:0-5899 GCA_964630895.1 uncultured Gammaproteobacteria bacterium | reverse complement strand
GGGTTGTCAGGCGCAGGCAGCTTAGCTGCAGCTGCTGCCAGTTCTGCATACGCCAGTTGGCGCCCATCAGGGTGCACAACCACGCCAGCTCGGGTCTGCAACCCTTCTATGTTCTCCAACTCCCAGCGCTGCGCCGCGGCCCGCAACAACTGGTGTCGGGCGGTGGCTCCGGCCTGGCGCAGATCTTTCCAGCCGCGGGTTATACTCGTGCTGCCTCCGGCAAACTGGCCACCGAACCGGTTGCGTGGTCCGCCTTCTAAATCGTTAACGTATCCGTAATCCAACTGCTCAACACGCACCTGGTCCCAGTTGGCGTCTAACTCTTCGGCGATCAACATGGGTAGCGATGTTTTTGATCCCTGGCCCATTTCCGGATCTCTTGCACCTATCACGATGGTTCCGTCAGGTTCAATAACCAGAAACGGACCGAGCGCCACGGTATCCAAACCACCGGCTGAAGTTTGGGCATTGACGAGGCCAGGTTGCCAGTGCAGCAGCATTCCACCTGCCGCAGACGTAGAAATGACGATAAATTCGCGTCGTTTCATGCCTTGTCCTCCCGCTGAATTTCTCCCGCCCGCTTGATGGCGCGACGGATTCTAGGGTATGTCCCACAGCGACAGAGGTTGGTAAGACTGGCGATGTCTTGATCATTTGGATCTGGGTTCCGATTTAGCAAATCTACCGCCGCCAGTATCTGGCCGGCCTGACAGTAGCCACACTGGGGGACATCTTCTTCTATCCAGGCCTGCTGGACGGCATGGAGCTTGTCATTTCCAAGCCCTTCGATCGTGGTCACTTCGGCACCAGCCACCCCGGCGATTGGCAACTGACATGACCGCACTGCTGTGCCATTCAAATGCACCGTACAAGCGCCGCATTGACCGATACCGCAGCCAAACTTTGTACCAGTTAAACCCGCGTGATCACGCAGATACCACAGCAGCGGCATTTGTGGGTCTACATCCGCACTATGCTCAGCGCCATTCAGACTGAACGAAATTTTCGACTCTTCGGCCATGAGTTCCTCCATCTCCAGGCGCTTAGTATACGCCGTCGCTTACACATGTCGTGGTGCAAATACTCACAAATCCTTCCCACGGAAATGCGAGTATCCCTGGCAAATTAAACTGGTGGGAATTATGGGCGTTAGAAATCTGGTGCTGGTACTTGGGGATCAATTGGACCGCACCTCCGCCACGATGCGCAGAGCGCAAAAAAGCAAAGACGTTATTGTCATGGCCGAAGTGCACAAGGAAAGCGCAAAGGTATGGTCCCATAAGGCGCGAACAACCATGTTTTTGAGCGCCATGCGTCATCACGCCCAGTGGTTAACGGACAGCGGATGGACCGTGGACTATAGCCAACTGGGGGAACACGAATGTCTTTCCGACGCGTTCGCTGCCGCCATAGCCAAGCACGAACCAGAGTGCATATTGGCGTTGGAACCGGGAGCACACGAGGTGCGGGAAATGCTGGATGACCTGGCCGATTCCCATGAAATATCTTTTGAGATTCTGCCTGACGATCATTTTCTCACCAGTCCAGCTGACTTTGCTCAGTGGGCCAAAGGTCGCAAGCAACTCACCATGGAGTACTTTTATCGAGACGTACGTAAGCGCTTCGAATTTTTGACTGACGATGGTGAGCCAGTAGGCGGCAAATGGAATTTCGACGAGAAAAATCGCAGCAGCTTTGGGCAGGATGGTCCACCTGATGATCTGCCGAAAGCACCATGCTTTGCCCCGGATTCGATTACCCAGGACGTTATCACCGACGTGGAGAAACACTTCGATAATCACCCTGGCTCACTAGAGCATTTTGATTGGCCGGTCACGCGAGAAGATGCTCTGGAATCGATGAATGATTTTGTTTCCCACCGTCTCAGCTTATTTGGAAAATATCAAGACGCGATGTGGACCGACGAGCCTTACTTATATCACTCCAGACTGTCCGCTGCGCTGAACCTTAAGCTGCTTTCACCGCAAGAAGTGATTGAAGCAGCCATTAGCGCTTACGACGATGATCTAGCGCCACTGGAAGCGGTTGAAGGGTTTATTCGACAAATTGCTGGCTGGCGGGAATTCGTACGAGGTCTATATTTCCACTTCGGTAAGAAGTGGCATAGTTACAACGCATTGGATGCACACCGTGATCTGCCAGACCTATTCTGGTCCGGGGAAACGGATATGACCTGCCTGCGTCAGACGGTGCAACAGACCTTGGACTATGGCTACGCACATCATATCCAGCGACTCATGGTTACCGGCCTGTTTGCCATGCTGTATGGCGTGGACCCACAGCAGATTCATCAATGGTACCTGGCCGTCTACGTAGACGCAGTGGAATGGGTAGAAATACCGAACACCGTCGGCATGTCACAGTTCGCAGACGGCGGCATCATGGGCACAAAACCCTACGCGGCTAGCGGCAACTACATCAACAAGATGAGCAACTACTGTCGTAATTGCCGATTTAATTATCGCAATGCCAGCGGTGACAATGCTTGCCCTTTCACAACGTTGTACTACGATTTTCTCGATCGTAATCGTCCCACGCTTGCCAGCAACAGGCGGCTGAAATTTTCGTACAACAATCTGGATCGCAAAGATGATGAAGAGATGACAGCAATTCGCCAACAAGCAGGTGCCTTGAAAAAGTCACTACCCTAATCTCCCTTCATTTCAATCGCTCATTCCCAGCACTAGTAGTGCCAGGTAATGTTGAGCTCGACATAGTCGTCCTGCTCGAATGGCCGCAATGCATCTGTGGATTGTGCACCTGAAAAGACTCGGGCGACCAATTCTCCGGTAATAGCATCGGTCAACCTGCGCTCCGCTTCGACGCTAAAAAATCGCTCATTCGTTTTCACATCGTATAAAGCACCTGCCAGCACGCTCGTATCCTGAGCATCATTGCGCGCCCAGCGAGCGCCGACAAACACGTCGTTGTCAAATATGGTTTGTGGGGCGCGCTGATTTCTGGCGTCGTAGTGGGCTTCCAGTATTACACCCAGGTCTGAAGCACCTGTTCCCAGTTGAAAAAAAGTGTACTCAAACCCGGCCACCACCGCGCCGAACCGGTCGATGCGGCTGTCCTGCGCAAGAGCCTCTAACTTCCACAACCACGCATCCTGCGTGTATTGCAGATCAAGGGAAAGTTGTCGAATCTGATCGTAGACGGGAATAAAAATGTTGGACTGGCCTGGGACAAATCGCGGCTCACGTGCGGTCCCGTCAAAATACGCCAGGCCAACATCTACGTCGCCAAAGTAATGACTGTAGCGCAGCGCAATATCTACATGATGTTGCTTCGCGCCGGATTCGTAGATTGCTGCATCGGAGTCAATGACGAAGGGTGCGCGCAATCGACCATCACGCCCCGGGAATGACCGTTCACGAAAACCTGGCAGTACAAACAGACCCAACTGGCCCCAATCACGCTGCCAATTCACGTTGATCATGGGCTGACCGAGTTTGTCTTCCGCGTCGATGTCCTCGAGCAAATCGGATTGATTAACAATGTCTACCAGGTGGCGTGACTCTGCCACTCCCCAAAATACTTTGTTGACACCTAACGTGATGTCCCAGTCATCGGCAAGATAGGTCCAGTAGGCTTCTCTGAGATCGCCATGGCTGCGCTCTGAGTCCTGGCTATCTATTCTTGCAAAACCGACCACGCGGGCGCGCTGTGACCCGGCTTCGTTTTCCCATTCAAAGCCTGGTGCGGCATAAAGGGACACCGCACTTCCGGCATGTTGTCCAGGAAATTGTGCCGAGCCCCAGAAGCTCCGGGTCGACGCACCCACTTCACCAACTGCCTGCCACTGCTGTGCAAACACTAAGGTTGTTGACAGCAGCAGCAGGGCGATAATTTTGGTTAGCGTACGCATTGTGCTAGCGCATCCGAGCCAGTCGACCTTTTTCGAAGTCGCCAGCGTCGAGGCCTACATTGAACTGATAGTCAGAGTAAATCATATCGGTATGCTTACCAGTCTGGTGATTGCTCATGGCAAGCTTGTGAGCCCGCCAGACACCACCCTCGTACACACGATAATCGCTAAGCACCAAGGTCTTTAGCAGATCTCCGCGGCGATCATGAAATTGGACCTTGCGTATCTGAAAGACATCCTGATCCACCCAGGCCAGCTGCTCTTTATATCCTGAATTTTCATAGCGAGGTATGCGCTTCAATACGTCGCAAGTGTGTTCGCCACAAGGCTCTTCGCGCAGCCACTGATATTCATACTTATTGAGCTCCAGGGCGGTGAAGTCTTCGAAGGCGAACTCAGATCCAACAAATGGTCCAGATTTGTTCGCAGACGAAATGCGCTTGACGCGCTTGAGCGCAGGTAAGAATAGCCACTGATCGTCAGGTGCCAAGATCTGCGCATGAGATAGCAACGCAGTCCCATCAATGTCTCGCGGGCTGTCGAATACCACCAGACTGCGATCACCTACACTTTCATCCGGCACTTCTAACGTGCTAAACGAAAGCTCGCGTTCCGACTCCTGACCCGCTGCGTTACGCAGGATCATGCGCATTTCGACCTTACTGTCACCAAACCCGCGATCGCTTCGGTCAGCTCGTGCTGCTACCTCAAACCCCTTAACTTCTGCCGGTGTTTCTCCACGAACTGGGGTTTCGTCGGCAGCACGTGCCCACATGGGTGCCGCCAATATTGCAGCGAGCATCAATGACATTGCGCCACCTTTGGCGAGTGCAGGCTTGGCCAGAGACAAGGGCTGCTTAGAGGTTTCCTTTTCCCGATCCAACCACAGCAACAACGCTGGCAACAATAGAAAATCGAGTATTAATGCAAAGACAATGGCAAATACTGTGAGTAAACCCATGTCCACGTTAACTTTGAATCTTGAGTAGGTCATGATGAGAAATCCCGCTGATAAAATAAGGGTATTAACCACAATCGGCCATCCGACTGTATTGAACGCGTAGCGAATAGAATCCGGCGCGCTCAGATCACGTTCACGGCGCGCGCGCAGATACTTGGAAAGGAAGTGGACGGTGTCGTCCACAATGATGCCTAGGGAGATGGAGGCAACGGTGGCAACCGAGAAGCCAACTTCGCCGATCAGCAGCGCCCATACTCCGAAGGTAGCAATTATGGGTGCCGCATTTGGCACGAGGCTCAGTAACCCCAGTTTAATGCTGCGGAGCGCAACCATCAGAATCAACGCAATCAGGACAATGGCCAGAATGGTGCCGCCAACCATATTGTCGACGTTACGAGCCGCGATGTAGGTAAACATGACTTGCGCACTTGTGGCTTGGGCATCAAACCAACCCGGCGTGTTCGCGGCAATCCAATGATCGGCCGCGTGCAAAAACGCTTTCGTCTGTTCCGAATCCACAGCCGCCAACGTAACCGTCACACGACTCGCTGATTTATCGATATTTACCCGATCGTTTAAATCTAAGCCGTACGGCAAAGAGAGCTCGTACAACAACAAATATTGGGCGGAAAGCTCGCGATCGACGGGTATCCGGTCAAACTGCGAGTCCTCACCGTGCATATTCCGATTGAGGCGACGCAAAATATCCGAAAGGCTGTATACGTGAGTCACACCGGGCTGCTGTCGCGCAAACTCGGCGAACTCATCCAGGTAAGTCAGGTAGTCTGGATCAGAGACACCGCCGGGGCCGCGAGCCGAGAATGAGTACTCAATGGGATATAGCCCAAAATGCTCTAGTGCTTTGTCGGTGTCGTTGCGAAACTCAACGCGCTGGTCAAAGTAGGTTGTCCACTCGTCGTTGAGCTTCATTTGGGAAATTGAAGCTGTTAATGCAACGATGAGTAGAGCCGACCCAATCAAGATAATTTTCTGACGGCGGATGACTAGATCTGCAATCCGTGACAGCCACGACCTGGCATGGGCAT
>CAZVYE010000218.1:0-5930 GCA_964630895.1 uncultured Gammaproteobacteria bacterium | reverse complement strand
TTCACCGTTCAATTTACGCAAAATTCAACTATGGTGGCATGACTTCCGTCATATCCAGGTCGGGCTGAATATTACAGAAATATTGCCATTATTGGCTATGCTGTCAATTTAAATATGAAATAATTGTTACAGCATAAATTAGCTCAACTCATCTATAAAAGTAAAAATGTCGCTTGTCGTTGATGCGTTTGGTCCCTAATATACGCCCCGAACTCGATTGGCGGGCGTGCAGTTTCCTCCCATAGCACGACCGCTAGGTGTCATGGATGACATCGTCATGCGAATGACTGGCAATATCGAACCTGGGCTAGGGCTCGAATTTGCTGCATGGGTTCTTGGACTATTGGACATAAGGCGTATCGGATCAATCCTCCTCCCCCTCCCCCCGATCCGGTGCGCCTTTTTCTTTTCTGCTCGAACCTTCTGATCTACTTACTGCATAAGAATTCGCTTGGGCGTTGCCAAGGATTCCCCAAACCACTACTTGCCTCGTGCAGCATAGGTTCTGCGTGACGGGCGCTGTTTGCCGTCAAAAGAATGGGTATCCGCTGGTTGGAATCAGCTGGCGTGTCCGGCAAACAGCCGCATCATGTGGAGCGAAGCGTCCGCCGAGCCCGGTTGGCTAAGCGTGTGTGTGAAATCGACAGGTCCGTGCGGGTCATTTCTATCTGTGGCCAGACGGATTTTCCGCGTGTCAATGAACGCTAGATGCCAGTTTGCGAAATCACGTTGCTCCACAGTTGTGGCAGCCATTAGCTCCAAATTTGTATGCCGGGAGTCGTTAAAGAGTTTATGCAGAAGTGTTTGAACGGCTGCCGGTGGGCCCTCCAGTACGTGCTGAAACTCCTTGCCGTCAAAAACCATGAGGCCGGTAATGTTCATTTTGGCGTTATTGACTCGTGCCTTGGAGATGATGTTGGAGATCTCGGCGCTATCAATGTTGCCGCAAGCGTGGCTTCGGTAGAGGGCTTGTCGAAACATGGCAATCTCCCAACGGTATCTGGAACCTGCATTTAATCTGACACCGGTCCGTAAGTGCGCAAACACTGGTCCACGACGTTTTGTAACGAAGTGAAAAAAAGCGCCCACCAAAACTTCAGTGGGCGCTAAACGGCACGCGACCTCGGCGGAGGTCATTAGATAAGTGTCACGACTAGAAGAATTCTTCCACCGCCAGCCAAAATTATTTGTGCTTTTCGATATTGCCCCTGGTTTGATCGTCCAGATTGCTTGCTGGGGCTTGGCCTGACCCCGAGTCTGAGTCACTCAGCACATGTCGGGCTACAGCCAGAAATGTCTCGGGATCTGGGCGCACCCGATAATTATCGGTAACCGATAAGTAGCGCACCATTCCGTCCGCGTCTGTAAGTAGGACAGTAGGCAATACGGTATCTGCCGGATACGTACCTAGCCCCTTCTCTTTGTAGTAGAACACTCCGGCGGGTACGCCGGCAGGATGCAGAATACCCAGTTGCTTTGCGGCCTCACCCTTAGGATCCACATAGAACGACATTGGAACATCAAATCTCTTGGCAAGTTTGGCGGTTTGGCCAGTGGGCTGTGGACTTATGAGTCGTGTCGTAATGCCTAGCTGCTGCAGCTCGCGATAGTGACCTGCTATTTCACTGATTTGAGCCATGCACAGGGGGCACCAGTTGCCCCGGTAAAAAAGTGCAAGCGTCGGATGGCTCCAGGATTCCGTGTTTATTTGTTCGCCGCGCTCATTGGTAAGCGTTGCCGAAGGGATGGCTTGCTTGAGTTGAATTTGCGACCCGCGTTTTGGTATCCGGGAATACCACAAGTCGTAAAGCAGCATGGTCGACACGCCTGCCAGGGTGAATAGCAGTGGCGCAAGTTGCTCCCAGTAGACTATGCAAGCAACGATGCATGCCAGCGAGAGCACATGGAACTTCCACAATCGCCGAGGCGTGCGCGGCCAGACCTTTAGCATAAGCAGGCCTATGAAGCCGGGCAGTATGCAATTCGCAATAACTGCTGCCGTCCAGGGCCTCGCGCCTGTTTCAATGGCTACAGGCAAAGCGGTTAGCGCCAGACTGACGTTAACTACGATAGCGGGAACTACAAAATATCGGCGCATACAACTGTAATTTTTTGGACTGTAATCGGGTCAGTTTAAGTCGGTAGCGGCTGGTCAAACCAGTCAAATTACCCTATAAAGCATGATTCGCTATCACCCCATCAGCAAAAAAACGACCAGTTGGTCAAAGGAAAGCTCATGTTCCGACCCCTAATTTATTGTGCGCTGTTGCTCGTCACGAGCATTGCCAGCGCACAACCCCTGCCCACAGAAATGCTCAATGATATTCGCGATGATCGCGCTGGCGCATACGCGCTAACCGGCGCAACCGTGCACGTATCTCCTGGCAATGTTAGAGATGGTGCAACGGTTTTGATCAAAGACGGTTTGGTTGAGCGCGTCGTCGATGGGGTGCAGGTGCCAAACGGCTATATCGCGGTGGATGTGGCAGGAAAGCATATCTATGCGTCGTTTATCGATTTGTACTCAGGATACGGTCTGCCGGAACCGGCTAAGCCCGCTCCATTTAACTGGGGCGCAGCGGAGACGCTAAGCAGTCAGACTTCCGGTGCCTACAACACCAATCAGTCGATTCGATCTGAGCACCGGGCTGCGCAGGCATTTACGGCAAATGCAGAAAAAGCTAAAGCATTACGCGACATGGGCTTTGGTGCAGTTGTAACCCATATGCAAGACGGTATTGCACGCGGCACGGGCGCGCTGGTGCTAACGGGGGATGCCAGTGACAACCGTTCTGTTCTGGCCCCCGAAGTTGCGACCTTTTATTCCTTGAGCAAAGGTAGTTCGCCGCAGGCGTATCCTTTTTCTACCATGGGCAGTATTGCGCTGCTGCGGCAAACGTTTCTGGACGCCGATTGGTATGCCGCTCAAGATAATCCAGGCTTCCTGGACCAATCGCTTCAGGCATGGAACGAAACCAGCAGCCTGCCAAAGGTGATGGCTGCAGAAAGCTGGTTGAACATCCTGCGCACCGATAAAGTAGCAGATGAGTTTGAGTCGCCCTTCATCATGCTTTCCGGCGGCGATGACTATCAACGTATCGACGCAGTCAAAGCAACTGGAGCAAGCCTGATTGTGCCGCTGGATTTTCCAGAGGCAAAGGATGTGAGCGATCCGTTTTATGCAGAGCAGGTCGGCATGGATGAGCTGATGCACTGGGAGCTGGCTCCAACGAATCCAGCGGCAGTGGCAAATGCGGGGATACCCATGGCATTCACTGCCCATGATGCTGCCAAGACGTTTTGGGCTAATCTGCGCAAAGCTATCGCAATGGGGTTGTCGGAAGACGACGCGCTGGCCGCCCTGACTACCACACCTGCGCAGATGCTGGGTGTCGCGGATCAAATAGGTACCCTGCAGTCCGGGCGCATTGCCAACCTACTGATCACCTCCGACGCCATTTTTGCCAAAGATTCTGTTATCCATGAACACTGGCTAGCCGGTGCCAGACACATTGTCAAAACGGCTGCGACTGATCTTGCTGGTGACTATCAGCTGACTATTTCAGATGCTGAACCGTTCACCATCAGCATTTCCGGATCGCCAGAGAAGCCGGCTTTGAAGCGCAAGAGCGGCGATGAGGAGCATACTGGATCTATTAGTGCTGAAGACGATTTCATCAGCCTCAGCGTTCCTACGTCGGATGGCGAAAATATGATCCGATTAAGCGGCTGGAAAGGTGCTGACGGATGGTCCGGCCGTGGTCAGAATGCTCGGGGTGAGTGGGTAGAGTGGTCGCTTGCTTCGGTCCCTAGCGAAAGCGAAGCGGATGCGGAGGCAGAAGCAGATTCCAAGGAAGGCGCCGACGACCCGCTACCGGAAGGCCAAATTATTTATCCGTTTACCGCGTACGGCTGGGAGTCCAAGCCCAAGCCTGAGAATTTTGTCATCCGCAATGCGACCGTATGGACGCTGGACGAGCAAGGCAAGATTGAGAATGCTGATGTGATTGTTCGGAACGGCAAAATCGCAAGCGTTGGTAGGGACCTTTCAGCTTCTAATTTGCTGGAGATTGATGGCAGTGGTCTGCACGTGACACCTGGCATTGTAGATGAGCATTCGCATATTGCGCTTTCGAGCGTGAATGACGTTGCCACCAATTCTGGGATGGTCAGAATGAACGACGTCATCAATTCTGAAGACGTCAATATTTACCGAAATCTCGCAGGTGGAGTAACCGCAGCACAGTTACTGCACGGGTCCGCAAATCCCATTGGCGGCCAATCAGCCTTAGTGAAGTTTCGCTGGGGCGCACTGCCGGAAGACATGCGTATTAAAGGCGCTGATGGATTCATCAAATTTGCGCTTGGTGAAAACGTTAAGCGTGCTCGTACCGGTCAGTCTATTCGATTCCCTGGAACCAGAATGGGCGTAGAGCAAGTGTATCGAGATGCATTTACGTCCGCTGAGCAATATCGTCAGGCATGGCAGCAGTGGGAGGATATGTCCCGACGTGCGCGCAAGAACGCATCACCTCCGCGGCGTGACCTTGCGCTGGATGCCATGGTTGAAATCCTGGAAGCCGAGCGCTTCATTACCTGCCACTCTTATCGTCAATCCGAAATTAACATGTTGATGCATGTGGCCGACGATTTTGATTTTCGAGTCAACACGTTTACCCACATACTTGAAGGCTACAAGGTAGCCGACAAAATGGCCGAGCACGGTGTAGGCGCTTCAACGTTTGCCGACTGGTGGGCCTATAAGTGGGAAGTACGCTATGCGATTCCTTACAACCCGGCGTTAATGACGCAAGCTGGTGTCACTGTTGCGGTAAATTCAGACAGCTCAGAGATGTCGCGTCGCCTCAATCAAGAGGCCGCAAAATCAATTAAATACGGTGACATGTCTGAGGTCGAAGCACTCAAACTGGTCACGCTAAATCCAGCAAAGCTGTTGCACTTGGACGATCGCATGGGCTCTGTGGAAGCCGGAAAAGACGCCGACCTGGTGTTGTGGACCGCACATCCGTTGTCTATCGAAGCCAAGGTCCAGTCTACCTGGGTTGACGGCATACGCTATTTCGACCGAAGCAAGGATATGCAAATGCGCGCAAAAATGGCGCAGGAGCGCAATCGTCTGATTGAGAAGATGGCTAAATCCGGAGCTAAAGGTGGCGGTTCGCCTGGCGGACCCAAACCTGTATTTCACTGTGACAGCCTGCATGGCTACGAACACTATGACTTCAGCCAGCTCGGAGAACAGTCATGAGAACATTTGCATACACGACGATCGCCCTAGTTGCTGCCCTG
This sequence comes from uncultured Gammaproteobacteria bacterium, assembly GCA_964630895.1. Classification (GTDB taxonomy): domain Bacteria; phylum Pseudomonadota; class Gammaproteobacteria; order Xanthomonadales; family SZUA-38; genus CAZVYE01. The sequence goes on along the minus strand of CAZVYE010000218.1, from coordinate 620 downwards.
AGCATTTTCACATCGGCTAACGCGTTGCCGCCGAAGCCGGCACCAGCGCAAGACGAGCCCATCGCCATAGTCGGTGCCACCTTACATTTGGGTAACGGCACGACCATTGTTGGCGGCACTATCAGCTTTGCCGACGGAAAAATAACTGAGGTTTCCGACAATGCGAGTGCGCCCGAGGGGCACCGCGTCATCGAGGCCGAAGGAGCCCATGTCTATCCAGGCTTCATACTGCCGGACAGCAACGTGGGTCTTGATGAAATTTCTTCTCTGGGGGATACGGTGGACCATACTGAACGCGGTTCAATTAACCCCAGCGTTCGTAGCATCGTGGCCTACAATACGGATTCGGAAATCATTCCTACCACCCGTTTCAATGGCGTATTGGTGGCACAGCCTACGCCCAACGGCGGCCTGGTGGCCGGTACCAGTTCCGTTGTTCACTTTGACGCCTGGAATTGGGAAGACGCCATTATCAAAGCAGATGATGCGATTCACGTGGCCTGGCCTGCGCGCATCACTGGCCAGTTCGACTGGTCAACCTTCTCGTTTGATTACAAGCCCAACGAAGCGTTTGCGAGCCAGCGAGCCGAACTCGAAGATCTCTTCAAACATGCAGCCAG
>CAZVYE010000217.1:0-5948 GCA_964630895.1 uncultured Gammaproteobacteria bacterium | reverse complement strand
CTGGGGCGAGGGATGCGCGGTGCCAGACAAGTACGGTGTGTACACTCGAGTCGCCAGCTTTCGCAACTGGATCGACAACCAAGTAGGTGGTTTGGACGCTGGCGATCCTACCGACCCAATCGATCCTTGCAACTGTGGTTGCGTCATGAAAAGTGGGTTTGAATCCTGGGAGAGTGCCCGGCTTGGCCTGTACCGGCTTGGCGATCCGTCGGAACGCGATTGGTTTTAGGCTCCACACGGCTGGCGAAACGCAAGCTCGTTCGCCAGTTGCCAATCAGCCCGGCCCCAGGATTACTGCCCTGGGACCGGGCTGATTTGATTAGTCAGCAATTGCAGCACTGCGGGTGAGGGATGCCGCTTATCATTCTCCATCGATACGGAATCATGTGAGGGAATGCTTGTATATCGCATATACTTCCGATCCTTCGGAAAGCTACTGTGTGTGACTGCATGTATCTAAAAATTTGCTGGATTATCGCCGTCATAATCTTGATTGGAGCTTGTACGGAAGAAGGTGTCCAAGCGCCTGATGCGGAACAGCCCAAGGTTGTCGAAGATACCCCGATCGAGCCGCAAAATTGTGTCGGCCTGAAGGACAGCTTGGCGATAGGCAAAACGCATGCGGTGTATCGTGTATATGACTGTTTGCGTACCTTGGCCCTAGAAGATCGCGAGCTTGCTACGCAACAGGCTCGGACATTAAAAGGCTGGGACATTCGCGAGCGCGGAGAAAATCAGCTCAGTGTCCTTATCAACGTACTGGATCAGTTTGAGAGCGACGAAGCGCTAAAGAGTCACTTGGTGAAGATTGGAGCAATTGAAGACAGCGGCCAGATCGATGCCGGACTGATGCCCTCATCGTTTCTGGAGGCCGCTGGGCGCACGGTTTGGTTTGATGTTGAAACTGGTATGTTCCCCAATTATCACGACGCGCTCATGGATGAAATCGCTGCCCAATCACCAAGTTTGGAGGGTGCTCAGTTCACAGAAGTGTCACCCGCTGACTACGAATCGGAAGACCCATACCGCCTGCTCGCCACGTTCAACGGGAAGGAATACGAACTAGAGGCGCAAAATTATGGAGACTGGTATGACCTGGATGCGGTCCTGACGATGCTGAACATGTTAACTATCGATCACGGCTTGGCTGATCGGTTTGTGCTGCTGCCAACCGGCGATCAGACGGCAATCGTTATGGCCATTCCGGTTGCGTCGCTGCAATCCCTAAACGACAGCGGTTTATTGGAGAAAGTCTCTGCTGATGATCCCATGGCTCTGGGCAAGGAATTCGAGGCTCGAGTCAGGGCGACTTTCGAGTAGGTTTTTTGTTCGGAAATACCGCATTGGTTGCACAGTCAAACCACCCATTTCACCTTGCTTTGTTGCTGTGGTTGAAGCGTTGTAATCAAACTGTCATCGCGTCTTAATCCAGCAGTTATCACATCCCTCTACGCTATTTGTGATTTGGGTTGAGGATAGACTTTATGGCTGCGCGCTGGCTGATTCTTGGATTGGTAGTTTGTGCTGTTGGCAACGCATCGGAGATCAATCTCCATGGGTCGAATACGATTGGTGCCAAACTCGCGCCAGAATTGGTGCGGGGCTGGTTGGAGAGTTCTGGCTATACCATTACTGTAGACGAGCGAACCGCGCCGCAGGAACAATTGATCCGAGCACAGGCGCTAAATAAGGATGATGTTACTGTCCGCATACGAGCGCACGGTTCTTCTACCGGAATTCGTGATCTGGCAGAAAAGGCAACCCATGTTGCGCTGTCGTCGCGGCCACTGCGTGCGAAAGAACGCAGAGAGTTCAAGCAAACTCTGGGATTTCACAGCATTCAAGATGAGTACGTACTAGGCCTGGATGGCATAGCGATAATCGTACATCCGGACAACCCTATCTCCGAGCTCTCTATCGAACAGGTGCAAGACATTTTCTCCGGACGTTTTCGAAATTGGTCGCAGCTAAGTCAGCGCGAGGGCCCGATTCGCATCTTTGCGCGGGATGACAAATCTGGCACTTACGATACATTTAGCAATCTGGTTTTAGGCAACAAATCGCTAGTCGCCGGAGCCGCCCGGTTTGAGTCAAATCGCGACTTGTCTGAAAGAGTATTCTCAGATCGCAACAGCATCGGTTTTGTACCTTTACCGTTTGTGCGCGGCAACAAGTCGCTTGCCATTGAATCTGGTGCGGTAACGATTAAGCCGAGCTCGTTTAGCATTTCTACGGAAGATTATCCGCTTTCCCGTCGGCTCTATGCCTACGTGTCTAAGGACTCTCGCACGTCTAAAGTCGAGCAGTTCCTGCAGTATACGCAGTCTCGGGAGGGTCAACAGGTCGTGAAAGAAGAGGGGTTTGTATCCCAGGAGATTTACTTGCAATCTGTTGAAGTGCCACCCGCTGCCCCAGAGGACTACCGGGAGTTCGTGGCAAATGCCCAACGACTTTCCGTGAACTTGCGCTTTGCGGAAGGTGAGGCCATGCTGGACTCCAAAGCGGAATCCGACCTTTACCGGATCAAGGACTTCTTGCTCCAACCTGAGTATCGCAGGTCCAAGGTCATGCTGATGGGTTTTGCTGATGCCAGTGAGGCCGCCCCCGTGATTGCCCTGCAGCTCAGTAACAACCGAGTCGACTACATTGCCCGAAGATTCATCAAACACGGCATTGCGCCGACACGAGCGCGTGGTTTCGGGCAACAGATGCCATTGGCCGATGGCAACGGCAGTTCAACCAGGCAGCAGAACAGGCGGGTAGAGATTTGGCTGCATACCAATGCGTCTTCAGAAAGCAGACGCAGGTGCATGCTACGTCACATTGCTTCAGCATACGCAATCCCGGTAATCGTTTTTGCTAGAAGGCGTCAGACGCCTAATGAAGCGGTTAACTGACGTATGTGCACTCAAAGTAGTGTGCCTAACGCGACGTGAGTTTCAACTCAATTCTTCGATTACGCGCATAAGCCAACTCGTTGTTACGATCGTCCAGCGGGTGATGTTCGCCAAAACCTGTAGCGGCGAGGCGATCTGCGGGAATTCCGATTTGGGTTAGGTATTTGACGATGGCCAACGCCCGCGCTGTCGACAGCTCCCAGTTGGAGGGAAACTGCGGCGAAGAAATCGGTCGGCGATCGGTGTGACCGTCTACTCGCAGCACCCAGTCCAGATCATTGGGAATGCGCGGGATAATTTCTTGCAGCGTGTTGGCCAGACGGCGCACCTGCGCTTGGCCTTCTGGCTGTAGATCCGCCGAACCGGTTTCAAAAAGCAGCTCGGACTGAAAGACAAATCGGTCACCCTCAATGCGCAAGTCGGGGTTATCGCCTAGTGCTTCTTTGAGGCGGCCAAAGAATTCGGAACGATAGTTGGCTAACTCCTGAACCTTGCTGGCCAACGCAATATTCAGTCGCTTGCCCAGATCTTCGATCTCGGTGTCTTTCTCTTTGATCTGGGCTTCAGCCAGCTCCAAGGCTTGGGAGATGGTACTCAACTGGTCTCGCAGCGCGGCAATTTGCCGATTGAGCAGTTCTACTTGTGCCTGAGATCGGGCCGATAACTCTGCTTGTGCGCTGGCTTCACGCTGACTGGTTTCCAGCGCTCCCGCCAGCTGCGCCACTTCTGCCTCGAGTTCCGCTTTGAGTTTCTCCAACAGATCGATATTCTGCTGCAAATTCGCCAGCGTAATCGCCTGTTGCGAGAGCTCCTCTTCTTTCTCTGCTAACGACTGCTGTGCAGCGGCAAGGTTGACGTTTAGCCTGTCTCTGGCCTGTTCGGCAGCGCTTAGCGTACTTTGAAGCTGTTTAGAAAGAGCATCCAAGCGTTCTTTTTCGCTGGTTTCCAGCGAGAGCAGGTCGGCTAATTCGGCCACTTGATCCGAAAGCCTGGCCAGCGCCTGGTCGCGGCCGGTGAGCGCGTCGGTCAAGAAAAACTGCCCCAACGTATAGATCATCAATACAAAGATGACCACCATGAGCAGTGCAGCCAGAGCGTCAACGAATCCTGGCCAGATATCGATATGGCGGCGGCGACTCGAGCGAATCATGAGCGATCCGAATTCGGTGCCTTGTTCGCCGATGGATTACCCAATGCGGCTCCAAGCGTGCGGTTCAACAGGCGAAACTCCTGCCGTAAATCGTCATTGAGTTGTTGGTTGGACATATGCTGGCTGAGATCGGCAAGCCGGTGCGATAGCTCTGAAAGCTGGCGCTCGAGGTCGCCGCGCATAGTGGATTGATCCGACACGGTGCGCTGAAGTCGCTCTAGACTATCTGCAGTTTGCTCAAGCAGTGCCTCTACATAAGCGGGCACACTGGCTTCGGTGCCTTCGCCCAGTACACCAGAAGATAAACGGGTCACAGAGGCCAGCCATTCTTCGACTTCGTTAAAAAAGCGATTTTGTGCGTGGCCCGCCTGCAGGTCTAAGAACCCCAGTACCAAGGATCCTGCCAGACCAAACAATGAAGAGGAGAACGCAATGGCCATGCCGTCCAGGGGATCCTGCAAACCGGCTTTCAGGCGCTCGAAAATAGCAGATCCATCGCCATCCACCTGCATGGCAGAGATCACACTACTCACATCACTGATGGTCGCCAACAATCCCCAAAAGGTGCCCAACAGGCCCAGGAAGATCAGCAATCCAATGAGATAACGGGCCAGATCGCGCGACTCATCCAGTCGCAGGCGAATACTGTCAAGCAGCGAACGCAGCGATCCTGTGGACAGACTGAATTGGCCCCGGTCTCGCTTAGCTAGCATGCGCGACATGGGTGCCAGATAATGCGGTGATCCGCTTAAGGGGCGCTCCGGATCACTGCGCCGAAACTCTTCCAGCCAGGCGACTTCCCCGTACAGGGAGATTACCTGTTTAAAGATAACGATCAGGCCTATCAGCAGCACGCCGACGATCACCGCATTAAACGCAGTGTTGGCACTGAATGCTGCCCATAGTGGGGCATAAATCCATGCGAGGACTGCTGCCAGCGCACCGACAAACACCAGCATCCAGAACAGAGCGCGATTGGGTCGATGAAAGCGTGTGGCAGATTTTGGCATGGAACAAACCTTATTTTTGGTATTTGAATGGTAACGTCAGCTTACTGAAGATTAAGACAAAAGCATGGCCCAAAGGTGGCCCTATTCTGAACAGGCAACCAAAGTGATCTTAATTATTCCGCTCGCTGCCTATGACCGGCTTCTGTATAAAACGTTCCAGACCGCCTAATTGTTACGCAATGCCCGATTGGTCTTGGCGGTTGCATTAGCCGCTACCGGGTCCTCCGGCCAGGGATGCTTTACATAGCGACCGCGCATTTCTTTGCGTACTTGGGGATATGCCTCGCGCCAAAAGAATGCCAGGTCCTGTGTTATGGCCAATGGTCTGCCCGCGGGGTCGAGCAGATGTATGGTTATTGGTACCCGCCCATTTGCTACCGTAGGAGACGATTTTGCTCCAAAGAACTCTTGCAACTTTGCGGCTAAAACCGGGCGTTCGGGATCGGAGTAGTCAACAGGTGCACTGCGACCACTGGGAATGTCCAGGCGCTCAGGTACCAGGGAATCCAATGCGGTAAATTGGGAACCTGAAAGCAGAGCCATCAGACCCTGCCGGAGAATGTCTTCGCGCAAATCTGACCAGCGTGAAGCACCTGGTAAAAACGGCCTCAACCACTCATTTGCTCGGTCCAAGAGAGCAGCATCGCTGACGTCTGGCCAATTGTCTGAATCCGCGTGATGTAGACAAGCCAGGCGATTGCGCAAAGCGGCTGCTCCACCATTCCAGTTGAGACTATCTACTCCGGATTTCCTAACGCGTTGGCAAATAGCTTCAGCTATGTCTTCGGGACTGGCTGAGCCTGAGGAGCGTTCCAGAACTAAAGCGCCTAAAGTGAGCTGATCCTCAGCCACAATGCGGTCTCCTTTGTCATCCCAACCGGTTATCGTGCG
>CAZVYE010000216.1:0-6003 GCA_964630895.1 uncultured Gammaproteobacteria bacterium | reverse complement strand
AGCCTCACCATCTGCGCCGCCTTCGGGCGACGTTATCGTCGGTAGAGCAGCCCCCCTCGAAGGGAGGCTTTTACATCCTTAGTGCAGGCAGGCCCTATTTTAGGACTACATCATCAATTTCGAACGCAAAATCTCCTTGGCTGGGTCCGGCGACAAATGCCAGGCCACTGATTTGGGACCAACGCATACCATTAAATTGGTCCGCTGCTAAAGAGAACTCAGTCCATTCTGGGCCCACATTAATTGCTACGGTTGGTGGTGGCCCCACCGATTGACTGCCATGGAAGCCCATGACTCGAATTGCCATTTCAGATTCAATCGCCCGCGCCTTAAACTGAATTTCAGTAATGCTACTGCCATCCACTGGCTGCATTGTGCGGCTGCCAGGGAACCACATCGCACCAGCCCACGGAAACGGGAAGCCTGGCCGAATCGATCCTTTGACTTGCATGCTACCCCCGCCTTCAGGACTAGCGCGATGGGAAAGCTTGACCTCTGATTTGCCGTTCATCATGGCGTCGGTCGTCTGTTCCCAGGGCAATCCAGAAGTAGCCGAAAGATCGTCATCAAAGTTGCTCAGTAATCCTGGATTTAATGTTACCGCAGGAACATCCGAGACGGCTTCTTCGGCGCTGGAAAGTTTCAGAGGCACCGGTTTGCCGTCTTTCCAGACTCCGGCAATTTGCAACGTATGTGCTATGTGCTTGCTCGGATCACCTTCGACGAGTAGCAGGTCGGCAAGTCTGCCTTTTTTAATTGCGCCGCGATCTGAAAGTCCGTAGACCGCTGCAGGTGTTGCCGTACCAGCTTGTAGTGCTGCCAATGGCGTTAAGCCAGCGTCGACAAGCAATTCAAGTTCGTGGTGCATGCTGACGCCAAAGGCAGTGCCGGGATTGGGCGCATCCGTCCCGGCCAGGATGGGTACGCCCGCCGCGTGCAGGCTTGCGATGTTGCGCGAGGCGATCTGCAAGGCGGTGTTTTCCCCCTCTGTTTCGTTGTGGTGCTTTATCCGAGATGCTTGCGTCATAGACTGGATTTGAAATGGACTTAGCTCTGGGAGGCTTTGGTAGCGTTCGGATAGTGGATGGTTGCTGAATGAAGCCATCACGGCCAACGTGGACGTTACTGCGACGCCGGAATCAGCAATTGCCATTACTTGAGCAGTGCTGGCTTCAGCGTCACCCCAGGTGTGTACCAATACATCGGCTTCGCTTTCAACAGCGAGCATGGCACCTGAGAGTGTGCTCACATGGACCATTGCCTGCATGTCTAGCGCGTGGGTGGCTTGAATGATTTCATTGAGCTGCTTTGGAGAAAGCGAAGGCAGGGTGCGACCGAACGCGCTGCCGTCTTCATATACAATTTTTATCCAATCCGAACCCTCGTCCCGACGCGCCTTAACAAAAGCCAGCGGGTCTGTTGTGTTATCGAATACCGGAATGGGCATTCCAAACTGGGTACCATGTCCATCAGCCACGGTTACCAGAGTGCCTGCAGTAAACATGTCCGCTTGCGCAACATTATCTATTTTCGCGCGCCGCTCGCGGGCACTGGCAATGAGTTCTTTTGAGGTAAATTGATCCAGAACCGTCGTCGTGCCAAATCGCACTGCGTCAGACAAAGATTCTCCCCAGGTATGCGTATGGGCATCGATCAAGCCTGGCAACAGTGTTTTACCCGTACCATCCACTTCTGGCAGATCGCTCGGCAGTGCTGCTCCAATTTCTTTGATCAGTCCGTCGACTACCAGCACATCGGTGGCTGGCCGGACTTGTGTGCCGTCAAAGACCTGCGCATTTCGTATCACGAAGCCGGTCTTGTCTGCAGCGATACCTTCGTGATTTCCACAAGCTGCCAGCACCGTACAGATCAGTGTTAAAACGGCAGCCTTTAAAGGGCGTTCTAAATAGTGCATGAGTGCTTCCTCATTGAGTCAGCACTCATTATCAGAAATAGGAAAGTCCCTGATTAGTTAGGTTCGTCAGGATTTTGGGCTGACAAATGTCACCCCTTACCGCGGGTTTTGGTGCGACCTGCCTTGTGGTTTTTCTCAATGAAATCAATGATGTGGCCAGCAACGTCTTTGCCAGTGGATTCTTCGATTCCTTCTAAACCTGGGGACGAGTTCACTTCTAAGACCAATGGGCCGTGATTCGATCGCACCATATCCACACCTGCCACATTCAAACCCATAATCTTGGCGGCCTGAACTGCAACCTTGCGTTCCTGGGGCGTAATTTTCTCGGCCTTCGCAGATCCACCGCGGTGGAGGTTGGATCGAAAATCGCCTTCTCTGCCTTTGCGCGACATGGATGCGACTACCTTGTCGCCGACAACAAAACACCGCAGATCAGTTCCTGCGGCTTCAGAAATAAATTCCTGGATCAGGAAGTTGGCATCCAAACCACGAAATGCGTCGACCACGCTTTCCAACGCTTTGTCGGTCTCTGCGAGCACCACGCCCACACCTTGGGTACCCTCGATGAGCTTCAATACCAGCGGTGCGCCGCCCATGAGCTGGAGTAAATCCTGGGTGTCATCCGGGGCGTGGCCAAAGCCGGTGACAGGAAGGCCAATGCCTTTTCTGGCCAGCAATTGCATGGCGCGCAGTTTGTCACGGGATCTGCTCACGGCCACTGATTCGTTTACCGGATAGACGCCCATCATCTCGAACTGCCGAAGTACTGCCGTCCCGTAAAATGTAATAGACGCGCCAATTCGGGGTATAACGGCATCGTATCCCTTTAAAGCTTCGCCGCGGTAACGAATTTGCGGATCCGCTGCGCCGATCTTCATGTAGCAGCGTAAAGGATCGATGACGCGAACGTCATGACCACGCTCTTCTGCCGCGGCGACCAAACGAGTTGTTGAATAGAGCCGCTTGTTGCGAGACATAATCAGAATATTCATGCATGTTCCTTTTTGATCATGCCCTTGTCTCGATAGGTATGAGGCAGAGCACGACCGTTCAAATAAGATGCTGCTGGATCGACAACGATTTTTCGGCGCATGGCAGTGCGGCCTAGCAGCATTGGAAATTTCATTTTGCGACGATCAGCCAAGCTGATCTTGATGGGCCAGGCGGCGCCTTGCACTACGAGTAGCGTCTGAATGATAGGCCGCAGAGTACGGTGGCCGCCTGAGTCGGTGATGTAACGCTCATCGACTAACGGCGCCCTGCATTGCAGCATAAAGTGAGAGTGCTCACGCAGGGGGGCAACCATAAAAGACACGAAGTCTTTGCCGTCTTCTTCGAATGTTTCAATGTCGAAAGCATGGATGCAGGATGTTCGCGCACCCGTATCCACTTTTGCCTTGATGGCGGGTACGCCCAAGTCTGGCAGCGAAAGCCATTCGCGCCAGCCAACCCGCAACAACGAATCTGGACTATAAGTTAGTTTCACGATGGATTATGCAATCGCGTTGAGACGTTAGTCATAGCCAAATGGTAGCGTGAGAAGAAAAGGAATGTAACATTTTTAGTGTTTTCTAGAGGTTATCCACTTCTCTGCGCCCTCGAGCATTCCAACTAACCCGCGAAGCGCTTGGGCAAACCCTAATACCAGAACGCCATGGTGAGCACCAAAGTCTCCGGCCAGCAATTGGCCGATTACTTCGCCTTCTTCTTGGAGAGCGAAGAACATTGCAAACCCGCCAAATAGTATCTTCAAAGCACTGCTTTCCAGTAGTTTTGCAACTTTTGTGCTGGGTGAAAGAGTCGCAGATTGGCTTGCCATTTGTCGTCCCGCAAAAGATCCAGATTCTAATCCAATGTGGACGGCTAATCATATGGCAAAAAAAACGCCCCAGGAAAATTTCCAGGGGCGTAATTTGCTTCGGCAATTAAGCGGGACGGCTACATCAAGCGGCTCGCTGAGTGTTTGCCTCGTCTTCTCGACATTTGGCCGCTGCCAGTGCTTCGGACTCAAACTCATCGACTGCAATCACTTCGGCAACGATGGCTCTGGTCCTGACCAGCAGATCGCGTTCGGCATTGTTGATTATGTTTTTATCAATAGCCTCTTGCAGTTGTTCTTCTGCCGTTTCGGACTCCAGTTCGCCTGCCTTGGCTGCTTTTTGCAGCTTGCGCTCCAGCGGCTCGGCTTTGATGATGTCAGGCAGTGCTGCATTCATCCAGCCAATGGGGTTGCCCGGCTCATCGGTGGCATAGATGCCTTGCGTCAATCGATCGCGTGTTTCGCTTGGGCTGAGCAACAGAGCTGAGACTTTGTGGCCCAGGCGGTCATTCGGAGCAGCGCCCCAACGGCCGACCGGAAACACCAATGCACGTAGCATCCAGCCAATCGGTCGGATCGGGAAGTTACGGATAAACTCATCCAGCGCTACTTCCATTTTGTGGATGGAATCCTGACAAGCCCACTCTAATACCGGAAGATCAGCCTGGGGTCGACCTTGGTCTTCAAAGCGCTTGAGGATCGAAGACAAGATATACAGCTGACTCAATACATCGCCTAAGCGAGCTGACAGCTTTTCTTTAAACTTCAATCGGCCACCCAAAGTGAGCATCGCAATGTCTGCGGTCAGACCCAATGCAGCACTGTAGCGGGAAATTGCGCGATAGAATGGCTTGGTGTCTTTGTATCCAGGGACGCTGGCCAACCGGCCGCCGGTCAAGCCCAGCAGCAACGATCGGCACGCATTGGAAATAGCTACACCAACGTGTCCAAACAACGCCTTATCAAACTGCCGCACACTCAGTGCTTTATCTTTAACGCCCAGAGCTTCCAGCTCTTTGAGTACATAGGGATGGCAGCGAATAGCGCCCTGACCAAAGATCATCAGGGAACGGGTCATGATATTGGCGCCTTCTACGGTAATGGAAATTGGTGCGCCTTCCCAGCAGCGACCTACGTAGTTTTTCGGGCCTAGAATTACGGCTTTACCACCGTGTACATCCATGGCGTCTTTCGCGACATCGCGACCCATTTCGGTCACATGGTATTTTGCGATTGCTGACGGGACCGCGGGCTTTTCGCCGCGATCTACAGCTGCAGCTGTCATGCGCGTCAATGCAGAAGCAGCATAGGTGTAACCACCGATTCGAGCCAATGCCTCCTCTACACCTTCAAATCGACCAATGGGAAGGTTGAACTGCTTGCGAATGCGAGCATAAGCGCCAGTCGCCAGTGCGCCGGCTTTCATGCTTCCGGTGCTTCCTGATGGTAAAGAAATAGCGCGGCCGACGGACAAGCACTCAACCAGCATGCGCCAGCCACTGCCAGCCATCTCGGGGCCGCCAATCAGGAAATCCAACGGTACAAAGATGTCTTTGCCGCGGATCGGACCATTTTGGAACGGAATATTTAAGGGGAAGTGGCGCTTGCCGATTTCCAACCCTTCCACGTCACGCGGGATAAGGGCGAGCGAGATACCAATATCTTCTTTGTCGCCAAGCAAGCCGTCTGGATCTTTCAAGCGGAAAGCCAAGCCGATAACGGTGGCTACCGGTGCAAGCGTAATGTAGCGCTTGTCAAAGTTTAGGCGCATGCCCAAGACTTCTTCGCCATTGTAGGTGCCTTTACAGATCACGCCGGTATCTGGAATGGACGTGGCGTCAGAACCCGCGGTAGGACCGGTTAAGCCGAAGCAAGGAATGTCCTCGCCCTTGGCTAATCGTGGCAAGAAGTAGTTCTTTTGTTGCTCAGTACCGTAGTGCAGCAACAGCTCACCGGGCCCCAAAGAATTGGGTACGGCTACGGTTGAACTTACCGTTACGCTCTTACTGGCAACTTTCTGTAGCACCGCTGAGTGCGCGCGGGCAGAAAACTGCAGGCCGCCATACTCTTTCGGAATAATCATTCCAAAGAATTTGTTGTCTTTTAAGAACTGCCACACGTCCGGTGACAAATCCGCCAGTTCGTGGGTGATTTCCCAGTCGTCGATCATTCTGCAGAGTTCTTCGACAGGACCATCCAGGAACGCTCGTTCTTCTGCGGAAAGCTCTGGCTCCGGCTGACCAAGCAGCTTGGAAAAGTTGGGCTT
>CAZVYE010000215.1:0-6207 GCA_964630895.1 uncultured Gammaproteobacteria bacterium | reverse complement strand
TATCCATGAAACGGTTTGCCTAGAAACCCGGGCACCGCAATTCAGCGGCACGCTCAATACAGCCATTGAAAGTGGTCCGAGCCCTTTCCCTCTCCAATTGGTGGGCTTGGTTCCCGCCTCGAAAACACTGATTCATGACGTTATTCCTAGCGTCGATGCAGGCCTGATTCTGCGCCATATTGGCCATAACTTCAAGGGATCATTGGGGTCAGGTCTTGCGTTTTGCATAGTCGCTGCCAGGTATTAGCCCCTGGTACTAGCCAGGCCGCTACGGATAGGGATAGCCCCATTCCGGACACACATTAATTGATCTGCAAATTCAAGCCAATGGTAGTGATCCGTGGTGCTTTTAGCACTCTTTGGTCCTGTGGGTTTCTGACAGGCCCAAGCACCGAATACAAAACCGCAGGAAGGTCGCGATACTAAGCCGATAGCTCGGAACGAATTTTGTGCACTACTGGCACGTCCGCCGCAGGCATGGGCAATTTAGCCCAGTTTAATCATCCGCAGCCGCAGCGCATTGACGATGACGCTAACCGAAGACAGGGACATGGCGGCGGCGGCAAAAATTGGCGATAGCAATATTCCCGCAAAAGGATAAAGAATCCCTGCGGCGATGGGGACTCCAGCGGAGTTATAAACAAAAGCAAAAAACAGATTCTGGCGGATATTACGCATCGTAGCCAAGGAAAGCTGGCGGGCTTCTACAATCCCAATGAGGTCGCCACGCAGCAGCGTTATGCCAGCGCTTTCAATTGCTACATCGGTGCCAGTACCCATGGCCACACCCACATCCGCAGTTGCCAACGCTGGTGCATCATTGACTCCATCACCAGCCATTAGTACGACGCGCCCCTGATCTTTCAACTGCTGAACAATCCTGCTCTTGTCTTCAGGCAGCACTTCCGCTTCCACCTCATCAATAGCAAGCTTACGAGCGACAGCCTGAGCAGATGTGCGATTATCGCCAGTCAACATAACCACGCGTATGCCTGCTTGCTGCAAATCTGCGATAGCGCGTTGTGTTGTCTCTTTGATGGTGTCGGCAATGGCCAATAATCCGGCTGCTTTCCCATCAACGCCTGCAAAAATAACTGTCGCACCGTCGGAACGAAGTTCACTGGCTTGTGCATCCAGGCCCGAGGTGTCTATTGCCTCGGACTCCATCAATAGTCGATTCCCCAGTACTATCTGACGACCTTCAATTTTCCCTACCACTCCTTTGCCATTGGGGGAATCAAATTCCTCGGCGTTAGGGAGTTCCAATTCCAGTTCTTTGGCCTTTTCAACAATCGCGAGGGCCAGGGGATGCTCGCTGTTTTTCTCCACGCCGGCAGCCAGACGCAGCAATTCCCGATCATCAATTCCAGGGACGGAAATTAGTTCCGTGACCACTGGCTTGCCCATGGTCAGGGTGCCCGTTTTGTCGACGACCACCGTGTCCACTTTTTCCATTCGCTCAAGGGCCTCCGCGTTGCGAATGAGCACACCATTCTGCGCACCTCGTCCGATTCCGACCATAATCGACATTGGCGTGGCTAGACCCAAAGCGCAGGGACAAGCGATGATCAACACGCTAACGGCCGCTATCAATCCATAGGTCATCGCAGGCGGAGGACCAACGGTTGACCAGACGAGGAATGCAATAACGGCTATTAAAATTACGGCAGGCACAAACCAACCGGCCACTTTATCCGCCAGTCCCTGGATGGGTGCGCGACTACGCTGGGCATTGGCAACCAGTTGCACGATCTGAGACAACATGGTCTCTTGACCAACCTTTTCGGCCTGCATAATAAAACTGCCCTGCCCGTTGAGGGTCCCCCCGATTACATGGTCACCTTTTTCTTTCCGCACCGCGAGGGGTTCCCCTGTGACCATGGATTCGTCCACGTTGGAGCGCCCTTCGATCACTGTTCCATCCAAAGGTACTTTGTCACCTGGCCGCACCCGTAGAAGGTCCCCGACATCGATATGCGCGAGGGGTACGTCGGTTTCGTTACCGTGGTCGTCGAGCTTCCTCGCGGTGTTTGGCGCCAGTCTCAGTAGCGCCTTGATTGCTCCAGATGTTCGCTCCCTGGCTCTCAGCTCAAGTACCTGACCCAGCAGCACCAATACGACGATAACGGCTGCCGCTTCGAAGTACACTGCGACCGATCCGTCATCCTGACGAAATGCGTCGGGAAATACCTGGGGTGCCAGCGTCGCAACCAAGCTATAGGCCAAAGCCACACCCGTCCCTATGGAAATCAATGTGAACATATTCAGATTGCGACTTCGCACAGATTTCCAGCCTCTCACGAAGAAAGGCCAGCCCCCCCATAAAACCACTGGAGTGGCTAATACCAATTGAATCCAGCTTGACCATAGCGGGGACACAAGGTGGCCTATCCGAAAAAGGTGACCGCCCATTTCTAAAACCAACACCGGCAATGTCAGCACCAAGCAAATCCAAAATCTTTGCGACATAGAGGCCAGCTCTTCCGATGGACCTTCATCGAGACTAAATTGCTCTGGCTCCAAAGCCATCCCGCAAATGGGGCAGTCGTCCGGCCCCCGCTGCCGTATTTCTGGATGCATTGGACAGGTATAAATGGCGTCAGTGGATTCCTGCAGTTCGCCTTGGGGCTTATCACCAAGATATTTGTCGAGATTAGAGTCAAATAAGGATTGGCAACGCGAAGAACAAAAATACCAGGTTTGATCCCCTCGGCTGCTGCGATACTCGGCAGTGGCCACATCGACGGTCATACCGCACACTGGATCTACAGACGATTGGTCCTTGCGAACTGAATGCTGGCACTCTGACACTGCGATCTCCCTGGTTTGTAGGTGGAGTCGAATACCACAGAACAATAGTGATTCTAACCTGGAAGCAGATAAAGTAAATCGGATGTCGTTGTTAACCAAAGTAGACAAGCTTGTGTGACGCCACAATGCTCGATCGCCGGATAATCGATGTGTTCCGCGCAGCCTAATTTGCCTGACAGCTCGATAATCAATCTATTTTCAGCGCAAGTGAATTAGAGCTTGACGGCGTTAGTTCTTGGCACACTTAAGCACCGAGCACGAGACCGCAGGACGGTTGGGGACACTAAGCCGATAGCTCTGAACGAATCCTATGCACTACCGGCACATCCGCTGCAGGCATTGGCAAGTCAGGCAGTTCCTGGATGGGTTGCCACAACAGCGGCTGATCTTCCTGTGGCCACGGTTCGTTGGTGAACTCGTTGACTAGCCAGAAATGGAGAATCACGCGGAGATCATCATAACGGTGATCTTCGGTATGGAAATGGATTCCGGACAGCGATGTTAGGCCAAGCTCTTCGGCGAGTTCGCGCTCCAGTGCCTGGAACTGAGTTTCACCTGGGTCCATCTTGCCCCCGGGAAATTCCCAGAGGCCACCCTGATGTTTGTGGGCTGGGCGCTGTTGCACCAGAATACAGTCATCGCGGACCAGCAAGCCCGCGACAACCTCAATGCATTGCATCGCTTAAGCAATCTGACCGTGGCAGTGCTTGTACTTTTTGCCAGAACCACAGGGGCAAGGTTCGTTGCGCCCTACTTTTTCGCCTTCGCGAACAAACGGCTGTGGCTGTTCCGGCTGGGCCGATTGACGCATGTTCGTTGCAGAGGCCTGCGGTTGTGCAACGGACGCCGCCGCATCAGGGTGCTGATACTGCACTTTGGACGGATCGGCCGCACGGCGCTGATCATCCATAGCTTGCACATCTTCCTGAGACTCTACCCGAATGCGCGCCAGGACCTTGATTACCTCATGCTTGATGCGATCCAGTAGCGAAGTGAACATCTCGAACGCTTCGCGCTTATATTCTTGCTTGGGTTGCTTCTGAGCATAGCTACGCAGCCCAATGCCCTGACGCAGATAATCCATACTCGCCAGGTGGTCTTTCCACATTTGATCCAGGACGTGCAGGGTTACCGCTTTTTCCAGGTTGCGGATTACCGACGAGCCAAACATTTCCTCGCGAGAGGCAAAATGGCCATCCACTTTCTCTTCGATTTTCTCCCGCAGCGACTCTTCATTCAGACTGTCGTCTTCGTCCAGCCATTGCTGTACCGGCAGCTCAACATTCAGCTCGCCTTCCAGCGCTTTCTCAAGCCCCTGGACATCCCATTGTTCTTCTACGGAATTGGGTGGAATGTACTGGTCGATAATCATCTGGGTCGCATCGTGGCGAATATCCGCCACCATGTCCTTGATTTCCTCGGAATCCATGATGTCGTTGCGCTGCTCGTAGATGACCTTGCGCTGGTCATTGGCTACGTCATCGTATTCCAACAGGTTCTTACGAATATCGAAGTTGTGCGCTTCTACTTTGCGCTGGGCGTTCTCAATAGCGCGAGAAACCCACGGATGCTCAATAGCTTCGTCTTCCTGCATGCCGAAGCGCTTCATCATCTTAGTGACGCCATCGCTGGCGAAGATGCGCATCAGGTTGTCTTCCAGCGACAGATAGAAACGACTGGATCCTGGGTCACCTTGACGTCCTGATCGACCTCGGAGCTGATTGTCGATTCGACGTGATTCGTGTCGTTCCGTGCCTACAATATGCAAACCGCCTGCATCCAGAACTTCCTGGTGGCGCTTTTTCCACTCTTCTTTAACTTTGGCAACCTGCTCTTCCGATGCTGACTCACCCAGCTCTTCCAACTCAGCTTCCAGATTGCCGCCGAGCACGATATCGGTACCTCGACCCGCCATGTTGGTGGCGATAGTAACGGCACCTGGGCGACCGGCCTGGGTAATAATATGCGCCTCGCGCTCGTGCTGCTTTGCGTTAAGCGTTTCGTGTTTGATCTTATTCTTGCGCAGCAGGTTAGAGATCAACTCCGAAGACTCAATAGACGCGGTACCCACCAAAACCGGCTGGCCACGCTCCTGGCAATCCCGAATGTCTTCCAGTATGGCGTCAAACTTACCTTTAGGATTGAGGAACACCAAGTCGCCGTGATCTTCTCGAACCATGGGTTTGTGAGTCGGAATAACGACCACTTCCAAACCGTAGATTTGCTGAAATTCGAACGCTTCAGTATCAGCAGTACCCGTCATGCCGGAAAGCTTGTTGTACAGACGGAAAAAGTTCTGGAACGTGATGCTTGCATACGTTTGCGTTTCGCGCTGAATGGGCACACCTTCTTTTGCCTCAACCGCCTGGTGCAAGCCCTCTGACCATCTACGGCCAGATAAAGTACGCCCGGTAAATTCATCAACGATAACGACTTCACCGTCCTTGACGATGTAGTCCACATCCTTCTTGTACAAGGCGTGGGCACGGATAGCAGCGTTCAGGTGATGGACCAACTGTAGGTGCTGGGGCTCGTAAATAGACTCGTTTTCTTTGATAAGACCATGCTTGGTGCACAGCTCTTCAACGGTCTCCATGCCTTCTTCGGTGAGATAGATCTGCTTACTTTTCTCGTCAACCGAATAATCGCCAGGACCATCTTCTTCTTTTTGTGCTGTCAGGTGCGGTACAAGTCGGTCCACCTGTACGAATAGCTGCGGAGAGTCTTCTGTAGGTCCAGAAATAATAAGCGGCGTGCGGGCCTCATCAATCAGGATAGAGTCCACTTCATCCACCACCGCGTAGGAACGGCGGCGCTGTACGCGATCGTGGGCAGAGAACGCCATGTTGTCGCGCAGGTAGTCAAAACCAAATTCGTTATTGGTACCGTAGGTGATATCGGCTGCGTAAGCTGCGCGCTTGGCTGCTGGTGCCATTCCGGGCACTACGGTCCCAACCGTCAAGCCCAATGCTTCGTACACCGGACTCATCCATTGCGCATCACGCTTAGCCAGGTAGTCGTTCACCGTTACGATGTGAACGCCTTCGCCTGATAACGCGTTTAGGTAAGCTGGGAGTGTGGCAACCAGCGTTTTACCTTCACCGGTGCGCATTTCTGCGATCTGTCCATTATGCAAAACCATGCCGCCGATGAGCTGCACATCGTAGTGGCGCATGCCCATCCGTCGTTTTGCCGCCTCACGCACATTGGCAAAGGCCTCCGGGAGAAGATCATCCAGCGACTCTCCATCTTTATACCGCTGCTTGAACTCAGCTGTTTTTGCCAGAACCTCATCGTCTGAGAGCTTTTCAAACTCCTGCTCAAGATCATTGATGGTTTCGACAACGCGCGACAGGCGTTTGATAGTACGCTGGTTGCGGCTGCCAAATACTTTAG
>CAZVYE010000214.1:0-6222 GCA_964630895.1 uncultured Gammaproteobacteria bacterium | reverse complement strand
CCCGCAGGAGCTGTTGGGTAATGACGCCAGTAAACGGTGCACTCTCAATGCAGCGCTCTAGCTCAGACTGAATCTGCCTGGTGCGAACGCCAGCGATTCGCATCTCGCTGGATGCAATATCGCGGTCGGCGCGGGACCTTTCTAATTGCAATGTGGAAGTTGCCATAGTGGCCCGCTCCATTCGGTTGACCTCTTCGCGTAGCGCTTCGAACCGAATCTGTTCCCGCTCCGCCAGCGCTTGTTGCTCTTCGAGCCGCAGCTCCACCATACTGCAGTCGAAGCGGGCAACCGGTTCGCCTTTGGTAACGTATTCGCCCGGTTCAATTACCCACAGCAAACGCCCGCTCATTCCCGCAGTAATGCGAGAACTTTGCCGACTAAGCACCGTGCCGGCGGCAGGTATGGTCGCCTGGAGCGCTTCTTGGGTTACTTCGCTCGCTGTAATGGGAATTGCCTCGTCTGCACTGCGCACGGCCGTGGCCACAGTGGTGCTCGCGGCGAACAATAGTAGTAAAGAAGTTTTCATGCGGTGGCCTCCGCTTGTTGAAAGTGAGAAATAGTTTTTGGCACTGCGCCTTTTTTGCCCACTCTAAGCAGGCAGGGCAGCAGTATTAGAGTGAACACGGCGCTTACGCTCATGCCGCTGACGATCACCATGGCAAGCCCACGGTAAATTTCGCTGCCGGTGCCGGGAATAAGAACTAACGGCAGCATGCCAACGATGGAAGTCGTGGTGCTCATAAAGATGGGCCGTGTGCGAATTTGCAGTGCTTGGAAGACCGCATCTCTACGGCTCAAACCCTCACGCTCACCCGCTCGAGTCTGATGCACAAGTAGAATGGCGTTGTTGACCACCAATCCAATCATGATGATAAAGCCCACCATGGTGAGCAGGTCCAGGGCCTGGAACGTAAACAAATTCAGCAGCCGCAACCCAGCGACACCACCCACTACTGCAAGCGGCATAATTAGCATGACCATCAGACTGTCTTTCACGCTTCTAAACATGGCCGCCATAATCAACAGCAGTAACAATACCGCCAGCGCGAAGTTGCGTGCCATTTGCCCAATGGCGCCGTCCATTTGGTCCACGCTGCCGCGATACAGAAGTTGTGCACCATTTGGCAGATCTGCACGCAGCGGTGCATCCACGACCTGACGTAACTGTTCTAACGCCTGTTCCATGGTGATCTCCGCCGGCGGCAGGACTTGCAAGGTAATGGTGCGCTGGCCGTCCACTCTGCGTAGCTGTGTAGGACCAACGGCGCGCTGAGGTACGGCCAATTCGCCAAGAACCTGCACCCCTGCGAGCGGAGTTGAAATAGGTAGTCCTGCCAGGTCTTCAGGCGTATCCCAGCCGCCACCCCATATGATCACGTCATGGCCTTCGTTACCGTCGAAATAGCGCCCGGCAAACAGCCCGCCGGTGAAAGAACGGATGGCATCTGCAACCTGGGACCGATCAAGGCCTGATTGCGCGATTCGCAAGTCGTCTGGTTCCAACTGCAACTCAGGTTTTGACAAAGACACGCCAGGTAGCGCTCGAACTGACCAGTCGGGAAGTTCCGCTTCGATCAATTCCTGTCCGAGCTTTGCTGTTGCCATCAGGCCTTCCAGTTCGGCCCCTTGCATGTCGATGTCAATATTGCGTCCGCCGCCTACACCCACGTTGAGCAAGGATGCGCGGGAAACAAACGCGCTCGTACCGGCGAGACCTTGAAACACCTCATTGCGCAGTTTTTCGATGAGCTCTGGCGCTTCCCGCGGATCAGCCGGATAGATATAGACCCCGGTCGCATTGGATCCGTATGAATAGAGGTTGTAGCCGCGAATGCCCGGCTGTGCGTCGCCATCTACGTGGGGTTGCAAGCGGTTTCTTACAGTCTGCAACAGCTCCCGGTCGATGGTGCTCAGAGGAATTCCCTCCGGCATGCTGAAGCCCACTTGAATACCATCCGAATTGGCCTGGGGTAAAAAATCGATTTTCGGCATTAGTACCCAGGCGACCAGCGGAGGCAGCAACAGCAGGCTGACAATCCAGCCAAATCGCTGTCGTGGGGAGTCTGTGATGCTGGTGATAATGGTTGCGGTCTTGCTCCACCAACGAGACAGAGGATCACGATGGCTTTGATTTGCCAGGATGAAGCTGCTTGCCGCTGGCAATACGGTCAATGCTGCTAATGTGGACGCAGCAACAGCTACGGCCAAAGTCAACGCTAGATCAGCAAATAGCTGACCCTCAATGCCACTCATAAACAGAACCGGCAAGAAGATTGCGATACTGGTTATGGTAGAGGCAAAAAGCGCGCCGCTAACCTGTGCCGGACCCTCACGTACTGCGCGCTTGTGCGACTTACCACTTTGGCGTAGTCGCACAATATTCTCTTGCACGATGATCGCCGCATCGAGCACCAGTCCTACGGCAAATGCAAGGCCCGCCAGTGAAACAACGTTCAAGCTGCGACCAAGTAAGCTCAGCGCGATGAATGCAGTCAAAAGAGAAAACGGAATAGTTAAAGCGATGAGGGCAGTGGCGCGCCATCCTCGCAAGATACACCACAAAAGACCCAGCGCCAGCGCAACCCCGAGTAGCAAATTGCCGTTAACGAGCGCGATGGCCCGGCGTATATGTACCGCAGCATCGAAACTCAATGTGAGCTGTAGATCGGCGTCAGCTAGCGGACCCTGATTGAGTTCGGCAATGGCCAAGTTAATGTCGTCCAAAGCAGCCACCGAGTTGGTGCCGTACTTGCCTTGAACGCGAATGTAGTATGCGGGAAAGCCGGTGCGGTAGGTGAGTCCGCTGCGTGGATATAGTTCGGTGGTTACCTCGGCGATATCCCGCAAGTAAACCGGTTGATCGCCGCGCCGGGCAACAATTAGCGCGCCTATGCTTTCTAAATCCACGCCACCCAGAAAACGCACTGTATATTGACGCCGGCCAATACTGGCCAGACCGCCCGTGCTGTTTACAGCGCGGGTAACAGTCTGCGCGATTTCCGACACCTGAATGCCCAGTGCCGCAGCCTGGTATGGATCAAAATTCACCAAAACCATCGTGTCTCTACCACTACGCAGATCAACTGCCTGTACGCCGTCGATTCGGTTCAGGCGTGGCTCGACGTATGTCTCGATGATTTCCTGGTACGCGCTGACATCGGTGTCCGATCGGTCTTCTCGCGGATGCACCAGAAGAGTTGCAAGCGGCATATCAAAGCCGCCCACATTGATATTTGGCTCGCCAGCGTCCGGCGGTAAATCCGCAACGTTGTTAAGAGCGCTAAGTACATCGATCATGGCCTGCTGCAAATCAGTACCCAAAGCAAATTCCAGCCGCACGCCACCACCACCGGCGCGCACATTGCTAGACATTTGCAGCACACCCGGCACATTGCGCAGCGCTTCCTCCTGCGGTTTGATGATGTTGGCTTCTACTTCTTGAGGTGCGGCTGATCGCCACCCTGTATTAATGTTGATCTGCGGGTACTCGATGTTGGGCAACATCTGGATCGGTAATGAAATGATGGCGACGACGCCTACTACCAGTATAAAGAACGCGGCCGCAGCAAGCGCTGCAGGATTATCAGTGGAGAGGCGCGTAAGTGACATCAGGTGCTCCGAATTAAGCCATATCCGTTTCGAGGGGATACCTTAATTCGGAAGGGAGACAAAAAGGTCTCCGTTGCGATGAACTGAATTAGCGCTGCGACAAGCAGAGCGGTATGCGAAAAAAGCACATCCGCAACAATGACTTATGGGCTATTCGGCCAGGTGCGCCCGAGCCGCGGCCAGCGCCGGGTCGTTGCCTTGCTTAAAATCTGCCGCCGTGTATTGAATGGAAAGGTCTGGTTTTACGTGGGGCACTTTGACCGAGTATTTTTGAATTGGTCTGTGGCAGTCGGGTTCCGGGCAACCGGTCATATAGTTGTGTCGCTCGGTTGCGACCAGCAATGCGGCTCCGGAATTGGGAAGTGAAACAACGCTGCCTTCCGACCAGAATTCCAGAGCGTCACCTACGGGTTGGCCAATGATGTATAGGTTAAGATTCGTTTGGCCTTTTAGTCGCGCGAGATTGTAGATGGCGGCACTAAAAGTTCGCCCAGAAGTCAGAGCAACCACTTTACCGTCGTTGGCTACCTTGGCCATGGCGTCAATCAGTTTGCGTGTTGTAGTCAAATCGCCGCCAAGATTAAGTCGTTGATCAAATATAATGTTCCTGGGCGGTTGCCGCTTCAGTTCTTTAAGCACTGCTGATACAAAATCTTTCATGCTTGCCCCTGCATTATCTCGAAGCTGCACGTACAGCGTTTCACCATCTAGCCAAACAAAACGCTGACTTTTTTCCGGCTCCTCTAGCCACAGTGGTATTTCTTGAGCGTAGCCGGCATGGGCGAATTTGAGAATGCGGGATTCGTGGAAGTGAGCTTTGTTCTGGACCGGCGGTCCAGCGGTCATTTCGTCGTACTTGCAATCTGCAAATTGCAGCGACACACGATCGGATTGCTTGCCAAAGCCTGCGGCGTGCAAGACCTCAGGTGACTCCAGAAACACCGGCAGCGTTGCTTGTGATATTCCGCCGGCGTGGCCTATCGTGCTGGTCCAATAGGCTACTAGTTCTGTAATCGGCACGTCGTTGATGCTTTCTAATTTACACATCGGGCGTTCCAAGCTTCCGCCTAGCAGATAAATCCCGTCGTCCAGGACCAGCATGTTTCCGGCTATGCGATTGAATCGAGTTGGCCAGGAGAAGTTGAGCAGCAAGGAATGGCCGTTTCCGCCCTTGCCCAAAATGCGAGCAAGTGCCAGCTCCAGCTCCGCCGGATGGTTAGGCGGACATTCGGCAAGTGCTACTAAATCCTGGGTGTAATCGTAGTTGGCACTTTGGAAAGGCACATCTACTCCCAGCACCTTCTCTTCGAACACCGCTAAGTCTTTGCTGAGAGCGCTCGACAATTCTCCGCAGTTCTCGCTCGCATAGGTGGTGCTGAAAAGCAAAAAGCCAAACGGGATGGCAAAGAATTTGATGTGCATTTTTTGTGCCCAGATTGAACTACTCCCTATAGGACGCCGGTGGGCGAGAGATCGTTTACAGCAGTGTGACCTAAATATTGCGCTTTGAATCATACATTTGGAAAGCACTCGCACGGAGCGATCTGTAGCGCGCCCCGCGAGAGGCTTGCAAGGCTTAGGCTATTGCGAGCCTAGCCCATATTCAAACCCGCCAGCATGGAGAACATCGCGATTGACTTGCCATGTGGCAGTTTGTTCGGGCCCGATCGTTCCGGTGAAGTCCACTGCACGCGTCGTGAAACTATATTCGCCTTCCGTGCGTTGTGTGACGACCACGGGACTCACGCATGCGAAGAATTCACCGCCGTTGATGCTGCACTCAGTGCTGGCAAGGGGGTCGGTATTGAGGAACTCGATAGCAACACTGGTCAATCCGGTCGCAATGGGTGCGTACATGAAAATACCTTTGGGGAGGCCGCGCCATATGCCGGCCAACAGCGGCACATCCAAATCGCTGGCGTATCCGGTCATGCTTCTGGTAAACAGCTTATCTCCTCGATTTTGCCCGTCGAGCAGTACAAATGGGAGCAAGGCTTGATTATGTTCGTCTCTGGTTATCCCAAACACTGGTGTGAGCCATATGCCGGTAATCCAGTCGACGCCACCGGCGCGATAACCATGCACGAAGCTGGGGGTTTCGCCATTATTTTTGTGGGTATCGTTGGTTTGTGCAAAGTCAGATTGAGGAACTGTTTCCAGAGCCCAACCGGTGGACCCACGGTCCTCACTTAGCAAGGTCCAGAATGTCTCGCCCCCGAGTTCTGTGGCGGCAGCCTGTATTGGGATCAGGCCAGCAATGTCATCGCGAGCCAGTCGATCAACAAATGTTCCCTCGTCTATGCTGAAGTAGGCTGCCTGAGCAGGCCCATTACGCAATTGAAATATGGCTGCGTGAGCGATGTCACCGTTTAGTGGATAGCTATCGAGCTGTAGTACCCGGTAGCCTTGGTTTCTTAAGCTGTCATACGTGCCCTCGATCCCTGCCTTGCTGCGGTTGTGGGTGGCTATGGTGGGAATGCTGCTGGGCCGGTATGCACTATTAAAAAAGTTGCTGCCATCAACCTGATAGCCATCCACATGGATGGGAGAATAACCCTGTGCCAGCGTCAGATTGAATACGTCCTGGTGGCATTCTGCTGGGATAGCGATATG
>CAZVYE010000213.1:0-6278 GCA_964630895.1 uncultured Gammaproteobacteria bacterium | reverse complement strand
CTGCTGACAAAATTTACCCACCATAGCGCTTGGTGTTACAGACACCTGTGCCAGAAGACACAGACAAAGTATTAACGATCAGCTTTGCTACAATGCCAGCGCCGCGGGATGCGGCACTATGACAAACTTGGGGAATATATGCGTTCTAAACTCACTATCTTGTTGCTCTTCATTACGTGCTTGCTGTCAGCTTGCAGCACCCGACTTATGGCGCCTGAATACACCGCGGATTACCCGTTAGGGGAAAACGAAGCGCTGTTGTATCTGGCCGTGCATAATCCCAACGAGCGCGTTACGTTCTTCTTCAAAGGCAAGGAAGGCAGTT
Organism: uncultured Gammaproteobacteria bacterium; assembly: GCA_964630895.1. Lineage (GTDB taxonomy): Bacteria > Pseudomonadota > Gammaproteobacteria > Xanthomonadales > SZUA-38 > CAZVYE01. The sequence continues at coordinate 5,953 of CAZVYE010000213.1, read as the reverse complement.
TCGAAACGCCGGAATTTGGCTATGGATTGAACAAGGCGCTCATACGTGTGCCCGCGGACCGATATGAAATGAAAGCGCTGTATTTCGGTGCGGTAAAGTTGTATCCGGAGGACTTTCTAACGCTCAAACTGCGTGCAGGGGAAGTCACCTATGCTGGAGACTTTGCTATTGACGGTCTGAACACCATGATATTAAATCGCAGCGAAACGCGATTCGCGGAATTGTTGCGTCAGTATCCGGAGCTAGAAGATGTCTACATGGTGCACGATGGAGAAATCGTTGGCGGCCGCCGCATGATCCAGGAAGGTATGCAGCGCGTACCCAACACGTCCGGCAGGCTAGGCAAAGACTCTTCGACCCGCAACCCAGACTAAGGCGGTAAACAGATTGAATATACTCCTGCTTTCAAGCTATGACGCGGTGAGCCACCGTCAGTGGCGCGAAGGTCTGGTAGATACCTTTCCTGAACATGACTGGGTGATTAAAACCATGCCACCCAGGCACTTTTCGTGGCGACTGCGTGGCGCGCCCCTGCACTGGGCAGAAGACCCTGAAATTCGCGATCAAAAATTCGATCGTGTTGTGTGTACCGGCTCTACCGACCTGGCTGCACTGAAAGGCTTGGTGCCGGCCCTGGCACCGGTTCCCGCCAGCGTATTTTTTCATGACAATCAGTTTGCCTATCCCACCCAAGACGAGCAACGCTTCAAACTGGAAGCGCAAATGCTGAATTTGTATGCGCTGGGAGTGGGAGATCGTATTGGGTTCAATAGCAATTACAACCGTCAGACTTTGTTTGACGGCGTGCGGGATCTGCTGGACAAACTGCCGGATTACAAGCCGCGCGAACTGGTAGATGCGGCTGCAGAGCGCTCAGTAGTGTTGCCGGTTGGTTTGCAAGATGACGCTCTGGCCGGACGTGCAAATTCTCCGGTGGGTAAGCGCTCGTTGAAGATCGTCTGGAACCATCGCTGGGAGTACGACAAAGGGCCCGAACTGCTGCTTTCAATCTGCCGAGAATTGCGACGCAGACATGTGGAATTTCGCCTGTCTTTGCTGGGGCAACAGTTTCGCAGAGTTCCAGAATCCATAACCACGATAAAGCAAGAGTTCGCCACTGCCCTGACCCATGCGGAGCCCATCAAAGAACGCGAAGACTATCTGAATGTGCTACGGGAGAGCGACGTTGTTCTTTCTACCGCACGTCACGATTTCCAAGGGCTGGCCGTGTTGGAGGCAGTTGCGTGTGGATGTCGGCCGGTAGTGCCGGCGGCCATGGCGTATCCAGAATACTTGGGCAAAGCCCATTGCTACGAGGTGGAAGACTTGCGTCGTCGGGATCGCGCGAAGAAGGCCGTGGACTTGATGTTAGACCGCCCGGGTCCGTTGCCAAGCCTTAATCACCTGAGTTGGAGCGCGCAAAAAGAAGCCTACGCACGTTGGTTAGACGTACCAGCTGGCTGAGCGCAACCGCTAAATACGACACAGCCCCCGATCGGGGGCTGTGTGTGCTATCCAGATTTCTTAGAGGCGCTTACTTGAATATCTCTGCCAGCGGAGTGACTTCTACGCTGTCCAGTTTCAAATCCAAGTTGGAAATGATCTTGTCCTCTGCCAAAAGCTCTGCAGGCTGATCGGCGTCATATGTCATGGGCGACTCTGCCCCGCTTTCCAGCTGTGCTTTCAGTCCCGCTGCATCTTTGGCGATAAAGACGTAGCGAATATCGTCTGTTTGCAGGTTGTTGGTGATGGCGCGGTTGACGTCTTCCACGGTCATGTCTTCCAGCTCAGCACGCACGTAATCGGCGAAGCGATCGATATCGTAATAGTCAGAATCCATCGCATAACCTAATTGGCGGAACTGGCTGGCGGTCAGCTGTGCCACGTACTTCTCCAGGAAGTTCTTGGTCGCTGTAAACTCCGCTTCGGTCAGGCCGTTTTCGACAAAATCGTTCAGCTCAAACATGGCTGCGCGTGTCGCGAACACGGCGTCGTTGTTGCTACGCAGCGGTCGCAGCCAAACCTGGAAGATTTGCTGTTGGCGACCCAGGTTGGCATTTGGCATGGTGCGGAACATGCCGCGTGGGAAGTATTCCACATAGGCGTAATCACCGTAGTTCATGCCGCGGGCCTCACGAATGCGCTGGTACAGGTGCGAGTTAGAGCTTCTGTGTTCGCCCAGGTAAGATCGAGCCAACCACAACGCAACCCAGTCGTCATCGCCGCGACGTACATCGATGGGGAAACCAAACGACACCGCAACCGCTGGCGTTTCTTTCTCTACGATTACCGCATGGCGGCCTTCGAATGCCGGGGCCGCAGGAATGTCATTCAGGCTATCCTGGCCTTCTGGCAGCTGCGCCAGATCCCCCAGAACGCGACGCTTAAATTCGTTGTCGTAACCACCAGCAAGACCCAGCGTTAAGTTGGCTTGGGTAAAGTGCTGCTTATAAAACTCGCGCACTTCATCCAGAGTGATGGACTCCAGATCACTCACATGACCAGAATTAAACGCACCGTATGGGTGATTTGGACCATACAGATTTGCGTACAGCACCTCTTTGCCCAGCTCTTCGTCGTTGTTGCTCTTAAGGTCGGTTTGGACGTTGTTGATGAGCTGAGTTTTCAGACGTTCAAAATCATCTTCTCGGAAGCCCGGGTCCAGCAGCATGTCGCTGGCGATGGTATACCAGTCGCTCAAATTGTCTTTGTGCGCGCCGCCGGCCAGGCGAATCATTTCTTTGTCTACCTGGTTGCCGATGCCGGCAGCCATGGGAAAGAAGGCCTTGTTGATTTCGTCAATGGTCATGCTCGCAGAACCACCTTCGGTAAGCATTGCAGCGGTTAGTGCGGCCAACCCTTTTTTGCCCTTTGGATCCAGTGCCGGCCCTACGTTAAACAGGAACGAAACATTGATCAGGTCAGAGCTGTTCTGCAGCTCAACCACTTCGATGTCCGCAGCTTCGGTGCTTTTCGCCTGTGCGACGGCTGCATTGGTATCGGAAAATGCGGCCGGGAAACCTGCCATGTTTTCATCGTTGGATAGCGTAATTGCAATGCGACGCTCGTCACGCAGATACTGATCTGCTGCCTTGCGCAGGTCTTCCGGTGTGAGCGCGTCATATTGACGATACAGCTCGTTCAGGGTTTCCGGGGTGCGATCAAAGTGCACAAATGTGGCCAGCGTAGAGCCGATGGCAACCGAGTTATCCATAGCGCCAGCAAACCCATAGCGTGAGTTGGACTTGGTATCTTCCAGCTTGTTCGCATCCACCAATTCGGTGCGCATGTCGACAATGGCGCCGTTGACCAAGTCCACGACTTTCTCTGCGTTGGCTTTGTCGGTCAGGCGCGCGCCGATGTAAAAGAGCTGCGCATCTTTACGCTGAGGGAAGTAGTAGAAAAACTGGTCAGCCAGACGATCCGTGTTAACAATTTGCTTGTAAACATCCGAGGTCTGACCCAGGAACAACTGACCCGCCGTATCCAGTGCTGCGTAGCTGCGATCCGTAACGTCCATCTTGGGTGCTCGGTACGCCATGATGACCCAAGGCTGAGTCGGTGCTTCCCAGGCAATATGTTCGTACTTGGCCGCAGTTGGCTCTGGTTCTACCGGGATTTCTACGGTGTAATCGCCGCGGTTCCAGTCGCCCCAGTACTTTTCTACCAGCGTAATAACATTGTCGGTTTCCACATCACCAACAACGATGATGGTGGATTTTTCTGGTCGATACCAACGATCAAAAAAGGTCTTGGCGTATTCATACTGCTCGGGCATGTCTTCGATATCTTCGAAAAAGCCCATGGTCGTGTGCTGATAGGTGTGCTTATCAAACGCAAGATCGCGGATACGCTCTAGCGCTTTCTGAATGGGGTTGGAGTAGTTCTTAAGATACTCGCCCTTTACCGCCAGCGCTTCGGTGCGAAACACATCTTCGGAGTAATTCAAGTTTTGAAAGCGATCCGCTTCCAGCTTCAGAATGGTTTCCAGATCGTCTTTGGTAAAGTTGATGTGGTAGTTGGTGTAGTCGTCTGTGGTGTAGGCGTTCTGATCTGCACCGGCATTCTTCAGCATCCCTTTGTATTCTTCTGCTGAGTAATTGTCCGTGCCGCGGAACATCATGTGCTCAAAGAAATGCGCAAAACCGGACTTGCCCGGCTCAATCTCGTTGCGCGAACCAGTTTGTACTGGAATTTGCAACGTGACCACATCGGGATAAGCGGTTTCTACGACAATGACCCGTAGGCCGTTATCCATATCGTGCATGGTGTACGGCATGGTAAAGATATCGCCATCTTCGGCGAGGACCTGACTGGAGAAAGCGGCGGCTAGCGCCAGCGCAGTCAGTCTAAATTTGCTAAACATGTTGGCTCCCTCATTGTGACCAGGACGGCACCGGCGCGCTTGGTGGAACAACAAAAGCACGCGGGACACTATGCTGGCATACGATACAAACCACGAGGTCCCAGCATGTGCGCTGTAACTCTGGAGGTTTGTGTTGACTATAAATCCAGGCGGTTTGATGCAATGACATCGCGCCCAAAGGCGTACCGAGCAGCGGCAAATGATCCCCAAAAACCGGAGAATTGTCACGCTAACGGCGGCGCAGCCCGGCAGTTATACCAACTTGGCAGTGATTGTCACGTAACTTAAGTAATGCGAGCCAATTGCGCTATGACTCGCCAATTGGCCAAACCGCGGTTAGAATGCGCCGCCATGAGCGACGTATTTGGAAAAACTTTTGCTGCGCAAATGAGCGTAGCCTACTACCGCGACGGCGAATGGGAGCAACCCAAGCTGCAGCCGACCGGTCCCATGCAGATGCACCCTGCCTCTCACGTGCTGCACTACGCCAGCGAATGTTTTGAAGGATTAAAAGCCTATCGTCGAGCCGATGGTGGTGTGCATATTTTCCGTCTGGATAAGCATATAGAGCGCATGCGTAACAGCGCCCGACAGCTTTGCCTGCCGGTGCCATCCGCCGAAATGTTGAATAGTGCCATCATGACGCTGGTGGACTCCGTACGCGACCAGATTCCAGCGTTTCCCAGCGCTCTGTACATCCGTCCCACGCTAATTGGCATGGAACCAAATATTGGTGCCGCCGGTAAAGCGGTAAGCGAAGCCATGTTGTATGTATTGGTTTCTCCGGTGGGTGAGTACTTCACCTCCGAACGCACGCTGAAACTGCTGGTCACCAGTAGTCGTCGCACCACCGAAGACTTTGGACAGGTCAAAACCGGCGGCAACTACGCCGCTGCGTTACGTCACGTAATTGACGCACGCCAGCAATACCAGGCCGATCAAGTGTTGTTTGCGCCTGATGACGATGTCCAAGAGACTGGCGCTGCCAACTTCTTGCTCCTCAACGACAAGAGAATTCTCACCAAGCAGCTCGATGGATCGATCCTGCCCGGCATCACCCGCGACTCGCTGCTAACCTTGGCCCAAGACCAAAACTTTAGCGTCGACGAGCGCTCGTTTGGTGTTGCCGAAATGCTGGAGTGGATTAAAGACGGTGAAGCCGCGTTGTCCGGCACCGCTGCGGTACTTGCCCCGGTAGGCGCACTCATCGTCAACGGTGTTGAACATGCAGTCCATGGCGGCACCGCCGGCGAAACCACCACCAGCCTGCGCAAACAACTCACCGCAATCCAAAGCGGCGAAGCAGACGACCCGCATGGGTGGCGGATAGAGCTCTAAAGGCGCTCTGGTGCCATCTTAGTCAAAGCGCTTTCCCCCTGGCTATACGAGTAATCGGTCTTGCTTTGGACGTGCAGAATCTACTGACGCCAGAAAAGCAAAATGTGTTTAGTTGTTGCCAGGCCCAGGGGCAACTCTCTCGATCTCAACCCATTTATAGAACCGCTGCGCTTGCAAAACGCCAAGCGTGTCACAGTGTTCTCTGTAACGAGAAATAGCACACGCTGGATTTACCGGAATTTAAATTCG
>CAZVYE010000212.1:0-6308 GCA_964630895.1 uncultured Gammaproteobacteria bacterium | reverse complement strand
GGCTAAGAACGCTTACCCAGGCTGATATCGAGTTTAAGAGAACAAAGCTTAGAAGCCCAACAGACTTCGGAGATATCTACAGCTCAGCTACTGAGGCACTGGCTTCGGTTTCGCAACGAGTCGAGAATCCCGAACTTACGCTTCATCTCAGTCCAGGCACACCAGCAATGGCAGCTGTTTGGATATTGCTGGCAAAAACGCGATTCCCCGCTGAGTTAATCGAATCCAGTGTGCAAGGGGGCGTCAAAACCACAGCAGTACCTTTCGACATATCTGCAGAATTCATTCCGGACCTCTTCCGAAAGCCGGACGAGGCTCTCCAACGCCTCACAGCAGGATTACCACCTGAAGCACCTGAATTTGAGCAGATTATTCACCAAAGCGAAGTTATGCAAAAGGCGATAGCTCGAGCACGCAGGGTAGCGCCTCGTTCAATTCCCGTGTTGATTGAAGGAGAATCAGGAACCGGAAAGGAGCTGTTTGCGCGAGCTATACATCAATCCAGCCCTAGGAAAGAGCAACCTTTTGTCAGCGTAAATTGTGGCGCGATTCCATCTGAATTGGTGGAATCCATGCTGTTCGGTCATAAGAAAGGTGCTTTCACCGGGGCGATAAAGGATCATAAAGGCTATTTCGAGGCTTCCCACCAAGGTACGCTATTTTTAGATGAGATAGGTGAGCTACCTCTCGCCGTCCAGGTCCGGCTATTGCGAGCTATTCAGGAAGGAGAGATTGTGCCAGTTGGCGCGACTGAGCCTCGAAAGATCGACGTGCGAATTATAACAGCAACAAATCGCACCCTCGCGCAAGAAGTGCGGAATCAGACATTCAGGGAAGATCTGTACTATAGAGTGGCCGTTGCCGTCATCAGGCTACCTCCATTGCGAGAACGTGAAGGCGATGTAGGGTTGCTAATTGACCGGTTACTGGAAATCGTTAATCAGGAAAGCAAACTGGAACCAGGTTACAAGCATAAAAAGATTTCTGCTAAAGCTAAGAACCTTATGCTAAAACACTCTTGGCCGGGAAATGTTAGAGAATTATTGAATGTCATAAGGAGCGCTGCAATTTGGTCAGACGAAGCAACAATTTCAGAGCAAGATCTTACTGATTCGCTATTGGCATTGCCTCCTAAACAATCAAATGAAGACCAGATATTACACAAAGACTTATCCGAACCTGTTGATTTGAAAGAAATAATTGCGGATGTAGCTCGACACTACCTAAGTCGAGCCTTGACCGAATCACAAAACAACAAAACCAAAGCAGCGGAGCTACTGGGTCTAGGTAACTATCAAACACTCTCGAATTGGATAGAAAAATACGGGCTGGAAAAATAGTTGGCATAAAGTTCGCACTACTGCCCGCATGGACGTAAACCAGGTTATGCAATCACAAAATTTTGAATATCTTAGGGAACGCTGGCCAGAGCTTGCTTCATTGGCTGGGTTCGCTGAGAACTATGCCCATGGCGATCCTGAAAGCGCTCTCGTAAAGCTACGCGCCTTTGCCGAGCGCTTGGTCAGCATCGTCTACCAAGAGTTGGCACTACCACGCCCGCAGATGGCGGGGTTTATGGAAGTGTTAACAAACGATGCCTTCGAAGCGGTGACTCCCAAAGTTGTCATCGACAAATTGCATGCGATTCGCATTCATGGCAATAAAGCAGCGCATGGTGACAAAGTTTCACTCAATAGTGCCTTATGGCTTATTCGCGAAGCCTGGGATCTTGGCCGTTGGCTTACCGTCACATATAACGATACAAAGCCTGAAACAATTTCAGACTATGCCGAGCCTCAACCACCTAAGTCAGCGAAAAGCGAATATAAACAACAACGCAAGGCGCTGCTTGAGCAATATGCGAAGCAAGAAGCGCGCATGCAGGCATTGCTATCAGAGTTAGAGACAGAACGGCAGAAAGCTGCACAGCTCGAAAAAACCACAGAGCAGCTTACAAAAGCCCAAGCCGAAGGACAACGAGTAGCTGATGCCTTACATTTTGATGAGTCTACTACTCGCAAGCGCCTGATTGACCTGCAACTAGCAGAACATGGCTGGGATGTAGGCCCTAACGGCGCCAATACAGATGAAGTTACACAAGAAGAACCTGTTCTGCATCAGCCCACTGCTAGTGGTGAGGGATTTATCGACTACGTACTTTGGGACGATAACGATAATCCTCTGGCTGTCATTGAAGCCAAAAAGACAGCAGTCGATGCAGAAAAAGGTCGTCACCAGGCGCGGCACTATGCCGATGGACTCGAGAAAATGCACGGGCAGCGGCCAGTTATTTTCTACACCAATGGCCATGATATCTGGATTTGGGATGACCACCCCGCGCAGAATTACCCACCCCGAAGATTGTACGGATTCTATACCAAGAACAGCTTGCAATACTTGATACGCCAGCGGCGTGAACGCAAACCGCTCAATTCCGTTTCCCCCAAGTCCGGAATTATCGGTGATCGGCTCTATCAACACGAGGCGCTCAAGCGAGTCTGTGAACGGTTCGAAGATAAGCATCGCAAAGCATTGATCGTGCAAGCGACAGGCACCGGTAAGACCCGCCTTGCTATCGCCATCACAGATGTTGCGATGCAGGCAGGCTGGGTCAAACGCGTTCTCTTCTTGTGTGACCGCCGTGAACTGCGTAAACAGGCTAAGAATGCTTACAGCGAATTTCTTAGCGCACCAGTCACTATTCTGTCCGCAAAAAGCGTCAATGACGATGAGAATAGTATATTCCTGGCTACCTATCCGGCCATGGACAAAGTCTATCAGCGCTTTGATCCAGGGTTTTTTGACTTAATCATAGCTGACGAATCGCACCGCAGCATTTACAACGTATACGGGGATCTATTCCATTATTTCGATGCGCTACAGATTGGCCTTACCGCGACACCAGTCGAGATGGTCAGCCGCTCGACTTGCCGCCTCTTTGGCTGCGACTTCAAACAGCCCACTGCGAATTATCCATTGGACCGAGCGGTGGAAGAAGACTATCTGGTGCCCTATGAAGTGGTCAAACACACAACCAAATTCTTAAGGGAAGGCATTAAGGGGCATGCGCTCAGCTCGGAGGAATTGGCACAACTGGAAGAGCAGGGCATTGATCCTAATGCGCTCGATTTTGAAAGTGGCGAAATAGACAGGGCCATCTACAATAAGGATACCAACCGCAAGATATTGCAGAATCTGATGGATCACGGTATCCGCCAAGCTGATGGTCAAACATTAGGAAAGACGATCGTCTTCGCGCGGAATCACCGCCATGCGAAATTGCTTGAAGAACTATTCAATGAGATGTATCCACAATATGCTGGCAAATTCTGCCAGGTTATTGACAACTACGATCCGCGCGCTGAATCCCTGATCGATGATTTCAAAGTCGATGGCTCCAATGAACAGCTCACTATCGCCATTTCCGTCGACATGCTGGACACAGGAATCGATGTTCCGGAAGTCGTCAACCTGGTATTTGCGCGTCCGGTCAAGTCACCCATCAAGTTCTGGCAGATGGTGGGTCGCGGCACACGCTTGTGTAAGAACCTGTTTGGCCCGGGTAAGGATAAAACTCGGTTTCAGATTTTTGATCACTGGGGGGTTGTGGAATATCACGGCATGCAGCAGCGGGACGTCACTGTAAGCCAGAGCAAAGCACTAATGCAGCGCCTATTTGAAGCGCGACTGTTCCTAGCGAAATCTGCGCTGGAGCAGGCTGAGGTGGACGACTTTGATCGTATTGCCCAATGGCTAGTGAAAGCGATCAACAGTCTCAATGAGAAAACAATTGCCGTCCGTGAAAAATGGAAGCTGAAGCGTCAGCTTGGTGAATTGGAGGTGATTCGCCAGTTTGCGGCCACCACAGTCACGCTGTTGGAGACGGACATAGCTCCCTTGATGCAATGGGTGGATATACGGAGCCATGCGGATGCGTATCAATGGGATCTGATTATTACTCAACTGCAACAGGAAAAGCTCTGTAAAAGTGCCCGTTACGATGATCTCAAAGGAGATGTACTCGGATTGCTGGCCACCCTGCAGATGAATCTTAACCAGGTGAAGGCGAAAGCCAGCGAAATCAAACAAGCGCGTGAGCCAGAATTTTGGGATCAGGCTTCCCTGACTGAGATAGAAGATATGCGCGAAGCACTACGCGACATAATCAAACATCGTGATAAAGGTGTTGGCCCGAGTTATGACCCACCGGTGATCGACATTACAGATTCAGGGGAAGTGCGTGAGCAGCAACAGACTTACCTCGCCTCAGTTGATATGCGAGCCTACCGCGCCAAAGTTGAACAGGCCTTGCTCGATCTATTTGAATCAGATGACACACTTCAGAAAATTCGCAATGGCCAAGCTGTAAGCGAACAGGAGCTGGAACGCCTGAACGCACTTATTCATACCCGGCATCCGGATGTCGATCTGCATAAGTTGCAATCGTTTTATGGTTCAGCGGCACGATTGGATCAGATTTTGCGCAGCATCGTCGGCATGGATGCCGAAGCAGTCAATACTAGATTCGCGGCTTTTATCCAGTCATACCCTGAACTCAGCGCCAAGCAGGTACAGTTTCTAGGCATGCTCAAGCGTCAGATCGCCCAAAGTGGGGCAATTGAGCTAGAAAGGCTCTACGAAATGCCTTTTGCCGCTATTGGTGATCTGGAGGAAGTGTTTAGCGATGAACAGCAAATCGAACAACTCATCGCCCTCGTCAGTAGCTTTGGGCCAGCGCAAAAACCAGTAACACATCACACGTAAACAATTAAAGGAAACGCAACACCCATGATTACGGGCGACCTTAAAAGTCAAATTGATAGACTCTGGCTCGAATTCTGGCAAGGTGGTATCGCCAACCCGCTAACAGTCATTGAACAAATCACCTTTCTGATGTTCTGTCGCCTGCTCGACATCAATGAAACCCGTGATGAAAAGCGCAGTAAACGCACCGGGCAAAAGTTCAAGCACCGTTTCAGCGATAGCCAGCAACATCTGCGCTGGTCCGATTTTATGCACATCGAAGATCCCGAGCGCTTGCACACCCTCGTGCGTGATGAAGTCTTCAAGCATCTGCGCGAGCAGAATAGCGATACCCGGTTTGGCGATTATATGAAGGATGCGCGCTTGGCAATCGACAAGCCGAGCCTGTTACAGAAGGCGGTGCGCATGATTGAGAAGCTGCCACTGGAGTCCGGGGATGCCAAGGGCGATCTTTATGAGTACCTCTTAAGCAAACTTAGCACGGCCGGCGTCAATGGCCAGTTTCGTACCCCGCGCCATATCATCAAGTTGATGGTCAATCTCTTGGAGCCAAAACCAGATGAATTGGTGGCAGACCCCGCCTGCGGTACGGCGGGCTTTCTGGTCTCTGTGTTCGAGTACCTGTTGGAAGCCGGCACTTCCCCCGAAGGTATAATTCGGGAAACAGTGACACTTGATAACGGCAAAACTGAAGAGCAACTGGTATATACCGGCGACCTGCTTGATCAGGAACAGTGGGCCCATATCAAGACCAGAATGTTTCATGGTTTTGATTTCGACGCCACCATGCTGCGCATCGCCGCCATGAACCTCTATATGCATGGTGTTGAAGATCCGGATATTCACTACCAGGACACCCTGGCTCAGAGTTTTGCAGACAAATTTCCGCAGGCCGAACGGGATGGCTTCAATGTTATACTCGCCAACCCGCCCTTCAAGGGCAGCCTGGATGAAGACACCATCAATCCAGCACTGTTGCGCCAGGTCAAAACTAAGAAAACGGAACTCCTGTTTGTCGCCCAGATTCTACGCATGCTGAAAACCGGCGGACGCTCAGCCACCATTGTGCCGCAGGGTGTACTGTTTGGATCATCCACAGCGCATCGCGCCTTGCGTGAGTTGTTGATCGAACACAATCAGCTTGAAGCGGTCATCAATCTCCCCAGCGGCGTATTCCGTCCTTATGCGGGTGTAGCTACAGCAATTCTGATATTCACCAAGGGCGGCAGTACGGATCACGTTTGGTTCTATGACCTGCTTGACGACGGCTTTTCCATGGATGACAAGCGGGAACGGCTTTACGATAGTAATTTTGCCGGGGATTTGCCCAAAGTGCTGACAGCATGGGAGACGCGAGACAAGAATACGGCTGACAACGAGAAGAATGATCGGAAAGCTGAGCATTTCTGGGTTAGCCGTAAATTAATTGTAGAAAATAAATATGATTTTTCCATCAATCGATACAAGGAAGTGGTGCATGAGGAAGAGGAATATGAACCACCGAAAAAAATACTTGTGAGAATGAAAAAGCTTGAAAACGATAT
>CAZVYE010000211.1:0-6331 GCA_964630895.1 uncultured Gammaproteobacteria bacterium | reverse complement strand
GCCAGACTGAGAAAGTATCTTGAGATACGCTTCATTCACCAGGGCGGTAGCAGACAATGTGTGCTGGGGTTCGTAGCCTACCTGTCGCAATGCAAGTCGGTGCAGATCTGCGTAAACAAGGTTAAGCAATTCCTCAACCGCTTCCGGATCGCCTCCGCTGGTTGCGACTAATAGTTGGGTAATTTCTTGCCGAGAATCCGCCATAAATCAATTTTAGCGGCTTTTTCATGTCGGCTGAAAGAAGATTGCGAAACAACGCGAGAATAAAGATGGAGGGATCCTCGTCCTGGAGGACCCCTCCGGTGCAGGCGACTCGGTTTGGGGAAGCGTTGCAGGGGGGTACAACGCGGGGGGGAACGCCTGCGAAGAATTAGATGGGGATAAACGCAATTGGTTCAACCCTGCCGTTTATCATTACGACGAACGGTGTAGATGTAAATTGCGGCTCTGCCTGGGTTGCAGGAGCCTGTTTGGCGTTGAATTTGGAGCAATATTCAATAGTGCTCAATTAATCTGCGCTGGCGCTATTAGAAATATGCGTGACCGTAAAATTCTGCCAATGAGCACCTAGTTGCATTTCGTTGTGGAGATGTCCCAGCCATTCCACTTCCACATTGACGGCAACTTCTTTGAGCCGCCAGTGCTGTGCAGTGGCGTGAATGTTTTGGGCCGAGCTATCTACTTTCTGACCCAGTGCAGCTAACAAGTTGGCCGCGGATATTTCAACGCCAAACGTTTTTTCCGAAGTCCAGGCCTGGTTGCTTTGTAATTGTGCTGAGCCTGGCATCAGCGAAAATAGCGTTGTGTCATTGCCATGCAAGAGCGGTGCCTTGGCAAACTGGAATACATCGCCAAGATAGACCGGTTCCAGGACATCAACTTCGGCTGGTTTGAGGCTGTAGAACTCTGCCACGATCGCAACGTGTTCGTGGGTGTGGGCATGCTGAAATATGGCAACCAAATGCATCTCAAGATCAGAATCAATGCTGTGGGCTGCCTGCTGGACTACTGCGGCGTCTACGGACAGACGCAGCAAACTTCCAGTGGTCTCAAACAGTGAAACTGGCTCGGGAAAAACGTAGAACTGGCCCACCTGAGGTCCTCCTGCGCATTCGCCTAGCTCGTCTGGGCATGCAACCTTAGATGAAATATGGGGAAACGTTGTGGTGTCAATCCAGACTCCAAACCTGCCACAGTGCAGCTGATAGACGTTCCCTGGTTCTCCTGAGGATGAAAGGTATCCGCGCTGGGTAGTAGCAAATAGTTCGGGCTCTATGTCTAGCCCGGTCCGCGCCGAAACGTCTTGACGAATGCTATGAGAAATCTGCTTGGATAATGCATCCGAACCTATGTCACCCATATGACGCACCATCATCATGGTCTGATCTTTTGGCCACCCATTCTGCGGATGCCAGCGATCAAATTGTTCGGTTATAGCGGACGCCGCATTGATGCAGGGGGTTTGATACAAGACGTGTTCGAAACTCTCAGGCGAGTCACCTGAACATCCCGTTAAGGTCAGTATCGAACCGATCGTTGCAAATATATTGGCTTTGGTTTGAATGACGCACCGCCGCTTGAACCCGGACGCATCCTAGCAGATTGCTAGGGTGACGGCTGACTGATATTCAACCGCATTGCGGGATCGCCCAGCAATACCCAGCCCAATTGGACATCGGCGGCATCCAGGCCTTCTGATGCAAGACCCTGTTTAGCCATCACCACGGCCTCTCCGAGGGTGATAATTGGGTCCGTAGCAATAATCTCGATGATCTCCTGGGCCAAACGAGTTTCGTGTTCGGTTTCCGTCAGGGTGGTAGCACCAAGCACGGCAGCGGCTCCGCTTGCACCGTTCTGTAACCACGCGGCGGCCAGAGTGTCGTTGGCTTGATCCACGTGGTAAGTGTTCCAGCAGCCAAACTGCATCACCACGGTGGGGACCGTCGGGTTATTTATTGCGCGCGTATGATGGGTATCCATCAGGTTCGCGAAGGACCATTTACGAGGACCGCTGTGACCTACAAAGGTGGTGAGTGCGGTCCCTTGCTCAATGGTACTCAGCAATGCAGGTCGCAGGTCTTGCTCAATACACTGATCCAGGGCATTACCGGTGAGGCTGGCACAGTCCACGTCCAGGTAGCGCTGCGACGTTGTCCATTGCTCAGGTAAGTTTGCTATGAGGGAATCACTGATTGCGGCATAACTGTCACCATTAACAGTCTGGTCTGCCACAAATAAACCAGTCGTTTGCAACACGGATTGTTCGTAAGTAGCAATACGCTGAACCATCTCCTGCAGCTCCTGGTTGTTGCGCGCAGGCAGTCGGCCAATAGCGAGGTCTGGAATTGCATCGTCGTTTATATCCGCATACAGAGCGTCGGTTGGGGCGTATTGCACGAACTCACTGGTGGAGGCGTACAACGATGGAATCAGTGCAAATTCCGACTGGCCGGTATAGCCGTGGTAATCAAAAGTATCTGAGCCGGCGATGGCGACGAAACGTAAGCTGCCCTGCAGTGCTTTCTGGGCAATAAATGCGTCTATAGCCTGGGCCGATACGCGCCCATGACTGCCCCACGCATAAATCTGTTCTACTGTGACAATCTGGGTGCGCAAAGTGCCACTGCGTAAGGCGCGTAGCTGTTGCGCCGCAGACAGCAGGCTGGAATGGGTAATAATCAGATACTCAGGATCTATGCTGAACAAGCTTTCTGCAGAATGGCTCGGAACAAGTGCAGGGCGGTAAAGGTCCGTCGCACTCGATACCCAATATTGCTTAGCGCCTGAGACAGTCGGTACGCGAATCAGGCCATCAGACTGACTTACCGCAAGACGATATACGCTGCCGCCATCGATGGCGTAGGCTACGGGTGAATCAATCGTTCCCGGTATGGCCAGGTAAGCCGCATATTGGGGATTATCGAATGGGCCTGCATCCGTAGCAGGCGTCGCAAATGAGTCTGCAAACAGACCATCTGAGCCAATCGAGAATTCCAGCGGAATTTGCATCAGGCCATTTGCTGCAAGCGGTGCCCTATATTGCAGGATGGCGTCCTGTATATGCATAACCGAGAATTCCGCGCCTGCATCACCATGATTGGTCACAGTTAGCGTATTGCTTCCTGCCAGCATGGCCTGGGTGACGTCGGCATCCAAATGGTAGGCCTCCAAACCATCTAGCGTGGTGTCTCCAACGGTTTGTCCATTCAACGATACGCTGACGTGATGGTCTGTTAGATTGGGAAAATCAGTGATGCCCAGCGCTCGCAGTGTCAGTGTCGCCTTATTGTTTGGTAGAGGATAGTTGGCGTGCAGCGTAAGATTTCGCTGTGTGGCAGCGCTGGTAGTGGCAACCATGGCGCTGGATAACCATGGGTCATTTAGTATAGAGCCTTCGTAATACTGTTCGTTCAGATCCACGCGACTGGTGACCACCTGATAGGCACCTTCCACCTCACCCGAGGGCAAGGCAGCATAATCGGATATTCGTAGTCCGCCGTCTTGCAGCGTCAAGGTGTAAACGGCTCGATCTGAATAGAGATCAATCTCGGGAAAAGCGAAAAATTCAATGTATGCGCCGGCGGCCCATTGATCAGAGGGTGTATGTACATAAATGGGAACAGGCTGTCCCTGTCTTAGCAGCTGAAATCGAGTTGCGTCCTTCGCGTTCGCCGCAAAACCCGCTGCTGCCAGATCGCCATGGGTGATTCTCTGCATGCCGGCTGTGTCAACCATTACATTTACGGCATCTCCCCTTATGGAGACACCAGATGTATTGGATTTGACTTGGACATGCACGTCGGTGACTGCCAGATTATCTACCAAAGCCGTCTCGTGACCGTAGCGCTCTCCCCGTAGATAGGGTCCATGCCACGTTTTGTTTCCAAGCAAATCTACATCCGCGATCCATACAGGCTGGCCCCAATCAGGCGTGACTTCTGCAACGTAGCGCTGTCTTTGGGAGCTGTTTACGGACTTGCCAGCAACAAAAGCCTGCGCAGGCGTATTGCTGTCAGGCTCATCGCCCATGTGAATTTCAAATCCGGCGTTACCCAACTCGGTTTCCGTGGTCCAGGTCACAGCGTGCTCAGTGACCTGGACCGAATCGATGGTTACGGGCAAGGTTCGTGTATCTAAGGTGGAGACGACAGCTTCTGCGGGGTTGTCATCAGCGTTTGGATCCGCATTGGTGCCACTGGTAGACGTGTCGCTAACTATCCCGCCATTGGGCGTCGTCCCGGTTGCCGTAACCTGGTTGGTATATAAGCCATAGGCGGTTACGCTGAGCTGCGCTCGAATACTAGCTGACTGGCCCGGTGCGAGCGAGGAGCCTGACCCGACTAATTCCAACACGTTGTCTCCGTCAAAGCTGCTATTCACGTTAAACGAAGCAGGGCCAGAAGTTTTCGTTATGGACACCACGCTGAAGTCTGTAGGGCTGGCTCCGAATACTTCGGTAAGGTTGTCCAACGCGGAAAGATTGCTCAGAGTTTGTTCGCCGAAGTTCTCGAATTCAAAATCAATGTCAACCAGATAGGGGCTTTCACCGCTGGCCGTGGTGGACATGGTTTTGCTAGAGCCCAGAAGCGAGCATTCATAGGAAATGCCCGTCAGCCCGATAAATTGTGTCGTCGACTGCGTCACAACGACGTTCTCGTAATCAATCAGTATTTCGTCTACCGGACCTGGGATTGAAATATCCAGGCGGCCATTTGCGGCGGTGAAACCAGATGGTGATGTCCCGGCCGTGGCGGTGCGTGCGGCTGCCGATCCGCCAATGGTGTACACACAGCTATTGGGATCATTGCCACAGGTAAAATTGGTCGGCGTACTGACACCTTCGTATGAGGCTGAAATAGTAACTCGGTCGCGCCATGCGTTGGACGCACCATCAACGTCGAAAATGCTAAACGTCACATTCTCTACAAACCGAGAGAAAGTGATGAGGTGCTGGGTGCCTTCTCCGTCGGGTACGCTATTCATCTCGAAGATCAGAGTGCCGCCAGAATTGCTGGGGCGGTTGTTGCCGCTATGGGGATTTGGTGGGCTGTGATTCTGCGGATCACTGAAGTTCGCGGTAAGCGAGTTGGAGCCATTGCACGACGTATCGTTGCTAAACGGGCCAGTGCCGCCTGCTGGCCATCCGCCGGCTGGAATACTGCTCCAGTCCAGCGTTTCAGCCGATGCGCTAAAGCATAAGGCGGAAATAGCAATAACCACACATGACCGAAAGACAGTCATATAAGCATCTAGATGAAGACCCATCCCACGTTCCTGAGTAATTTTTATGAGATGCCTGGGCAGGCAGCGTTAATTTTTGAAAACGCCGGGATTGTAGTGAAAAGTGTGACGTATTACCAGTTTTTTTGTAACAAAAATTCAAAATCCCCCAGCATCCGGTAATTTGGATGCTGGGGGTAGCTTTGCTGCTTATAGGTCGAGGAGGGAATTCAATTGCGTTGTGGCTTCATGTGAGTCCGATTGACCCAACCAAAACAAGGCTTGCTTGCGGACCGTGCGAGGGTAGTCACCGCGAGCGACCTGGGCCAAGGCCTGGGAAGCTTCCGGCTCATCGATCTGGGATAAGGCGAACACCAGCTTTTCAGCAACTCGACGGGAAATCTCAGGCTGATTCAATAATTCGAAAGCGATTTCTTGAGTTCGATTCGGGTCTTTCTGCGATAGCCAGAAGATCGCGTCGCTTTGTAGCTTGGAATCGCTAGCGGATCGGGCCATATCTGCAAGTGAATCCAGCGCGTCCATTGTGCCAATCTCTGCTAGTGCGAACACCGCACGCTCGGCAACTGTTCGACTCGGCTGAGATGCCAGGATTTCATGGATGATTGGTTGAGCAGCCTCTGGGTATTGCTGCGCAAGCCAGAATATAGCCTCACTTTGCATTTGCGCATCTCCAGAATCTTGCGCAAGATCAGCCAGTAATTCTTGTGCTTCGGCAGATCCATTCTGACTCACCGCGAACGGAATCTTCCGCCGCTGTTTGCCAATCTGATCGTCTTTCAACATGCTCTCAAGTACGGAAAGCCCAGCATCACCCCGTTTATGACCAAGCCAGAAAATGGCAGTCTCGTTTATACGGCGCTCGGATTTTGCCATCCGCGTTAGCGCCAGAGTTGCGTCTGAAGTCGCGAGATTGGCCAGTGCATATAAGGCTTGATCATCCAGTCGGTTATGTTGCGCTAACTCATCCAGCCAATGCACTACGTCTTGGTTACTACGGGCCTCGATCCAGGTTATCTCCTGGCCATCTGCATCTACTGGACAGCGATTGCCCACGGCAAGCATTTCCACCGGGTCATGGTCTTTGTACTGG
>CAZVYE010000210.1:0-6336 GCA_964630895.1 uncultured Gammaproteobacteria bacterium | reverse complement strand
CGATAGATAACGTCTACCGGTTCCAGCCCGGAGATGGTCTTCATGAAAACCTGGTCGTTGTCGTCAACCACCAAATCGCGACCTTCTACTAGCTCAACGCCCATTTGTTGGGCCAGGTAAGCATGTTCAAAATACGCGGAGTTGAAGGAGCCCGGTGTAAGCACTACGACGTTGGGGTGCTCGACGGAGCGAGGCGAAAGGGATGCC
Source organism: uncultured Gammaproteobacteria bacterium (assembly GCA_964630895.1). Lineage (GTDB taxonomy): Bacteria > Pseudomonadota > Gammaproteobacteria > Xanthomonadales > SZUA-38 > CAZVYE01. The sequence continues at coordinate 6,129 of CAZVYE010000210.1, read as the reverse complement.
AGGGTATCCAGTAGTTGTGCCGGGTATTCATCAATAGGTTGAATGCCAGCATCTTCAAATAGCTCAGGAAATACCCGCTTCATTACCTGCCGATTTTCCAGCATGTAGGAAACGCCTGACGGAACCCGCAAATTGTCTTCGAGAACGTAGAAGGTGCCATCGCCATCGCGGACGAGATCGGAACCGCAGATGTGCGCCCATACGCCGTGAGGTGGCGAGACACCGCGACATTGCTCCCGGTAGTTCTCCGAACCACTGATCAAGTCAGCGGGAACTACGCCATCGGCGATGATTTTCTGATCGTTGTAAATATCGTCAATGAACATGTTAAGTGCGCGCACGCGCTGCTTGAGTCCGGCTTCCACTTCGTCCCATTCGCTTTTGGGAATGACCCGTGGAATCAGATCAAACGGCATGGCTCGATCTACGCCTGTGTCGCCGAAGTACACTCGGAACGTAATACCAGCCACCATGGCCGCCACCTCGCAGGCAGCGCGACGTTCTTTCAGTTCCTCGGTATCTAGTTCTTGCAGATATTTCCAGACAGCCCGCGAGGCGGCTCGTGGGTCGCCATTCGGGTCAGTAAGTTCATCGTAGAAGTTTTCGGTAGGTACATAGTTGTTTAAGTCCATCTATATCAACCTACACGACTGAGATGAGGATTTCATGGTGGGTTGGAAAATTCGCTGCGCTTCAGCCGCCTCGATTCAACTGCGGCTGCTCCAGCGTCGCCGCGCGTTGAACAAGAGGTTTGTAAATTTATTGGTATCCTGATCCCGCCTTGCCAAATCAGCGTACAATCCCGTTAGCGCTATCTACGTCAACACTTAGGAGCAAGTCCGATGAGAAAGTTTCTCGCGGTGTTTATCGCGCTTTTTGCTGGAGCAGTCCTGGCCGATCACCACGGTCGTGGCAAGGAGGCAACGGATGGATTTCCCGGTGTTTATGACATTGGCGCTGGCACCATGACCTTCACAGGTGATGGTTATCTCATTACCGTAATGAATAGATCGAACGTAGCTATTTTCGTTGGAAAATACGAAGTGGAAGGCGACGTTTTGTCCGTCGTCGATGTTTCCCCGCCGGCATTTTTTAACGAGGAAGCGAAGCATTGCGCCACGGAGAATACCGCGACTTACAGGATGGTGGACGACCCAGAATCCGGGGGAACGCGTGTCGAGCCTATTTCAGAAGCCTGCCCGCAAAGGGCCGGACTCTGGGCGCGCACAATCATGCAACCTTACCAGCGGCCCGACAGCTAAAGCGATCTGCGCTCAGATACTGCAGCCGTTCAATGTACAGGCTGCAGCAGGCTGAAATCAGGTTTCGCTTACCCGCTCGATCCGTCGGTATCAGCTGCGGCAGTCTTACGCGGCACCGCTCCCGTTCAATGCGCTAGCCAACGGATGCCTGCCGGGTCCCACCTCGGTGGCGAGCACGCCAGTCGCTGTTTAGAACTCATGATCGACCAGCAACGAAGTCGGGCTCGTGTTGGATGCAAAGCCAATAACGTCGAAGTGATCGGTCAAACGGTGTGGATAGAATTGGTGGTAGTGTTGCGGTGCCGAACCAATATAACGAAAGCTGCCGATTTGATAGAAAGGGTGACTGTGCGAAAGCCTGGACAATGGAAGAAGATATTTGTCTGGTCCCACTTGCGCCAGCGCGTACTCAAATGTGCCCGGATAACCCGGCTGCACTGAATAGCTTTTCTCAGGTCCGTAGGCAAAATAATTGCCTCGATTGAACGTCATGCCCACCGCGACGTATTCATCGCCAAATGTCCCACGCAGCTTCGCACCGAGCGCTGCACCGTGGATTGTTACGTGCGTATTGTCTGCCCAGATAACGGCTCGGGTGCTGCCTGAAGAGTCACCAATGGCTTTTTTCAGGACCTGAAACATCTGCGTATCCGTGTCACCAGAACCCTTATTGATATCCAGTCCAATCAGTTGCACTTTGTGCCTGGCGTCCAGATTGAAAATTCGCAACCAGTCAAAAACTGCCATCATCTCCACAGACTGCCAAGCGGGATAGCTCAGTGCTTTAAGAAGTTCTTGGCGATCAATTTCCTCGCCCTGAATATATGCATTGACCACTGTGGCGGGCTCCGCGGGCATTTCGAGGGCAAACAAATCGAAATCCAACTGGGTAACCAGAAATTCGATTAACTCTTGCTTGAACCTAAAAAGCGAATCGCTGCCGTGAGAATTATCCCCCAAGCCCACCACGCGGGCCTGGGAAAACAGCTTTAGCATGGATGATCGGTCGTCAGCCACGACCGCAGCTTGACTAAGGGCTTCAATATCGTCCGCACTTGCTGTGCCTATCAGCGGACATAAGTCAGAAACTACATTTTTGCCCGCCACGCTCACGGATAGCCCATCGATCTGTAAACGCCCCTCACCAGAGGCTATGAAACCCACCAGTAAATTGTCCGGCAGACAACCTGATGTGGCCTCCCAGTGATGGGAAATCACGGTAGTACCTGAACGGCTGGTCTCCTGAGGTTCACCAATGTGTGGAGAGCCGCCTGGATTAAGAATGAGCAGCGACAATTGGTTCGAGCCCTTCATGGGCTGAAACGACGCTTGCAGTCGTATTGACTCCATGCAGCCAGAGGCCCAAACAGGCGTGTATGCGACGACCGGGGCATTGTCGGCTGGGTCCAGAACAAGCGCTCCCTTACCTCCACTCGATGTTGCCAACTGTAATGACACCAGCGCATTAGCCGAATCAGACTCTATATACCAACCGACCGGGTAACCGTCTGGCGTAGCTTGCGCAAACTGAGCATTGAGAACGAACTCGTCGCCACTTGCGTTTGCCAGGGTAACCAGACTGCAGCTCAACGCCAGCAAACAAAGGCAGACAATCTTGCCAAGTAGAACTGGCATAAGCGCCGATATATCTACTTTTCTCATGGTGCTTTCCATTTTGTTCATGCTCTCCTTACGCGCTGTCAGCGCGCAAAGTTACATTTTTCTCTCGCTCGGCTAGCGGTTTGGACGTTCGGCCACGATCACATGTCTTATATCGTATGTTTTTTGTCGTTGATGACTTAGGTGGTCTGTTTTAAGTTGATGTCCATGATTAGACATCATCACATTGCGTTTCTGGTTATTGACGGGTTTCAGGCCATGGATTTGTTCGGTCCAGTGGATGCGTTCCATGCAGCGAAAGAGCTGGGCGGCCTGGACTATCAAATCGACCTGGCTACATTGTCCGGTGAAGTTGCCACCACGGAGTCAGGTATTCCGGTGATGGCAACTGCTCGGCTGGCAAACCTCAAGCGTATCGATACCTTAGTGCTCTGCGGCGGCAATGGTGCACGCACCAATTCCTTCGGGCCCGGTCAGCTTGAAGATATCCGCGCAGCTGCCGATCGTTCCAGGCGAGTCGTAAGCATCTGCACCGGGGCTTTTCTCTTAGCCAAGCTCGGACTGGCGTCAGGGCGACGCGTCACAACTCACTGGCGCTATGCACAGGACTTGCAGCAGCAATATCCGGATGCCTGCGTAGACGGTGACGCGATATTTCTGCACGATGGAAAAGTGTTCAGCTCCGCTGGCGTGACGGCGGGCATTGATCTTAGCCTGGCTCTTATTGCCGAAGACTGCGGCCAACCCATTGCCGCGGCGGTTGCCCGCCAGCTGGTGATATATATGCATCGCACGGGAAATCAGGCGCAGTACTCTGATCCATTGCATGCGCAAGCAGACGCGGACGAAAGATTCGCAGACCTGGTGGTCTGGATGACCAATCATTTGGCCGAAAATATGACGGTTGAGGTCCTGGCAGATCGCGTTGCGCTGACGCCAAGACATTTCTCCCGGGTCTTTCGAGATCGATTCGGCGTTACGCCTGGCCGCTATGTAGAAAATCTGCGATTGGACAGAGCTCGCTGTTTGCTTGACGAAGGCAAGGCACGCATTGATCAGGTGGCCCGCACAGTTGGCTACGCCAGTGATGTGGCTTTTAGAAGGGCCTTCGAACGCCGTTTCGAGATGACGCCTTCTCAATACCGAAATCGATTCACCCAAACTTAAGAGCAATTCCCTATGACTATCTTGCGTCTTGTGACGATCTTCGTCATGGTCTTACTTACCCTGCTGGCCTGGTTAGTCTGGCCGGTTTATCAATTCTACGGGCACCGCGACATGGTGCCGCTGACACCCTTCGGATGGTCGGAACTGCCGGCGCAAATGCCCACAGCGCAGACCGTCCATGTTGCGTCCTATGAAAACGCAGCGGCACAGGCCTTATCGGTATTACAAGATCACCGCGAGCGCCTTCAGCTCCCATCGCTATCAGCGGCCATCGCGATAGATGGCCAGCTCGTCTGGGCCGGGGCTGTTGGCTGGCAGGATGTGGCGTCGCGTGCACCTGCCACGGCCAACACCATGTATCGTATTGGCAGCACGTCCAAAGCTCTTACTGCAACCGCGTTGGCACGATTGCTGGATCGAGACATTATCGAACTGGATACGCCAATCAGTGCGTATATGGAATCGCTGCCTAATCCACAGTGGGGCAATATAACGCCGCGCATGCTTGCTTCGCACATGTCCGGCATGCCGCACTACAAAGAGAATACGGACAGAGTCGGACAATATAAATCGGTAGCGCTGGGAACTCATTACGCGAACATGACAGATGCGGTGGAAGTATTTGACGGCAGCGACTTGTTGTTTGCCCCGGGAACCGAATTCCACTATTCCAGCTTAGGTACGGTGCTTCTGGGAGCGATCATGGGCGAGGCAGCGGATTCCTCCTATCGCACGCTGGTCAAGGATCTGGTGCTGGACCCTCTTTCGATGGAACAAACCATCATTGCACCGCCCACCGCTTCGGATACGCCAGATATGGCCACTGCCTACAAGCGCCGCAGCAATGCGTTTCGCCCGTGGCGACCCGTTGATCAGACCCATCGTCTACCTGGCGGCGGTTGGGCGGCATCATCTTCTGATCTGGCGCGGATGGGTATGGCATGGCTTGATTCCCGCTACATCTCGCCCGCCACACGAGAACAATTTTGGACACCGCAAAAATTGGCCAGCGGAGAAACCAATCCGCAGGACTATGCGATCGGGTTTCGGGTGCGTGACTATGCAGTTGACGGTATCCGCGCTTGGAACGCCAACCATGGGGGTGTATCCCGCGGCGGGCTAAGTTGGCTGCTGATCTTTCCAGAACATGACATGGCGTTGGCTTTCAATACAAATGCCAAAACTGCCTCAGGTGCGTTTAGTGATTTCGGCATAATCTGGCAGGACCTCTTCAAGGCATTCGCTCGACCAGAAGCAGATGCTATCAAGCTGGGCGTGGTTACTGTTGATTGATCCTGCTCAAGACTCTTGTCTGGAGCCAAGTTAGCAAATCGGGTTGTATGGCCCGATTTGCTAATGTCTGGCCACATCTAGTCGCTATCGTCGTCGCGCCTCATTTCGGGCGGTTTTCTGTTGGTTTCGTCAGTATCCAATCGACGCTCCACAACCAGCTTGCGATGTTGCGTATCAACGCGGTATTCAGTCAGCGGCTCAATGGCATTTTCGTCGACTAGCATGACCTGAGAGCGGTCGGTATCGGTTCCAACTCGCTGCGCCATTTCGAAAGCTTCTTTTTCAATACTTTCGCAACTGCGGACATCCGCCCCACGAAAGTTAACAATCCTGTGGACGTGCCGCACCCTGCCGTCTTTTTCATCGTAAATCACTGCAGTCTGCGTGCTTTCTACTTCGAGTTCGGTATTTGCTTCGGTAATGTGAATCATGGTTTCCTCCAGACTACCAGCGGGTTACAACTAGCGTCGCGTCGCCATAGGCATTCCACGACCAGATGGTGTAAACAATTCCGGTGCAGTCAGCGTGTGCGAAACTGTTTGCGGAATTTCCGCCAACGGAACCAAGCCATACGGCCTTGTCCGAATTGTTGGGAAGCCGATATGAGTAGCCGAGGATACCTGCGCGTGACGTGCCGTCTCCTCCATACTTCGTTAACGCTATGAACGCGTGGGTCCACTGCGGTGGAAAGTTCATGGATAGCGTGCCGGTGATACTTCCACTGGCAAAAATGTGTGCGGTGTACATGCCTTTCATATTGAAAGCCCTCCTGGTTGACCTCCCCCGT
>CAZVYE010000209.1:0-6378 GCA_964630895.1 uncultured Gammaproteobacteria bacterium | reverse complement strand
CAGTGGCAACGAGCAAAAGCGGTGTTTGACGACGCGCCATTGGAGCAACGCAAAAGCTTTCTTGCACTGCGCTCGCAGCTTATTCATGCGCTTAACAAAGCCGACGCGAATCTGTTACTGGGTTCGGACGCACCACAGGTGTTCAACGTGCCTGGGTATTCTACCCATCATGAGCTAGCCATTTACGTTGACGCGGGACTCTCGCCGCGTGACGCGTTGGTCACCGGCACGATTAACGTAGCTCGCTATCTGGACCGTAATGATATGGGTAAAGTGGAAGAAGGCTTCATTGCGGATTTAGTTTTGATTGGCTGCAACCCGCTAAAGGATATTCAATGCACAAAGCAAGTCCAAGGCGTTATGCAATCAGGCAAATGGTACGACAAGTCCACCATTGAAAAGCGCTTGGACGAAATAGCCGCCCGCGTGGATTGATGTCGATTACGGTTGGTCTTTTCTCACCAACCTTTATGGGGAAGGCACTATGCGGAAGCTGGTAACATAGATTAGCTCGCAGGCACCGGCACCCGTGTCATTACGGGTGGTTGAACTGTTCCAGCGCCAGCCGTTGCTATCAAATACGTCTACCAGATGGCCTTCGAATTCCACCAGAGAGCCTCGTCGCGTGCGCTCCATCGCATCCAATACAAAGTCGTTGGCAGGGATCAAATGCATATTGGCGCTATTGGTTTCGATGGTCCGCCGCGGCACCGGCCAATCTTCCACCCTCCAGCGATAGAAGCGACCGCCTTGGGAAATGTCTATTTGATCCAATACCGTCTCGTCGGACATTTCGCGCCATCCCAAGGCCAAGTCAATGGGTGAAAGATCCGCTTCTCGCCCAAACGAATAGTCTTCTCGACTCAGGACACGTGCACGCAATTTAAAGTCGGCCACGGGCTCAACAGTGAAATCATTGAAAGCAAAGGGCAACTCAAACGTGTTTGTTTGCAGCGGCTCATCTGGCGCAATGATGCCAGGGCCGTAGCGCTCCTCGCCCTCCGGCCAAAACGCAAAAGCCAACAATATAGTACAGATGAAAATGATGAAAACGCGTTGCATCAAGCTAGCCTAGCCTATTTCGCTAAGGTCACAAACAACAACGCCGCCCGAAGGCGGCGCTGTTTGGAACGACAAAATTCGATTTAGTCGATCTGGAATTCCATCAGCTCCACTGGAACTGTCGTTGCCGTAATGCTCAGGTTATCCAAGCCAAATTCGTCTCGAGAACCACCGCCCAAGGAATCCGCGCCTGAAAACTGCAGCGTAAGCGTGTCACCGTTTTGAAAGTTAGCAGCCAACCCACTAATAGTGGTCATCCGGGCTACCGACACAAACCCATTCGCGTCCGACACTTCCGTGGAGGTGAAATCTAATGCGCCCACGGAAGTAAAGTTCGTTCCATCCGTTGAGTAGGCAAAGTTAAATGTATTACCTCGCTCCGCATCATTGTTCACGAAAATATCGTAGCTGACATCAACGCTGTCAATCTGATCACCCGTGTTGTTGACGACACGAACCTCAATGGCACCTGGAGTAAAATCACCGCCGGTAGGCTGTACACCAAGCGCTATGTTTCCGCCACCAACGTCAAAACCGTAAATTCCACCGCCTGTTTCACCACCGGTGCTCGCACCGCGAGCAAAGTCACCAGCAGTATGCGTGCCACCGAAAGAGCCATCTCCATCGCTCAACCCAGTGATGCGGTAGGTGTCTGAGTCCAACTGACCTGCAGCAGGTGCAGGCACGAAACCAGATCCAGAAAATCCAGTAAAGTCTGCCGTTGCTGGTGAATTTAAGGCACCCAACGATAATTGTGCAGTAGCGCTAAATGAAATAGTTAACAATGCAATAAACACGAAGCGAATCATATATAACCCCATTTATTCAAAAACCCCCACACCCGTCGCGAGGGAACTTACATACAACCGTGCAAAATACGCATCAATTGTTACTTACGCATGAAGTTGCGCGGCAACAATTGCAAAATCGGCCGCCGAGTCTAGCAGTAAAGCCCTGTTTCTCGCCAATCCGTTCGTCCATTTAAATCATCACATGCTAATTAAGCATTGCTGACCAGCCAGTCATTTGCTACTGTTGACTGACTGGTCAGTTATTTAATTGATATGACAAACGAAGAAAAAGCATTCGAAAGACGTAAGGACGAGCGCCCTGAGGAGATCGTTGAAGCTGCATTTGTAGAGTTCGCCGAGCGCGGCTATGCAGAAACGCGACTACAAGATGTAGCTAAACGCGCCGGTGTGAGCAAAGGTCTACCTTATCTCTATTTCAAGACCAAAGAGCAGTTGTTCAAGCAGGTACTTATTCACTTTGTAAAGCCTCGAATCCAAACCATGCTTGCCACTCTGGAAGACCCAGAGCTTACGGTGGAAGCGTTTCTAAAGGAGCGATTTTTGCCTTTTGCCAAGCAGTTGGTGCGCTCGCGCAAGGCCCGCATCCTGCGCTTGCTCATCGCCGAAGGCCCGAAACATCCGGATTTGACTGAGTTCTACGCCAAACAAGTGATAAAGCCCGCGTTGGATCAATTGGGTGATTTTCTGAACCGAAGGGAAGCAGCTGGCGAAATTAAAAGTCATGGCCTGGCCGCATACCCCCAACTCATTATGGCGCCAGTGATGATGAGCGCCATGTGGCTACAGTTATTTCAGGAACACGTGGCATTAGACGTAGATGCCTTTCTTGAGCAGCACGTAAGTAACTTATTGACATTGATGCAGGTTGAATCGCCATGAAAACTGCAACCTTAGCCGGCACATGTCTGTGCTTGCTGCTGGCTGGCTGCCAGGAAGCACCGTCGCCATTATTGGGCACTCTGGAATATGACAGCGTCGAGATTCGGGCGACTGCCTTTGAGACCATCGTAGAGCTGCCAGTTCGCCGAGGACAAAAAGTTTCCGCCGGCGACATCATTGCCCAATTGGATGGCACCAGCCGAGAACTCGCATTGGCAACTTCGGAAGCATCTCTGCGCGTCAGCAAAGCCAGTGAGGCACTGGTGATAAGCGGCACACGCAATGAAGTGATCGCCCAAGCCCAAGCAGACGTGGAGGCGGGCCGCGCCACCCTGGAAGAAGCCAATCGAAATTTAAAGCGCCAGCAAGAGCTACGCGAAAAGGGATTGGTAGCACAAAGCGTCGTTGATAGCGCACTCGCCAATCGCGATAACGCAAACGCCAGAATAGCGCAGCTGTCAGCACGACTTGCAGAACTTCGAGCCGGTGCTCGTACAGAAGCCATTGATCAGGCTATCGCTCAAACCGAATTGAGCCAACGCCAGGTAGCTCAGTCGCGGGAAGACGTGGCGATGCTTACCCTGAGGGCACCACGATCAGGGATCATTGACAGTCTGCCGCTGATTGCCGGTGACCGACCAAGAGTGGGCGACATAGTCGCAACCGTTCTCACTCCAGAACCATATATTCGATTCTACGTACCGCAAAATTTGAGGGCAGAAATTGAACTGGGAGACCTGGTATCGATCAAGCTGGACGGTCGCGATGCACAGCTACAAGGCACCGTCCGCTGGATTTCCCAAGATGCCGCCTTCACGCCGTTTTTTGCGCTGCATGCCAAAGACCGTGGGCACTTAACCTACCTTGCAGAAGCGGATGTCACTTCTTCTGAGTCCATCCCGGCTGGGATGCCGGCAGAAATACAGATTGACCATGGACGCTGAGTTAGCCATCCAGGCGCGTAGCGTGGTGAAAAAATTCGGCAGTGTCACCGCCGTATCGGACTTGGATTTGGATGTACCGAAGCAGTCTATTTTCGGATTCCTGGGACCGAACGGCTCAGGCAAGTCCACCAGCATTCGAGTTTTGCTCGGTCTGTTACAGCAAACGTCAGGAGAAATAGAAGTACTCGGTAGGCGCATCCCGGAACAGGCGGAAAGCGTGCGACGCGACGTCGGCTATATGACCCAAACTTTCTCGCTCTACCGTGATTTGTCTGCTCGAGAAAACCTGCAGTTTATCGCTCAAATCTATGGCATGGACTCACGCGCAGCGAAGCAGCGAGTCGATGAGCTGTTGAACAAGTACGAGTTACGTTCGTTTGCTGATCGGAACGCGGGGGAAACCAGCGGTGGTCAACGCCAGCGTCTGGCCCTGGCTGCAGCAGTGTTGACGCGACCCAAGCTGTTGGTTTTAGACGAGCCGACCAGCGCGGTTGACCCTCAAAATCGTAGAGAGTTCTGGGATCGCTTGTTCGACCTGGTGGAACAAGGGACGACCATTTTAGTATCTACCCACTATATGGATGAGGCAGAGCGCTGCCATCACCTCGCCATCTTAAAAGCAGGCCGGGTTGCGGCGGTGGGAGAACCTCCGCAAATGATGCACGCTTTGACAGGCCAGGTATTTGTAGCTACTGGTTCCAATTTGTCAGCCGTGCGCAGCACTTTGAGCCAGCAAAGTTCCGTGATTGGTGTTAGTCAGCTGGGCGCACGCTTACGAATTTTGGTAGAGCCTGGCCGTAGCAACGCACTATCTGACTTAGCTCATACTGCGCGAAGCGTGGCCCCCAATGTTCAAATAGCGGCTGATGAACCTAATCTAGAAGATGTGTTCGTTGACGCGACACGCGAAAGCAAGCCTGCCAAGGTTGCCGCATGAGCATGCTGAATCGCCTGCGACGCGTTACAGCCGTCGCCATAAAAGAGATTCGGCAGCTCACCAGAGATCGGTTGTCTTTAGGAATGATTGTTGGCATACCGCTTATGCAAATTCTGCTATTCGGCTTTGCCATCAATATGGACATACGCAACCTGCCGGCCAGCGTGTTAGACCTCTCAGGCACCAAGCAGTCACGTGAACTGATAGCGGCTGCGGCGCAGTCTCAGGTTGTTCAGATCACAGCACGAGCTACCGACTCACAGCAGTTGGAGCGGCAGATTCGACGCGGGGAAATTGCCGTGGGGCTGCTAATTCCCGCGGACTACGTGCGCCGCTTGCACGCCGGCGAGGAAGCCGCCCAGCTATGGGTCGACGGCTCCGACCCCCAGATTCTTGCATCCGCGCAGCGGCTGGCCAGCATGCCTCATCCTATCTCTCCAAATGCGATCGCCGCACCATTCAACGTCAGGGCATTTTTCAACCCTGAACGACGCACGGCCGTGTTCATCGTACCTGGGCTTCTCGGTGTAGTTTTGACCATGACCATGATCATGTTCACTGCTATGGCCATCGTACGAGAGCGTGAGCGCGGCAATATGGAGTTGCTTATTACGACTCCGGTAAAATCGAGCGAGCTGATGCTTGGAAAAATTCTGCCCTATGTGGTGATTGGCTTGATCCAAGTCAGCCTGATTTTGATCGTGGCTCGGCTTGTGTTTGCGGTACCACTAAACGGCAGTCTTATTGAACTCTATCTTGCGTCTTTAGTGTTTATTGCAGCCAGCCTTTCTCTGGGACTCCTGATCTCTACCAAGGCGCAGACCCAGTTTCAATCCATGCAGCTGACCTTCTTCGTATTCCTTCCGTCGATCCTGCTATCGGGCTTTATGTTTCCCTTCCAGGGAATGCCGAAGATCGTGCAGTGGCTGGCTGAAATCCTGCCGCTCACTCACTTCCTGCGGATAGTGAGAGGTATCCTGCTGCGCGGTGCTGGCTTGAGCGAACTGGTGCAAGAGTTACTTGCGCTGACTGCATTCTTTGTCGTCGCCATGATCATCGCGGCCCTGCGGTTCGAGAAAACCCTGGACTAAAACGCTTCAACAAAGGCTTAGCTCACTAATAAAGAAGACCTCTCCGCAGCTTCAGCAGACAACGCCTTAGTGATGATGCTTGTGATCCACACCTGAATGGCCATAGCCCCGCAGCACGGGATACTGCGCCAGTTGCTGCTCTGTCAAAACGTCCACCTGTGCCAAATGCGCTTCCAAATGGACCGACCTTAGCTTTCCTTCCAGCATTGCAATCTTGTTTGTGAGAACCCGCAGCTTATCCTCTGCGATGGTTTGCTGGGCGAACGCCTCGTCCAAGGCTTGCTCCGCCGCGATAAGCGCAGCGCCCAACAATTTAGCTTCAGATGACATGTGATCAAAGATCGCCTGAGTCGCCGCAAGCTGATCTGGCGACAGCTGGAGCATGTCTGCCAATTCAATTACATGTTTCGGTCCCGGATAGCCGTTGAGCTCGGCTGCTTTGGCGTAGCCCAGGCCGCTACCAGCCAATAAGGCGACCTGACGTTCAGCAGACATTGCTTTTATTTCGCGCTGTTCTTGCCCCATGTAGGGCGACTTACCCACTTCTGAACCAGCCACACAAGGTCCAGTAGAGAACAAAGATACCAATATAATTTTTGCCGCCGTCTTGCGCATAGATGTGCCCTTTCTCTCTAGTTGTGCATCAGATTACG
>CAZVYE010000208.1:980-6383 GCA_964630895.1 uncultured Gammaproteobacteria bacterium | reverse complement strand
GTTGTGTTAAGGCAGATCGTGTCCATTTGGGCACGATCTGACTTTGGCATTGTTACGCCAGGATTTGTTCTGTGGAGGGCCGGTTGCCGATCAGTTCAGTCCGATAAGCGCTGGGTGTCATCCCGACCGACTCTTTAAAAGCCCGATTAAACGGGCCAATAGACGCAAATCCGCTTTCCAGAGCAACAACCAGAATAGGCCAGTTGGCGTTGCTACCATCACCGAGTAATCGCTTGGCGTGATTGATACGATAATGATTAATAAATCGGTTGAAATTTTTCTGGCCCAGCGGCCCAGTTATGGCGCGGCTTACTCGATATTCAGGTACGCCAAGATGCTCGGCCACATCCATCACTTTGAGTTCGGGTTCCAGGTAGAGCGATTGGGTTTGAATTAGCGACTCAACTGCGCCGGCCAGTTTCCCATCCTCCTGGGTAAATCGCTTAGCATCCTCTTTGTCTGAGTCTAGACTGTTGTTCGAACCCGCTGCCGTCGCGAGTCGCCGCGTGCGCCGATGAATAAGCAGGCAGGTGGTGCCAATCACCGTGAGGCCCGCCACCGACTCCACACAGGATTGCACGGCCAGGAAGCGACTAGCTCCTGCTATGAATCCGTCTGCAATGGTGCAAATCAAGATGCAGGAACCGATGCTTGCCAGAAACAAAACTCGATCGACACGTTGTTTGCGTTCCAATGCGTGCCAACCCACTACCCCTTCGCGGATGATCAGCACCAACACCGCGGAACCAAACAAAGTGAGAAACTCCACCAATCCACCGTTTAAGCTACTGAGGGTGGCCGCACCAATCCAACCATGGGCTTCCGCGAAATACAAAGATTCACGACCAATGAGCAGCAAGGAAACAACGGCAGCGAGCAACAGGTGAATGCCGGTGAACGCCTTGCCGTCACGGAACAGAGCACGAGAAACCAGCCAGTAAGCGTTGCATGTTGCGCAGGCCCCCATTCCGATCAAGTACTGATAGCTGCCCAGGGAGTCACCGAAAGCCTCGCGAAATGTCGCGATAGCAACAGAACCGCAAAAAATACCCCAGAAGATATGCAGCGTTTGTTTGTTTTTAGTCCAGGTGAGGCTCAATAGCGCTACCAGGGCCGTTGCGCTGACCGCCAGCTTGAGTCCAATCGCCAATTCTTGCACCGCCAATCCCTTCAGATCCTCGTTCCAGGCCACATGGTGAATTGGCCCCGTCCAAATGGCAAATCCAGGTAGTCATGGTGTTACCGCAAGAAAATCGTTGGCCGATTTCCGAATCAGTAAGACAGACAGGGGATTTATCACCGATGCTGCAGTGCAAATTGCATGGAGTAGATGAACATGAGTGCGGTAATTTCTGCTGCAAAACCAGTCCGATTCTCGGGGCAGTCATCGATGGCTTACGCAGCCGGGTTTTGGTTTTTATGCGCCCTTGTCGGCCAGTGGTTGTTTGCCTGGTATATCTTCAAAGTGTTTGGTGGGCGCGTCCTATCGGGCCACCCCGAGTCTATCAACGAAACCGGCCTGATCACCGGATTTGTAGGGGGCGATTTGTTGGGCAACGTGGTCATGCTCTCGCACATTCTGATTGGCGGCGTGTTGAGTTTTGGCGGCCTGATCCAGTTGATTCCTCAACTACGTCGGCGCGCCCCTAGCCTGCACCGCTGGAACGGTCGACTTTTTCTCGTATCAGCGCTTATTGCCGCCATTGGCGGGCTCGGGCTCACTTGGATTCGTGACTCACGCTTGAGTGATCTGGGTGCGCTGGGTATTTCTTTGAATGGTCTTCTGATTCCCGTCGCGGTTTACATGACCTGGCGACTGGCTCGATCAAAGCAGTTCGATGCGCATCGCCGCTGGGCCATTCGAACCCTCATTCTGGTAAGCGGCGTTTGGACCTTTCGGCTGATGCTGATGGGCTGGCTTATGCTCAACCAGGGCATGCGAGGGAATACGACGAAACTGGATGGACCGGTTGATCTGGCCATTAGCTTTGGCTGTTATCTTCTACCCTTGGCAGTTGCCGAGATTTATTTCCGGGCGCAGCGGAGCAGCAGCGAGCCTGCCAAACATGGCGCAGCACTCTTACTGACACTCGCCACGGTGGCCATGGCGTTCGGAATATTTGCCGCTTATATGATGTTGTGGTCACCGCATCTGGCTTAGCACATGGCAACTTTGTCTTGGCGCCATGGCGATCCTCGGCGGGGGCACGCAGCAGGACAGATTTATATGAAGAAATGCCGGCCCGTTAGGAGCCGGCTTTGTTGTGCTTTCTGAGCGTGTTCAGCGGTAGGGATGTTACCCAGTTCTGCGCCAGCTACGTTATATAGTTTGGACGCTCGGTGTCATGGGTGCTTTCGGGGACGGTGCCGCAAACCAACCTGCCAGACAGGCTGCTAAGCCAAGCACGAAGCCTGAAAGCGCTACAACGTAGATGGGCAACCCGGCGATGAAAGTGACAACGGGATTCCACATCGCCAGCTGGCCCAGTGAAAGGTAAAGCACATAGGAAATCGCTGTAATCCCGGCAGCCAAAAGCCATGGCCAACCGTCGCGCTGACTGCGGAAGTACAACCAAAGCGCAATAACTACCGTTACCACCATGGACGCCGCCAGATTGTATTCAAAGCGATACAGCGTTTCTGGGCCACGAATAGTTAGTCCTGGCACAACCATACCAAACAAGCGCGCCAGTATTGGCGGCACCAGGCCGATCAACGTGGCAAACATGAGGGCACCGTGCACGCGAACTTTGCGGCGATGGCGAAACGCGAGATACAACAGAATCGGTGTCACGAATAACAACCACACGTCGGCGGTAAGTAGCGCGTGGCCAAACATCTCGTAGAAGGGATGGTTCGCAATCGATTTAACCGCACCGGCATAAGTTGCCATTGCAAAACCGGCAATCATCAGGGGTCCCAGGATAAAGACGCTCTTTCCGACCGTTTTGTGAAGTTGGCGCCTTTCATTGTGAATGGACCAGCTTTGCGCGGCTATCAGTAGAATCCAGGCGGTACCTGTAAGCCCGTGCACGTGGTGCGACACGGAGGCGCTGGGCATAACGGCAAAGTAAGTCGGCCAGAACGCAAGGACCGTGATCGGCAGTAGCGCAAGTACAAACCAGTGAGCGTGTCGATATGGCATTCCAGCGGTCCCCTCTGCTTGTCGTTTGATAGATTAAATGCCGAAGTTGCAGAAAGCGAACGCCCAATTCTGCAAACCGAAAATAATTTTTCCGCTCAAGCGAATTTCGTTAAGTTCGCTTAAAATTGGCCAAAAATCAGTTATTGGTAACAAAATGCGCTAAACATCCGCAAAAACAGCGTTCTCGATCAGGCTACTTGGTTAACTAATTGTTAATTTGGGGTTGTAATGTCGTTAACTCGCCCCTATAGTGCCGCCCCATGAATTATTCGAAGCACCACATATTCACCAGACCGCAGCTGCGTTTAGGCGCCTGTGTGCGTGATATTTGGAGTCTCGAAGACAACTAGATTTGCCTTTCTGTTTGGAAGGCGGTGATGCCTTCTTAAGGGAAAGATTGAGAACCCGGATGGCATTGCCAGACCGGGTTTTTTGGTTTTTGGGACGACGTTACCGACTGGTAGCGGCGGTACCGAATTGCAGTAACCCGCAAAAACTAAACGTACAACAAAGGAG
The DNA here is from genome assembly GCA_964630895.1 of uncultured Gammaproteobacteria bacterium. Classification (GTDB taxonomy): domain Bacteria; phylum Pseudomonadota; class Gammaproteobacteria; order Xanthomonadales; family SZUA-38; genus CAZVYE01. The sequence continues at coordinate 2,722 of CAZVYE010000208.1, read as the reverse complement.
AATTCAAAAGTGAACCGTATGAGACGCGCAATATCAACCTGGCTACCAGCAGTGCATCGCACAGATGCGCCTATGGGACAGGTATGTCTGCGCGCTGCGGCTCAACTGAGTTTGCTCTTAGCCAAGCGGGACGTGCTCGACTTTGGCAACGGCGACGAGACCGGACGCATTTCGGCTTATGGCGCCAGTGAATTGAACAATATGACATAGGTAGATCTCGCATTGCGGTGGTCTGCCAAGCGGACCACCGAACAAGCGGCTAGTGCTTTAAAGCCCTCGGCAGGTTCGCAAACCTCCGGGGGCTTTTTTGTTTCCGCTTGAGCGAAATGCCTGGCGGTGCTTCCGGAGGGGATCTTTTACAAGAAGAACTTAGCTCTGTGTTGGCACAACGCACGCGTTCAGCTGATCGCTGCGAGCGCTAATGCAGAGCCCGTATTCCCCGTGAGAAGTTGGGGCGTCGGGAGAGGTGCGCGTGCTGGAATCACGCCGAATTGCCCGACTGCATAACCGCGTGTTCGACACGACGGTTAGCGTTGCGGTGCGCCAGTATCGTTCTATCCGAGAAGCCAGAACCGATAACGGCGCAGGTGTGGATACTTCTTCGATCGCTTGCATGGGGCAGGCGATTGATCCACGCCATGGATAGTGATGCCATGCCAAGAGGTACGGCCTGGTGTCCTAACCTCCATAAATGATTCTCGCTCATTCAGACCAAATGGTTCGTTATGAGCTTCCCTCAACACAGACGTTTTAGTCGCTAACCGTTGGCGACAGAGATAGAAAGCGGCCAAAGCGTTCAATAGTTGAACGATGGCTACGTTTTATGAAAACGGCTTATTCGTACTGAGTCGTTTTGATAGAGCTGCGGTGCAGGGTTCCTGTTAACTGTCGTTGTGTCACATAGCGAAGTAGTTCCGTCAGGAAACCACTGCATACCTAAGCCCTGTTGACCTGCGTTTACGCGCATATCTTTTAAATGTAATAAGGTAAAGAACATGAGTATCCAGAAGACTATTCATAAGGGTCGCGTCCCGGTCAAAATCTGGACCGAGGATGTAGACTCCAAAGCAATCGACCAGTTGGTCAATACGGCTTCGCTGCCGTTCGTGCATGGGCACGTAGCAGCCATGCCAGATGTCCACGTGGGTTTGGGTGCCACCGTGGGTTCGGTAGTTCCGACCCTCAAGGCCGTTATTCCTGCCAGTGTTGGTGTGGATATCGGGTGCGGCATGATGGCAGCCAGATTGGACCTTCAAGCCAATCAATTGCCAGACTCACTGTCCCGTGTGCGGTCAGAAATCGAAGCGGCTGTGCCGGTCGGTTTCAATATGCACTCAGTTGGCGACATTTCGAATAAGGTGGCCAACCGTGTCAAAGACGGCTTGGATAAGATCACCGAAAAGCACCCGGAACTGGCGGAAAAATCCCGTAAGGGAAAGCCCTGGAAATGGGCCCGACAGCTAGGCACGCTAGGCGGTGGAAATCACTTTATCGAGTTATGTCTAGACGAATCCGACCGCGTTTGGGTCATGCTGCACTCCGGTTCACGCGGGATCGGGAATCAAATTGGGATGCACTTCATTGCGAAAGCGAAGGAGGACATGCTCAAACATGATATTCGTCTACCGGATAAGGATCTGGCCTACTTCGAAGAGGGGTCAGAGAACTTTGCGGACTATGTGGAAGCAGTTGAATGGGCGCAGAACTACGCTGCGGTAAACCGTCAACATATGATGGATTTG
>CAZVYE010000208.1:0-970 GCA_964630895.1 uncultured Gammaproteobacteria bacterium | reverse complement strand
CAAGGCTTTACGCCGCGATCTGCCAGAATTCCATGTGACCGACGAAGCCATCAATTGTCACCACAACTACATCTCCCGCGAAACACACCTTGGCGAAGAAGTCCTGGTTACCCGCAAAGGCGCGATACGCGCTGGTCTGGGTGAGCTGGGCATCATTCCTGGGAGTATGGGTGCACGCTCATACATTGTTCGCGGCAAGGGCAACGCACAGTCTTTTCACTCTTGTGCGCATGGAGCTGGACGAAAAATGTCTCGTACCCAGGCCAAGAAAGCGTTCAATCGTCACGATTTGGTAGAACAAACTCGTGGTGTTGAATGCCGAAAAGACAAAGGCGTGATTGATGAAGCCCCTGGGGCTTACAAAGACATTGATCAGGTTATGGCCAACCAAACGGACTTGGTCGACATAGTGCATACCCTAAAGCAAGTTGTATGTGTGAAAGGTTAGTGGCCGCGAAAGCGGCCGCTACATTGTCACTAGCGTGACGGGCCTTTGTGGGGTTTCGCCCCCACTCGACGTTCGTGAGCTTCCGTGTTTGGCAACCGCGCCCACACTACGGCTCCTTTTCTTTGAAGCGCAAAGAAATAGAGGAAAGAAACGCTGGCCCCAAGTGGCTTGTTTCTGAATCACTAGCCAATTCGCATTGGCGTACGCAACTCACCAATCAACAAGCAAGCTTGTCGATTGGTTCAGACAGTGCGTCGCCTGGAAAATGCGAATTATCGTCTTGATTCAGCGCCACTCAACGGGCACTTATCTACACCCGCCCACCACCCATTTTGCTTTTAGCGACTAACCCCGTTTTCAGTCTATCCAGACTGTTTGTCGTTCCTGCGCAGGTAGGGACACAGGTTGGAAAAAGCGATTGTACAGGTGAGACACACCCTGTTTGTTCAATATTTGAACGTTAACTGCAAGGAGGAGCTTATGTTTGGAAGACCACTAAATCGAGAACTAAACCTATGAAAT
>CAZVYE010000207.1:0-6405 GCA_964630895.1 uncultured Gammaproteobacteria bacterium | reverse complement strand
GACGCCATGGCGTTTCACGGTCCAGAGTGTTTTATTGACATGGAAGACCTGGCGCAAGCACGCGGTGTCGCACCAGAGAAGTTCACCCAGGGTATCGGCCAGCGCGAGATGGCGGTTGCGACGCCCTGCGAAGATACCGTAACAATGGCTTCGTTAGCTGGACGACAAGCGCTAGAGGCGTTTGACATTGATCCGGCTGAAATTGGCACACTGATTGTGGGTACCGAAACCGGCGTCGATCACAGCAAGCCAGTAGCGGTGTATGTGCACGAACTGCTGGGTCTGCCGTCCACCTGTCGTACGTTTGAAACCAAGCATGCTTGTTACGGGGCAATGGCTGGACTCACCTCTGCCTCTGACTGGATTCTTGCCGGCAGAGCTCGTGGCCGCAAGGCACTGATTATTGCCTCCGACATTGCCCGCTACGGCATCGGAACACCGGGCGAACCCACACAGGGTGCCGGAGCGGTTGCAATGGTTGTCTCGTCCGAACCCAGATTGTTTACGTTCGATACGTCTATTGAAGGCGATTACACCCGCCAGGTCATGGACTTCTGGCGGCCGCTGTATTCAAAATACGCTTTTGCCGACGGCCACTACTCCATCGAATGTTACCTGGATGCGCTGCAGGCTTGCTGGCAGGATGCTAAACGCACCGCCGGCGATGATTTTGACGACTTCGCCCTGTCAGCGCTGGACGCATGTTTCTACCACGTTCCATTTACCAAAATGGCAAAGAAGGCCCATCATCGGCACTGGGAGATCGAGCTTGGACAGCGCATCGAAAAAGACAGTCCGGAGTTGGCTCAGGTCCTGACAGGTTATGAACGGCTGGTTGCGCCGTGGCTGTCACTCAATGCCGTGGTCGGCAACATCTACACGGGTTCGTTGTTTTTGTGTTTGATTGATTACTTGCGACGGGTTGGCAAAGATCAGGAAGGGCAACCGGTCAGTCTGTTTTCTTATGGCAGCGGCTGTGGTGCAGCATTTTCGGTGGCGCGCGTCAGCGACGGAGCAGCGAGTTTCAATAGCGCTGTCGATCCTGCAAAGCATCTTGCCGGGCGCCGTCGATTGACCATCGAAGAATACGAAGAGCTCTTTACGGCAACTGAAGATGCAGACCGCAATGAAACCAGAGATGCGGACCCAGCGCGGTGGGGTCTGACCGGTGACCTGCACTATGTAGGCACTGTCGATCATCAGCGTCGCTACGCCAAGCGCAGCATCTGAAAAGCTGATCTATTGCCCCTTTGGCGCAGTATTTCGAGCAGAATCGAGTCAGCCAAGATGGAAGTGCCCGGCCGAGCCGGGCGGCTTATCCCTCAAAACCATCGGAGAAAATCAGGTCTTCTTCTGGTTCAGTTGGGCCCGTTGCCGGAACCAAGAATCCGCCAGTGACGGCGAAGCGTCCACCAACCGAAGGCTGAGCAGGCTCCACGTCCGCCTGGCCAATGATACCGAACACTTCGAACGATCCACCGGTGGCCGAACCGCCACCGGCGTCAATGCTAAAGTGCGTGACCTGAAATGCCGCTCCCTTCGGTTGAGGCTGGCTACCGGCGGCGGCCTTTGGCGCGACTGCATCTGCCGACCACGCAGTGGCCCCGGTCAACGCTGCCAATGTAAGAAAAAGCGCAGATTTTTTCATTGTTGCAGCTCAATCTGCTCAACTAATGCCTCCAGCCTGGCAATGCGCTTGCGAAGAGTTTCAGCATCTTCCCGGAGCTGCTGGTTTTGCTGTTCAAGCTTCTCATTGAGGCCCTGAATGGCAGCGAAAGCAATGCCATCAGCATCAACGGTGCCGATGGCAGTGTTGGTGTCGCCCAGACCAAAGGCAGAATGAAAGTCCTCAGCCATGGTTCCTACGTGTACGCCTTCTTCAGAGGACGCTTTGTACTGCCATTCCAAAATGGGCAAGTCGAGTAGCTTTTGTAGAACGGTTTGGGGCTGAATGGAACGGAATCCTGTCTTTAGCACTCGGCTGGATGAATTTGTCCACGTGCCTCCGGTGCTTAAGAATGCGCCCGTAGAGGTGTTGATGAATCGACCTGACGGTGTGAGTGGTGATCCGCCCGTACCCAGCCAGATACCGTTTTGAGCCCGCACGTAGAATGCATCGGAGTCTTCGGATAGAAACTGTGCATTCTGAGAATCTGCCCACATAAATACCCCCGCATGCCCGGCAGCATCCGCCACTGGTGTGATCGCGCCGCTGCAGCCGGAGAACCCGCTTAGCGGTGCTTTGGTGTCACTGTAGGCAATTTTCGCAGCGCGTCCGCCCGCCCAGGAGTAGTCGCCGCCAGCGCAGTTATCGGTTCCGCCGCCTACCGTGCTGTATCGCCCCAGCGCTTCGTTGTTTTCGCCGCCGACAACCGTGGCACGATCTGTACTCGCGACGTTTCCTGTTCCACCGCTTACCGTTCCTGCAAATGCGGAAACCAGGTTTGCCGTGCCACCGCCGACAAATCCAAATCCACCTGACGCGGTATTGTCTCGCCCTCCCATTACAGCGTCATAGTCACCGGTGGCAGCGTTGTTGCCGCCACCACCGACGGCACCAGCTGCACCGGCGCTGTTGCTGACGCCGCCTGCAACGGTTCCAAAGTCGCCAATTACCGAGTTTGGACCTTCCGTTGTGTCCACATCATCGCTTAAGTCTGGGCCCTGCGCGCCGCCACCTCCAATGGTTGCGCCTTCGACACCTGCACTAACAGTGTTGGCGGGACTGCCCGCAATTACGGAGGCGGAAGCTGGCTGTGCCGGCATGGAAAAGTCATCGATGGTGCTGGGCGTGATGCGAAACGTGTCGCCGCCGCGGGTATCTATGGAGAAGTTCTGGTCAGGGTCGACGCCGGTAATAGCGCTGCATAACGTGCTGCCGTCCGGATTAATGGATGTCAGATAGGTGCCCGTGGTGCATGCGGCGGTGGTGGGCAACTGCACCGCACTGGTGTCCAAGGACAGCGAGCCGGAAGTGGTTATGGGACCGCCGAGCAGCCCACTACCAGCAGACACGCTTGTTACCGTACCGCCAGAGTCTGCATCCCCGTCGGCAATGTCTGCAGGTATGCCTTCGATGCCCTCCCAGGCTACAAAAGCAGCGTGAGTCGCTTCGGGTACGCGTCGAATGAGCTGTCTTGGACTAAGGATGGTGTAGCCGGATTCGGTGGCCTCTCGCACGCGAATTTCCAAGAATCGCTCCTCCCCCATGAATGCCATTGCACCGAAGTCCAATTGCAACGCAAACAGCCCGTCCTCTACCGGGACATCGCTAAAGTCTGGGGCGCAATCCAGCGGCACGGCGCCATCCGTGGAATCAAACAGGCAGATCTGAAAATCGTACAGGCCCAGAGCGTCGGCGCTATCAGCAGTAAGTCTGCCTTGATACGAAAAAGAATAATCTAGCGGCACGGCGTGGAGCGTCCCTGCCGTGATAAACAATCCGATTGCTGTGCAAAATTTCAGTCCAAAACGAGCCACTGTGCTTCTCCGTGATAAAGATTACTACCGTGGAAAATGCCGCTGGTGGAAAAAGCGAACGGTCAGAGAGGGCAGAATCCAGAAAGAGTTAATTGCACAGATAGCAAAAGCGCCGTGCCGATACCCACTTGGGATATGGCGACGGCGCTATCGAGCAGGCTCAGAGAAGGCTGGGCGACTAGAAGCCTGCCTGCCACATAAACCAGAGTTTGTTGACGTCAGCGCGGCCGTTGTCGCCGTCAAAAAATGCGGCTTTTACCAGCAGTCCGTAGCGAGATTCTTTGCCATATTTCCAGGCGATAGAGGCATCTATTTCACTACCAAAATCGTCACTACCGATCTCCGACTCAAAATCGTGCGCTATCAGTTGCCAGCCATAGCGCTGCCATTTGCCGCTGGCACCCACAAACACGTCCTGTAAGCCATTAACCGGAGTGGCAAGAAACTGATCCGCCCAGCCGTTGAATGCGTGCAGCGTAGCCAATGGCGTCTGAAACGCCTGATCGGCATCACCTTCCAGGACTTCAACACCGCCTAATAGCTGCACCGGGCCCGCCGGTACTTGACCCTGCAGCCTGTAGTAATTGGCGGAGTAGTCCGCTGGATTGTCTGCGCTATCGCTTTGGTGAGCGAATTCCAACAAGTAATGAATCTCGCGCTGCTGCAGATCAAATTTGCCGCTCCACCGCACGCCCAATGTGTCGGAGGACAGGCTTGGCGCATCATCGTTGTCCAGCAGGTAGCCGTATGTGGTTAGCGACCCGATCTCGCCTATTGGCCAACTGGCATGGATCAGGTGGGAGTTGTGGTCATGGTCGCCGGCTGGCACATCGTTGCCAAAGATGCGATTAATGTTGGTGACATATGCATAGAACAACGAGCCTCCTCCCATAGTGGTGCGCACGCTGGCACTATCGTAGGTTTGCTCGTTTTGGCGCCAGCCAACGCCGCCAACGAAGCGCTGATTGTCGAGCAAGATGCGCTGACGACCTATGGTGAACTGGCCGTCGTCACCAAATGACCGTCGCAGCCAAAGCTGGTTGAGATCACTGCCGTCAGGGTCTGCTACGACGGGATACACGGCGCGGTTGAGGCTGGAGGTTCCAGCGCCGCTATTGAAGTCGTCCAGCCCTACTTCCATGACATGATCAAACTCAATCATGCCCTGCCACTGATTCCAGCTGTCGGTAAGGTAGTTCAGGCGGACCCGAAGTGTGGATGCTTCTGCATCTTCAGAAAAGCGATCATCTTCTACCAGTTCCAAGCGGTAGCGCAGGTTTAATGACGCTTCGCCCGCAGTTAATGCTTCGGCCAGATCAGCAGCGATCACGGATGTGCTCCCCAACAGTCCAAACAACACAAGCATCGAAGCGGAGCGGAAAGGTTTGCGAGTACACATAAATTTGCCTTCCTTTGGTTGCCTGGCGTTAACCAAATGGAGCCTGGCGAACCGGTTGCATCACAAGGTCAGGCTGCAGCCCGGCCAGGGACTCGGAGGATGGGTGATCCCTGACCAGGCTGCAGTGTTGGTGGCTGGCTAATACACGTCGTGCACCGTGTTGTATACGTTGAACTTGCCGGTTGGCGTGACAATGTTGTCGCCCTTGATGACGTGCTTTAGCTTGCGCGTCTTATCGTCGACAACCACCAGTGCAGAGTTTTGATCCTGGCCGTTCCAGACCGAGAACCAGACCTCGTCGCCAGCACGGTTGAACTCTGGTTGCACGACCCGCTTAGGACCCTCGCCAAGGTCAGCCCATTCGGCGATGGGCAGCACTTCAAAACCACCGTCCAGGTTATTCACATCAAACACGGCGACGCTTTGACTGATGGCAGCATCGGGATGTAGCGGTGTGTCTACCCAGAGGTTGGTCGATTTGGGGTGTGATTTAACAAACAGTGAACCACCACCTTGGCCGTGCAGCTTGCGCACCACTTTCCAGGCGTTATCTGCATGGTTTTCCGGGTCGGTACCGATGAATGTAATTTCGTCACTGCCCAAAGCGCTGGTAACCCAAACCGGCCCAAAATCTGGATCCATCAGGTTGGCTCCGCGACCAGGATGTGGGATTTCATGCGCGTCTACCAATGCTTCCAGGTTCTGGTCTTTGGAATCCACGATAGCAATCTTGTTGGACTTGTTTGCCGCGGTGAGGAAGTAGCGCTGGGTGCGGTCCCAACCACCGTCATGCAAGAAACGAGCTGCCCCGATCGTGGTTACTTTCAGCGCATTCACATCTTCGTAGTTGACCAGCAGAATCTGTCCGGTTTCTTTCACGTTGACGATGAATTCCGGATGCTGGTGGGAAGCCACAATGGCCGCGACGCGGGGCTCGGGATGGTATTCCTGTGTATCCACCGTCATGCCGCGAGTTGATACGACTTTTAGCGGCTCCAGGGTGTCGCCATCCATCACTACATATTGAGGCGGCCAGTAGGCTCCGCCGATGGCGAACTTGTCTTCGTAGCCTTTGTATTTGGACGTTTCGACGGAGCGGGCTTCCAGTCCGATTTTGATTTCAGCAACCCGCTGAGGCGGATTCATCCAGAGATCAATCATGTCGATGCGAGCATCGCGTCCAATGGTAAACATGTAGCGGCCGGACGCAGACGGGCGAGATATATGCACGGCGTATCCGGTAGGAACGATGGAGACGACTTCTTTGGTATCGCCGTCGATGATTGCCACCTGTCCCGCATCTCGCAGAGTGACTGAGAAAAAGTTTTCAACGTCTCGGTCATGCTGCGGCTTGGTGGGGCGATCTTCTGGTGCCACCAGCACATTCCAGGTTTCTCGCATCTCGGCCAGACCCCACTCCGGTGGTTCCGGCGGTGCATGCTGCAGGAAGCGTGCGAGGATATCGATATCAACTTCGCTCAGCTCACCTGACGTGCCCCAGTTCGGCATCCCGGCCGGAGAACCGT
>CAZVYE010000206.1:0-6408 GCA_964630895.1 uncultured Gammaproteobacteria bacterium | reverse complement strand
CTGCCTTATAAGCATGGGCGCGGTTCATCAGACCTTTGGCACAGACACACTGCAGCATCCAGGTCAGCTCGGGAATTTCGGGTATATCCGACTGCCGGTAAAACGTAACCTTGTCCGGGTCCAGACCCAGCGCCAACCAAGTAGCCGCGATTTCCAGCGTAGATTGCTTTACCGCTTGCGGATCCTGGCATTTGATCAGCGCATGATAATCAGCCAGGAAAAAATACGAACGAATGTCTTCGGTGCGGCTCGCCGCAATAGCCGGCTTGATCGCGCCAACGTAATTGCCAATGTGGGGGCTACCCGAAGTGGTGATACCAGTTAAGACGGTTTGCATTGCAGCTGCCATGATCACAAAAGCGCGCATTGTACCGGCAACGGCTGTTTCAGGGCCAGCCTAGTTGCCGTTAGCAAGGTGCCTTTGAAGAAAAACCAATGCCTGTTGATAAAACGCAGTGATATTTTCCGGCTCACGTAATGTATGCGCTTCTCCAGGCAAATCTATCCAATGGGTCCGGTCTTGCGGAAGAGCTGCAAGCAGCGCTTTGCTTTGTTTCGGGGGCACCACCAAATCAGCGCTGCCGTGAGCCAACAGAATTGGTACCTCTATTTCGGTCGCGCGCGCTTCGAGATCTGCGCGTGCAAACAATTCGCCGTTTACTGCAGGGTGACCGACCATGGCATGCCATTCCGCCACTGCACGGTTTCGCTTAATCGCACGAAAATGGTCGATTTGTTCACCCGGATTGGTAACCGGGGCGCGGGCTATTACGCAATCAATTTTTGCTTCATCGTGAGTCGCCAACAGGAGTCCGGCAAAACCACCATAGCTGCTGCCCATCGCGCACACTCGCTCCCCGATCCAGCCGCTGCGCCGTGAGAAATCGAGGGCGTCGATTAAGTCTTGCTGCATGCCTGAGACCCAGGCTCTTCGCCCTGCTTCTCTCAAATCAAAACCTAACCCAGCGCTGCCCCGAAAGTTCACCTGGATAACAGCGAACCCGGCATCGGCCAGTAACCGCGCCTCTGCGTCAAATCGCATGGCATCATGACTCCAAGGTCCGCCATGAATGAGCAAAACACCGGGCAACTGTTGTGCACCCGCGGGCCGAGATACAAAGCCATGAAGCATGAGCCCGTCACGGGCCTTGAACCGGAACAGTTCTCTCGTCGCATGAGATAGCTCGGGACCTTTCGCGTAGCTGGTCCCCAAAACCTGGCTATCCCCTTCGGCTCGTAATTTGGTATACGTCCCGGTGTCATGCCAGCTTTGTTCGTAAACAACGGCCGACCCATCTTCGCCCTCATACAAACGCTGTCGACCCAGCTCAGGCAGATTCGCCAGTGCACTAGGCTCAAGCGCTTCCCAGCGATTTTCGCCGCTTGTATGGGTCTTAATTAGCCAGTTTCTACCTGATTCCCGAGCGGCTAGAATCGCGGCTCCAGCACGCTGCAATATGGGTTTATTCCTGCCAGTTGAAAAATCAATTCGCTCCAGGGCGCTTTGATTATTGGCTCGATGGGTCAACACTTCAAAATATTGACCTGCCGCAGAAACCCTGCGAACCCGTAGATCAAGCTCTCCCAATCGGTATTTGTAAGCAGTTCGCCATGGTAGCCCCGTACCTTCCCGCCAGATCAGTTCATACTCAATATCACTGCCGGCAGCCCGCCAGCGATGGCCAGCTGTGATTTCGCCACGCTCGTCAACGTACCAGCGAAAGACTTTACCTGGATTGATTAAGACATAGCGATGGGTCCCGTGCCGATTGTGTACTGCGACAATATCTGGTTCATCTGGAACGGCACCTGGAACCGCTACCAGCCACTCATCGCCGTCCCTCGCAAGCACTCGAAGACCAAATCCGGCCACCAGCGGCTGGTGGTAGAGCTGGCTAACCTCTTCAAGGTCCAAATGCACAGAATAGAGAACGTCTTGCTGGTTATGTTGGCGTAGCGTTACCAACACGGATTGCGATCCGCTCCACCGTATTTTTCGTATCTGCCCTTCTGGCAGCGTAATTGCCTGGATGCTTTGTAATGGTTTGCCGGCAGCACCGACATGCAGGACATTATCCTTTGCCAGCCAGACACTAGTGCCAGATTCATTAAAAGTGAGATGTTGAATCGCTGCGGGATAAAGCCAATCGGGAAGCTCGATTTGGTCGCCGCCAGTTAATTCAATTTGCTCAGCGCTATCGGCCGCATTCCCAGCGCCAATGGCAGACAGGTAGACCAGGATGAAAAGACAAATTTGTTGGATTTGGCGGCGCAATGGAGGATGACCGGAAATATGGCAGGGAGAGCAATTATCCGGATTGCGCCGCCAAGGTCAAAAAAACTCTGATAGGCGGGTACCTTGGTTCGGACTCAAAATCTACGCGGCTATGGGTGTGTCTAAAGCCGCAATGGCATGCACCACTGAAGCAATTCTAATTGCACTCTGTATGGCGGTTTCATTCACACCGGCTTTTTGCAGCTGCTTTTCGTGCGAATCCACGCACATGCCGCAGCCATTTATTGCAGAGACCGCCAGCGAGTACAGCTCGAAATCCACTTTATCAACACCGTGACTGCCAATAGCAGTCATTCTTAGTTGGGCGGGCATGGTCTTGTATTTATCATTGCTGCTTAAGTGCAGGAAGCGATAGTAAATATTGTTCATACCCATAATGGCTGCGGCAGATTTCGCGGCTTCCATATCCTGCTCGGCAAGTGCGTCCCCGGCATGTTTGAGCAGATCATTGGCCAGTAACTTATCTCGACTCCCCAGAGCAGACGCATAAGCAATACCAAATATCTGCTTCTGACTTAGCCCCGGTGCGCCTTCTTCGGTGAGCACGCTGGATAGATTCAACCGCAGATCCTTCGCATAGCCTGGTATGCGTTCCTTGATCGTGTCTAAGCTCATTGATAACTCCTATTACTTTGATTCGCTGGGGTAAATTTAATTACCCCAGCACATTGAACATAAAGTTTTGCGGACCTGCTTATGCAGCCTTCAAAGTATCTTCGCCTTGCGTCCAGTTGCACGGGCAAAGCTCATCGGTCTGCAACGCGTCCAGCACGCGCAATACCTCTTTCGGATTTCGTCCAACATTTAGATCGGTTACCGATACGAAACGAATGATTCCGTCTGGATCTACAATAAAAGTAGCTCGCTGCGACACGCCCTCATCTTTGTCCAGAATGCCCAAGTCTGAAGACAGCTCGCGCTTCACGTCTGCCAGCATTGGAAACGGCAAATCTCTTAGATCGTCGTGGTCCTTGCGCCATGCTAAGTGGACAAATTCGCTGTCGACGCTGCCCGCCAGCACCTGCGCGTCTCGATCTGCAAAATCTCCATTCAGATCGCCGAACGCCTTAATTTCGGTGGGGCACACAAAGGTAAAATCTTTCGGGTAGAAAAACACCACAAGCCACTTGCCCGAGTATGTTTCGTTAGAGATATCCTCAAAGGCATCTTCCAGATTCGTCGACACGGTGGCTTTCAAAGAAAATTTGGGGAATTTTTCACCTACACTAAGCATTAAGAGTCTCCTTAAAAATTGTTGCTTACCAGTTGTTGTTTTTGTCACGGACATTAAATTAGGCTATTGCTTATGATTGATCCAATGAATTGTATTTATCACAGCAATAGGCTGGAGCTATGACCCTAAGAGAACTCCAATATTTGGTAGCGCTGGCTGAGACCCGCCATTTTGGTAAAGCTGCCGAAGCGTGCTTTGTAAGCCAACCCACGCTAAGCACGCAGTTAAAGAAGCTCGAAGAACAACTGGGTGTGCAACTTATCGAGCGCGCACCTAAGCAAGTAATGCTGACCGAAGTAGGAAAGGTGATTTCGGAACGGGCCCAGTGGATTTTGCGAGATGTTGAACAGCTCAAGGAAATAGCTCGCCGCACCAAGAACCCTGAGGCCGGCACGTTGCGTTTAGGGGCATTTCCAACCCTTGGCCCCTATTTACTGCCACACATCGTGCCAGCGATTACGCAGCGTTTTCCAGAGCTTGAACTGTTGTTGGTTGAAGAAAAGACTGAAACCCTGCTGCAACGTCTGCACGACGGCCGTATTGATGCTGCGCTGCTCGCTCTGCCAATTCACGATCCATCATTACGCTGTGAAACGCTGTTTAGCGAACCATTCTATTTGGCCGTTCCAAAAGGCCATCCGCTGAGTAAACGACAGCAAGTATCCGTAGAGGATTTGCGTGAGCACACAATTCTGTTGCTGGAAGAAGGTCACTGTCTTCGTGATCAGGCACTCGATGTCTGCCATCTAGCCAGCGCCACGGAACGCACCGGGTTTCGAGCGACCAGTCTGGAGACGCTACGTCATATGGTTGCGGCCAACGTCGGTATGACGCTACTGCCAAAACTGGCATTGCAGCCCGGCAATGACGGCGATACGCTGACTACCATCCCATTTGCAGCCCCCTCTCCCAACCGAGAAGTCGCCATGGTGTGGCGTAAATCCTCTGCGCTAGACGATTTCCTGTTCAAAGTTTGTCAAGAGCTCAAGGCGGTCACTAACGAGCTGTTCTAAGCAGCTATTAAAAGCTTGACATTCAAAACTACACCTGTAGTCTATGCCAAAACTACAGGTGTAGTCTTATGCAAACAATTTCAGATTCCGAGTTGGTCGTCATGACCGCGCTTTGGGAGCTCGGAGAAGCAACCGGCGCGGAGGTTGTCGAGCGTGTGCAGTCGCAAACGGATTGGCACAACAACACAATCAAGACCTTGCTCAGTCGCCTTGTTAGCAAGAAATTTGTTGCCAGCAAAGGTAATCGGCGCCCGCTCAAGTATTTTCCAAAAATTGATCAAGCGGATTATCGACGCGCTGCGAATCGATCCTTTATCGAAAAGCTGTACGGTGGAAAAGCTGCGCCATTGGTTGCTGCGTTTGTAGAGGACGAGCAGCTGTCTTCCGACGATATCGCGTCACTAAAATCGCTTATTTCTCAATGGGAGCAAGACAATGGCTGAATGGCTTGTCCGAATCAATGTCCTGATAAGTATCGCCTTGATTGCCATACTTGCGCTGCGCTGGATTTGTCATCGTTTGCAGTGGAATTATCCGCTACGCTGGATTTGGTTTCCGGCACTCCTTGCCCTGCCTCTGAGCTTTATAACTGCACCGATTAAGCCTACCGCATTGGCGTCGGGAGGAGAGCTGCTTGCTTTGCCTTCGGTAGTGATATTTGAGAGTCACACGAATGGTCTCACGCTAAGTACATTCCTAATCGCGCTGTGGGCTGTGGGAGCGCTGTTTCTTTTTATCCGACTGATTGCCAGCCTGCGCAGCACATCAATCGCTTTCCCAACCGGACCTCGAATAGAGTCTACAAACACAGAATTGTACGAGTCTCCGAACCTCAACAGCCCGGTTTGCATCGGTATATTTCGTCGTAAAGTTCTGGTTCCTCGGGGCTATGACTGGGACAGCGGATTGGGCCAGGCCGTAATCGCGCACGAGCAGCGTCATATTCAGTGCTTTGATGTGGCGCAACGCTTCGTAGCACTCTGCATCCAGGCACTTTGTTGGCCCAACCCACTGGTACACATTGCGCGTAAAGCCTTATGGCTGGATCAGGAAGCGGACTGCGATCAGTTCGCCCTGAGCCGGCATGGGCACATATCGCCTGCGGCTTATGCTCGTCATCTTTTATCGCTACCAAGTGCAGCAAACAACAACGCTGCTTATTGCAGCGCCACCTCTTTTACCCGGAGTAGAATTATGCAAATTTTGAAAGGCCCTGAAACCTCTCATTCCATAATCCCAACAGCCATGGTTATCCTGGCTTCGTTGTGGACCGTTGCAGCCTGGGCCGCAACGTCAGACGAGTTGCCAGCACCAGCAGTCAGCGTTAAGGCGCAACAGGTCCCATCCAAGCCTCCAGCGCCGGAACGAGCACCTGCACCCACTCTTTCCGATCCCGCACCGGCGGCACACCCCGAAAACCCGGCACCGCCATCCCCGCCAGAGTCTGGATATGTACCAAGTGACTCCGAGCTGTATCCGGTAAAACGGGTTGCACCCAAGTATCCGGCAAATGCCGCAAAAGAACGCGTCGAAGGCTGGGTGACCCTGGCCGCAGAAGTTGAGGCAGATGGAAGCTTGTCTGATATTCGCGTAACCCAAGCACACCCGGAAGGCGTCTTTGATCAAGTGGCCATGGCAGCATTCGAGCAGTGGGAGTTCAAACCAGGATTGAAGCGCGCCACCGTCGAACAAACTATGGAGTTCGCCTTAGATTAAACACCGAATAGCTCCGCGAACACGCTTATTCGGGCTGACGCTGGCCACGTCAGCCCGGCTCTGAACTGACTCCGCACAGCCTCTAATAAACCCAAAAATATCGAATCATTGGCCCTCACAAAAATAAATTAAATTCGTTGTCACGTTTT
>CAZVYE010000205.1:0-6527 GCA_964630895.1 uncultured Gammaproteobacteria bacterium | reverse complement strand
AATTCCCCGGCCAAAGGTGGACCATTTGTCACCGTGAACGCGGGCGCACTGCCCGAGTCGCTGATCGAGGCCGAACTGTTCGGCGCCGAAGCGGGCTCCTATACCGGTGCCAACAAAACCCGGCAGGGCAGATTTGAACTTGCCGACGGCGGCACCTTGTTTCTAGATGAAATCAGCAATTTGCCATTAGAGGGGCAAGCAAAACTACTGAGAGTGTTGCAAACCGGTGAGTTAGAGCGCCTGGGTTCTTCCAAGACACTGCGAGTCAACACCCGAGTCGTAAGCGCCACCAACGAAAACTTGCCCCAGGCAGTCGCGAACGGCACGTTCCGAGAAGATTTGTTCTATCGACTTAATGTGGTAAGCCTGGAAATACCGCCCCTGGCAGATCGACGCGCAGACATACTGCCACTGGCGCGGCATTTTTTAGACCAGGCGCACCAGCTTTCACCAGCAGCAGAAGCAGCCTTGACCGAGCACAACTGGCCCGGAAATGTACGCGAACTGGAAAACTGCATACGGCGGGCTTGCGTAATGGCCGAAGCACAGGCCATTCAACCTGAAGACCTGGGGCTGGAAGGCGCCGTCAGCGCGCCCGGCACATCTCGCGAAGAACAGGATATTCGGCAAGCATTGGCGCAGCACGAAGGCGTTGTCGCGCGCGCTGCGCGAGAGCTTAACCTGAGCCGGCAGGCCATGTATCGTCGGATGGAAAAGTACGGCATAGAAAGCTAAGGCAAATCGCCCTTCACTCGGCCCAGTATTTCAGGCAATCTCTGCCCCATGCCCTTCAAGTCGTTCACTGCAGTAGTCATTCTTACCGCCGCTCTGGGCGCGATTGCCGGCGCAGCCGTGGCCATGTTTGCCTTTCAGAACTTGTCGCTGGGAGTATGGCCAAGCTACGGCCTGGCACTTGCCGCAGCGTTAACTGTCAGTCTGGTGTTCGGCCGATTCCTGCTTCGACCGGTGCATGCCCGACTGCGAGCACTGGCAACCGCCGTATCCGGACTTGGAGAAGGTGATTTCTCAGTTGGCGTAGCTGCCAGTGGGTTCCCAGAATTAGATGCGCTCTTGGACCAATTTAACCTGGCTGGCACGGTGTTGCGGGATCAGCGACTAGATTTGCATCACCGCGAATTGCTGCTGGATACGGTGATCCAGACTTCGCCGCTTGCGATGGTTCTGCTGGACCAGAAAGAACGCGTTTCTTATTCCAATGAGGCGGCACGCAAGCTGTTGTTCCAGGGCCGCAAGCTCGAGGGCCTGCGCTGGGATGAGGTTGTCAGAAAGCAAAATGGAAACGCGCAGGCCGCACTTGCCGCGTTACGCAGTGGCCTCTTTAACGTGGAAGACGAATCTGGCGACCAGCAGGTATTCCTGCTCAACCACAAACATTTTCGGCTCAATGGCCGAGATCATCGCTTGCTGCTGTTGCAACAGCTCACCAGGGAACTCAACCGCAGGGAAGTGGCGACGTGGAAGAAGGTAATTCGCGTCATCAGCCACGAGCTCAACAATTCTATTGCGCCAATCAGCTCAATGCTGCATTCCAGTCAGGTTCTGGTCGAACGGGGGGATACGGAACGTTTGCTGCATGCACTGGATTCTCTGTCCGGGCGAGTCAAACATTTGGCAGGGTTTATCGAGCGCTATGCAGAGTTCGCAAGGCTGCCCACGCCCAGACTTGAACCGGTGGTCTGGTCGGAGTTAGTTCAGGACATAGAAGATCTCATCCAGTTCAGCGTCGTTGGTACTTTGCCAACTCGTACCGCCAAAATAGACCGGGCACAATTTGAGCAGGCACTTATCAACCTCCTCAAGAACGCAAACGAAGCCCAGACCGAGACATCCGAAGAATCGCCAGAACTCAGCGTACATGACACTGGCGAGGCTTTTGTTATTGACGTACGTGATCGTGGCACCGGAATGTCACCAGAAACGCTGGCCCACGCACTGGTTCCTTTTTACTCAACAAAACGAAGCGGCAGCGGGATTGGGCTTTCATTGGTACGAGAAATTGTGGAGGCTCACGATGGACGCATATCCCTGCGCAATCGGACCAATGGTGGCTTGGTGGTACGAATATTCTTGCCCGGCTAGGCCCGATTAGATCGGGTCAAGCCGAGCTAGACTTAGCTGGCGACGCAATAGCCTTAGAGTTGCCCCGACAGCATTCTGGCCCAGGCTTCCGCAATTCGCTCTTGCCATGGCCGATTTTCCCAGGCCTCCAAGCTGACCGAGTTTGAATTGGTTTTGTCTTCTTCGAAAATCGCAATCATCTCTCGAGCAAGGGTATTGGATTTCACATTAATGTTGTTCTCGTCATTAAACATAAAAGATCGCTTATCAAAGTTTGCCGAACCAACGGAAACCCAGCGATCGTCGACGATGAGCAGTTTGCTGTGATAAAAGTGTGGCTGGTATTCGTAAATCTCCACACCGTTACGCAGTAGCTCACCCCACGTGGCGCGGGTTGCCCAACGCGCCAAATCTGAATCGTTCTTTTTGCCTGGCACGACCACTTCGACCATTACGCCCCGGTCGCGTGCATCTACCAGCGCACCCAACAAGGCTTTATCCGGGACAAAGTACGGCGTGCCGATGCGGATGCTGTCTCGCGCACTTGCGATTAGCAATGCAAAGGACATGCGTACGTTTTCACTGTTAGGGTTGCCGGAACTCTTGAACGCCTGCACCAACATATCGCCCTGGGGCTGCAAGCTCGGGAAGAACTCAGGATTTGAAATGATGCGCTTATGGGTTTTCATCCAGTTATCGGCAAATATGCCCTGGATTCGATTCACTATTGGACCGCGCACTCGAAAATGCAGCTCCCGGTAGTTTTCATCTGGCCACAAAGCGCTAATTCCTACGCCACCTACCCAGGCCTCAACACCATCGACGACAAGTATTTTACGGTGCGTGCGCTCATTGGTTTCTTCCAGGTGATACCACTTTAGCGGGCGGTAAAACTCCCATTGCACCCCCGCGTCATCCAGCTGCTGTTTTTGCTGGTCGCTGAACTCTGACGTGCCCATCCAATCCAGGATGACTCTGACGTCGACGCCAGCGCGTGCGCGCTCAGAGAATGCATCAATAAAGCGTTGACCGATTCGATCGCCTGAAAATATGTATGTTTCAAAATGAACATGATGTTCGGCCTGCTGAATTGCCGCAAGCATGCCGTCTAGAATGTCTTTGCTATCGTCGTAAGGCGTGACGTCGTTTCCGGCTACAACAGGCGGGCCCAGCAAGCTTTCCAGGCTGCGTTCAAACACCTCCGAATTTGTGTCGTATGCAACCCATTTTGGCAGGTCGGTGAAGGTCCGGTTGGTTGTGAGGTTTAGATAGATCAACGTCACGGCCAGCGTTGCCAACGCCGCAAGACCAGCGCTCCACCACATTAGTTTTTTCATTCGAGGAGAAATCACGACACCTGATTCCTGACAAACACCCAAAGAAAACTCATAGCTAAATTACTCATAAGACTTATCGCCACAGCAATCAGGGACTGGTCCAGCGTGCTTTGTATCCACGAGTGTCTACGTGGATAAAGGGTCCTCGATGGGGCGCGGGTCCGTAGATGCCTAGCCCGCCAATAAAGGGCCCGTAGCGCGCCTCATCAAATAGGTTCTCTACGACTCTTGCGAGCGCCTGAGCGTCAGACAAATCGCTCTTCTCATCTCCAGTAAGGTCGTCCATACGAGTGTTGCCATCATTGTCGACAAATATGTCGGCAGCATCTCCAAAAACGTGCCGGCTAAACTTTACGTTGCCGATGGACTTGTTATAGAACGGCGTGCGATAGCCACTCATGATGTGAATATCTTCTACGTCGTAGCCGGCCTCATTAAATTCTCTATAGAGCAGCTCGAGCTTTAACAGCAAGCGTTCGCGTAAGAAAACATATTTCGGGAAGTTGCTGGCTTGTTTGCTGACAAATTGGCCCAACGTGAAGTGGGGTGAAATCATGACCTTGTGCGTTTCCTCATTGACTTCGATAAAGCCATCGGGTTTTTCGTAGTTGGCCTTTTTACCGAACTCATCATCAGAGGGATAACTACCAACTCGAAATTCATTTAGCTTGCCACCCTTGGCCTGAGATTCCGGAACTTTTACAAACGCGTTCACTTTAACCGTATGCCCCGACCGATCTGCGGTGACGGTCATTGGATAGAAGCCAGGCTCTGAGGGCGCCGTCCAGCGCCATTTATTGCCTGCTAGCTCGTCCAGGGTGCCGGACTCGGACGGACAACCGAACGTGTAGTCGGTCTCTTCCCGCTCAAACAAGGTCTCAAACGTCACCTCTTGATCGGGCATGACAAATATTCCAATCACATCGTAGGAAGAAACCTCGTCCATAAATTTCAGAGAGAACTCGGCCTTTTCAGCGTCGGCCCGCTGCTCGGGCGGAATATACCCGACGTCCTTGTGCTTGGTTTGCGCATACAGCGACCCGATGGTGAAAAACAAGGCCAACGCGGCCAACCATAAAGTTCTAAAAAACATAGGACACCTTAAATTTGAGACCGCTTCTGCGGCCCAGATTGATAGATTGAAAGTTTACGTGGTCGGCAATCAATATATTGTCTGTGCTTGCGGACCGAGACCGACTGGCAGCGAAGCGACACTTTTGTTTGCACTCATCGTGTCGCGCCCAGCCTCAACCAAAACTTCTTTTGCTGCTTCGTCCATGCCGTAAATATCCGGTCTTAGTACCAGCTTCTGATCGTCGTTTACGTATGCAGAAAAGTAGGTGATGTAAACGGGTACGCGCTTGTTCAAATTTACCCGCTCACGCGCATCGCTGGCCAAAAGCTCCGCGGCTCGCTCAGCGCGTTTTTTGCTGATTGCAAGTAACCTTTCTGCCAGTTTTTGGGGCTTGGCTACACGAATACAGCCGTGGCTGAAAGCTCGCTTGGATCGCTTAAACAAGCTTTTCGCATTGGTGTCGTGCAGATAAACGCTATATTCATTTGGAAAGATAAACTTCACCAAACCCAGGGCATTGTGATGTCCCGCGGTCTGACGGAAGCGCACATCCAGAGACGTGCGATCATAGGATTCCCAGTCAATCTCCGATGGCGGGATAACAGTTCGACCGTCAAGAACCTGGAAGCTCTTCTCTTCCAGGTAAGACGGATCTTCTTGTACTTTTGGCAGAATTTCCTCAGATGCAATGCTGTAAGGCACATTCCAATAGGGCTGAAAAACCAGGTATTCCAGGTCGTCCATAAATACTGGCGTCGGGCTTTCTGATTTACCTACGATTACCGGCATGGTAATGGAGGATTGCCCTTCTTCTACCAGGGTCAATCGGTATTCTGGGATATTAACCATGATGTATTCCGAACCCAGGTCGCGTGGAAGCCAGCGCCACCGATCCAGGTTCAATCTAATTCGCTCAATCTTATCTGGCACACTCATATTCAGTGCCACCGCCGTCGCAGGCCCCACGATTCCGTCGGCCTCCAAGCCATTTTCTTCCTGGTAGGTTTTGACGGCGGACTCCACGGCACTACTAAAATGTTCAGAATCTGGATCAATTTCTGCTACAGCAGGCTGGCATTCTGAGCATTGTTTGCCAATGAGCTCGACCAAGGTAGGGACTTGTTTGCTCCGATCACCTTTATGCAAGATGCCGTCTTGCAAAGAAATTGCCGGAAGCTGCTGCCACTCCTGATCATAGAGCTCTGCCAGCTTCTGCTGTAAGGCAACATACTGGGGATGTGACGGAGCCAATTCCTGCAATCGGGTGCCGAGGTCCTCGTTCACAAGGCCTTGCTCGAGCCACTTGGGCAAATCAAAACCAGCATAGGCAGGAGCTTCGATTTCTACTTCTGCTCGCTTTTCGACAGTCTCAGGACGATAGCGCCCAACCACCAAGTCCCTGGCAAACGCCAAGGCAGCCATACTGGCACGAATGTCTAATTCAGCAGCAGTGGTAAGTTCAGGATAAAGCTCGCCATCGGGAGAAACGCTGTGCAGCTGCTCTACCAGCGCGTTTACGCCCTCGAGTTCGTAGTCACGCACACTCAGACCATGTTCCCCTGCTCGACTCAGCGCATCAATGAGTTCTTTCAGGCTGGTACTGGTTAATGCCGCTTTGGACCAAGCCAAGCGATAGTCTCGCTCGTGATAAAAATCTTTAACGAGTTCCCTAAGCCCAACATTATTTCCAGGGAGCTGAAAAATTCCTTCGTCAGCGATTAATTGCTCTAGCACACTGGCTTGAAGATCATGGGGACCGAGCTCCTTTTCGTTGATAGGCTGGGGTTTTGGTACCTCCGGTGTAGCACGATCCAGCTTAAACCAGGCCTCTGGGTCCGCTGTAGTGGTTTGCGCGCGGCTCAATGAGAGCAGGCTGGAAGCCAATATACCTGTAATCACAATGCCTAAAATTAACTGCAGCGCACTGCTTTTTGTATGCCCGTCCACGCTTGGAACAGGCTTTGTTTGAAGCGCTGACTTACGCATTTTTCTGTTGCTCCTCATCACGAGCGTAGATGTCGTCTCGGAAATTCACG
>CAZVYE010000204.1:0-6537 GCA_964630895.1 uncultured Gammaproteobacteria bacterium | reverse complement strand
GAAATTTCTGGGCGGGTTTGCTATCAATTTTACCTCCAGCGTTCTGCTGGCGATGTTACTAATTCTAGCCAAACCCAGCTTGATCGGCTTTGGCAGACGCGCGTTGGTTGTAACCGTATTTGCTGCGGCAGCCGCATTTATGCCACACGCTTCCAATATGGTCTGGTTTTATGCGCCGGTGGACTTTGAGCTAGGCGTCATGCTCTATGAGTTTGGCGCATGGCTGACAGGTGGACTCATTCTTGCGTTGTTCATTAAACCCGAAATAGAAAAGGCCTAAAGGGCCCCTGAAATAAGATGCACGCCCGGCTTGATGCCCGGGCGTGACTCAATTAACAGTCATTTCGCTTTAGAAAGAAGCTTGTCGCCGTCACTGCGTGACATTAGCAATCAAAGCTTGCGCTCAAATAGTGCTTGGATTTAGCAACAACTGGCAGCTTGTTGGGTGGGGCTGCAGCAACCGCTTGTTTGGTCATCTTTTTCGCGGACCGCAGAACCGTCTTTGACGTCCTCCTTGCCGTGAAAGTGCGCCACATCTCCCATAGTACGATATGCTTCCCAGGCAACTCCGGCAGGGTCTCTTACCCAGGTTTTGTCAGAACGCGCGTAACAGCAGCTGGTTTCTCCTTCATCGAAGGTGGCCATGTCTGCCTGGGCCAGGCGTTCCCGCAGATCCTGCAGCTCTGCTTCGTTATCTACTTGAATTCCTAGATGGTCAACACCGCCCTTGACGCGAGTTGAGATCGCAAAATTAATTTTTGGATCATCCAGCATCCATTTGGCATAGTCTTCGGTGAGCTTGGCTGGGGTTGCACCGAACAGCGTGCCGTAAAAGCGAACGCTGCTTTCTAAGTCGTCTACTCCGACGTGTATATGTAAGCGCTTCATGATTTTTCCTTATATCCGTCTACCGATTTGTGTCACAACAGTCTTTTAACTCGATAACAGCACAGCCAGACTGCTGATTTTCTTCGAATTTAGCGACATCCGATCCGCAACAGTCTTTGACCAAAAACTCGATTAACTCTCGCATAGCCAGATAGTTAGCACTGTAGATTACGCTGCGCCCATCTTTGCGTGCTTCGACCACACCAGCGTTTGCTAAATGCTTTAGGTGAAACGAGAGCGTGTTGTGAGGGACCGCTAACTGTTCACTCAAAGCGCCCGCGGCCAATCCGGACGGCCCTGCTTGCACCAGCAGCCGAAATGCAGTCAATCGCGTCTCCTGAGATAACGCGTCAAAAACTAATGTGGCTTGATTAATGTCCATATGTCTAGACTAATAGAAATATAATTATATGTCAACGAATATGGACATATAATTTCCTGCCCTGGCGTGCAGTTTTGGAACGAGAGGAAACAAGGGAGTCAGAAACAAAACCTGCCGAGACGAACAACAAGCTTGCTGCGCTTCGACATGTAGTAGGCAAAACGCGCTGGCAGGCGCTACCTACGCAATCATTTGCGCTATCATAAGCACAAATTTAACCAAACGCAGAGGGGCGCGGGATGTCGTTGCAACGCATGATTGGTATAGCAGTGGGCCTGATTTTTTTTGGTTTAGCTGGGGCGCAAACCGAACAGACAACCGAAACTGCAGCAGACTTGGAAACGGCGACCGGGGAATCAAATCAGGCAGAAGTTCAGGCAGCGACGATACAGCCTGTCGACTTACTTGCTCGCGATACTTTTCGACTAGACTCCATCATCTGCCCGTTCAAGGGAAGTATCGACTACAAGCCGGGCGACATTGATTGCTTCCTGCTAGAAGTACCCGAAAATCGGGAGAAACCTGATTCCCGTATGATCGAACTACATGTTGTGCGTCTCAACGCCAAAGCAGGTCGAGTTGAAGACCTGGAAATCGGTGAAAAGATGGCCAAATATGCCGAAGGCCTGGAGCTGACCAAGCGTACCGATTCGGTGGTCTATCTCACCGGTGGCCCTGGTGCTCGGGTAGACAATTATGTCAGACGGTTTAAAGACAACGCGCTGGTCAACTATCGCGATCTGTACATTATCGAGCAGCGTGGCATCGGCATATCAGATGATTTTTGCCCCATGTACAACTCCCGCAATCCCGCAGCTGACAACGCAGAAACATTTGCGCAAAGCCAGCAAGTCGCAAATCAGGACTTAACGGATTGTGTTACCAACGCAATCGCCGCTGGCGTGGACCTGGAAGGCTACAACACCGCCGAAAATGCCCGGGACTTTAAAGCACTAAGGCGAGCACTCGGTTTTGATACCTGGAATGTGTGGGGCATTTCCTACGGCTCAACTTTAGGACAGGCGTACCTCAAAGAGGATCCGCAGGGGATAGAAGCAGCCATCCTGGATGCGATTATGCCGCTGGAGATTCACGAGTCCGACGATCATTGGCGGGTCGCAAAGTGGTACGTACGCGATTTGGAAAAGCTGCAGGAATTGTGTAACACCCAGCCGGACTGCGCGGACAACTATCCAGACATTATTGGCCGACTGCGAGAAGCCACTCAGTCGGTAATAGATCAGCCGATTACAGTGGAGGTAAAAGATACCGAGGTGTTCCCCAGCGGCACTGCCACGGTGTTTCACGACATTGTGGCTTTACTGCCTTTCTCGCTCATGTACGAGCAGTCTAATTACCCGGCTCTACCTGGCTTGATTTACGCATGGTCTGACACTGTGCTTTCCCGAGATGAAGATGCGTTCAAGGCGCTGGCGGGCTTCGGCGGTGCTTTCGGTGGTTCCAGCCCTGGCATGCAAAATGCCATCTTGTGTATTGATGGCCACAGTCGTGCCATTGCAGCAGCCAGTAAGAAGGGACTCAGCGAGTATCCAATACTTGGCGCGGCGCTGGGCACAAGGGAATCCATGGATCGACGTGCACAACTTTGTTCAGAGATTGGATTGAACGAGCGCCCTGCTGATATCTACACCGCAACTCAAACCGACATCCCCACGCTAATTGTTGAGGGCGATATGGACCCCATCACTCCGCCGCCCAATGCAAAGGCCATATTACCTGGGTTTGAGAACGGGACTTACGTGGAATTTCCTTATGCCGGACATGGCCCCACCAGGTCAGTAGCGTGCGCAGGCTTTATGATGACAAAGTTTTTTGACGACCCTACCGCTGCACCGGATAAGCGCTGCGCGACGGATATGCAAATGCCTGACGTATGGGCACCGTTCTTTGCAACCAAAATTGCGCCGAAAATGATGGCAATTTCGGATGAGCCCAAAAAGTTGGCTATCCCAGCAGTCTGGGGAGGTCTCTCTGCCCTAGTCTCGTTAATCGCATTTGTGTTCCTGACCTTTGCCCCGCTGGTTCGAATAGCAGATGGACGCAGAGCCGAACGCGCGGGATTGGCCCGAGTCATGGCATGGGTAGCCAGCACATTGGCTGTGGGCGGGCTGGCAGTGGTCGGTGCTGCAGCCGCCGCCACATCGAAGGCGAGCGAAGTGGTGTTGTTCTTTGGTTTGGTCGACTGGGGTGTATGGGGTGCCTGGGCCTTGCTTGCAGGCGGTATTGCGGGAATTCTCACCATTCTTGTGGCAATCACTTCCCGCTCTACCTATTTAACCCCGAAAGCGTCAACGCTAGGGTTTATCCTCACCGGCTTAGCAGCTGTGGGCCTTGGCAGCTTTGCAATGTTTTGGGGATTGAGTCCTTTCTAGGCAAACCTTTTAGGTAGCCTGGGAGAAGATCAATTGGCAAATCCGGCCGGTACTCTCGGCCGGATGCATGCAACGTAACTGCATGCGAGTGACGCCTAATATCTATTCAGTCGAACATTCCAGGCCAGCTATGCCAACCAATGATTGACCGGGGATATCTCGTAGCCCGGTCTGACCATCTAATGTGATTTGCATACTGCTGCAGCTGCTTCGGTGTAATGTCGCCTCACCCCAAGTTTCCAGGCTTTCAACGTCAGGAGTCCCAAACACGCCATCGGCAAGTTTGAACAGTGGGATGCCAGTGGTTTCACCTGAGTCTGGGGCTACAAATGTGTCACTGATAAGCCAGAGTCGATAGCCTCGCTCATCGAATCCATAATAAAACAGCGTTGAACCTGCACCGCTTTCGACGATATTAAATCCATCTCCAGGCACTTCGGGATCAAACCAAAGACCGCTTAAAGAGGTTGCCTTGTCCAAATCCATATCGGATTGTTCGCAACCAGAACCGGCAACGCCAGACAGCTTGCTCAGTTCCATGAAAAGCTCGCCATCTTTGCCGGTTAGTAATGCGCTGCCAGACTGGCAACTCGTAAACGACAGTGAGATCGTCCCCCACTCGGATAGGCCGCGTTTGGGAGCAATGGGCGCGGTGAAGTTCCCACCACTGGAATCGAATAGCCGCAAGTCATACGTTTGTTCACTGGTGAGGTTTGCCTGGAGCAGCTCAGATGCGAGCCATAATCGATTGCCTTCACGATCACTGCCGAAGTAGTAAACCAGAACCCCCGCTGGTGAAGGAATTATGTTTAAGCCTTCCCCAGACCTGGAAACATCAAACCATAAACCCGCAAACTTGGCCGAGCTTGGTGCTGCCTCAAACTGCGGTTCTTCACTATCGCCAACCTCAAATGCGTGTTGGTGCGTTTGGCCCACATAGGTAACCTCGAACACCCAGGTCCCCTCTGGCGCATCGTTTGGCAGCTGATCACCCCAGTACCAATAAGACGCAGCGTAGTGGTCAACGTTGTTTAGTGAAGATGTCCACTGCTGAAAGACATGATCATTTGGATCGCGTATTTCGTATTGGATTACCTGCCCTTGTCTCTGATCACGTAGATAGACCGCGGAGTACACAACGTCACCGGGTTCGAACCTATTGGACAGGTTAACTATCTCCGTTTCAGGGCAGGTACGGAAGTCTGGGGGCGCATCGTGGGTCGCCAGCAAATTGAGGCCTGAATCGTAGTATGGTGGCTCATCAATCCAGGTAATGTCGGTAGCTGTTGCATTACATGCCCCGTTGCGTGCCTCTACCGCTTGATTGTTCTCGTAAATAGCGAAATGCAGGTGCGGGCCTGAGGACCGACCAGAACTTCCTACTATGCCCAGGTATTCACCGGACTCTATGCGCTCGCCAATTGATTTCTTGGTGAGCGAGCCATTCTTCATATGCAAATAGCGTGTGACTGTGCCGTCATCGTGCTGCAACTCCACATAATTTGCCCTGGCAGATTGATCCGTGAAATCGCAGGACTTGTCCGGATTGCCATCTCGTTTTCGGGTTACCACACCCGGCGCGGCAGCCACAACAGCGGTTTCGTCATTCTCCTGCTGCCACCACCCAAACGGCCAGGTAAAAAAGTCTATTGCATCGTGGTTGTAATTATCTGAATCGTAGGTTCTCTGTCCGCAGTTATAGTCTTCGATAGCATCAAAGGCATCTAACTGATCGACGAAGTTTGCAATTCCGTGGACCGCTATCGCCTTGCTATTGGTATGCGCTCGGAGCGGAAATGCAAGCTCAAGTGGTTGGCCTGACGTCTTGCGCAGCAATGGTGCTAAGGGCTGCGGTAATTCCGCATCGTAATCGATTCCAACTCTAGGTGCGGGGCCGCCGCCATCCGGCTCGCGCGGCGGTGATGTCACAGCAAGTGTAAGGGCAATAAAGCTAGCAGTAATCATACTCATCTAAACACAGAAATTTAATACGACACGTTTCGCATATCATGATGGCATACATTGGAAAGTGCGGCGAGCGCAGTAAGCACCAGACAGAATTAAATCTTGAACACAGCGTGACGCCTGGCACCAGGCTCAGACTCAAACAGCACATACTGTAACGTCCACTGTGTATCTATTTTCTCACCGGTCACAATCAGCAAACCCTCACCGTTTGTCCCAGTTAGGGGTATTTCAAATTTTGCGTGCCCCCGTGAAACCCGGCTGTAGACGAACAACCCGTCATCAATATCGTTTCCCAATGCTTCTCTGACCACCGCATCGTTCCGGGCCAGGTCCATGGCCTCCTGGTAGATACTGTAGGATTTGGGAATAAACAAATAGGCGCCAACAAAGGCAGCCAAAATGGTCAGCGCGACGATTAGCGGTAGTTTTTTCTTCGGCATATCAAAACACCCTTACACTAAACTTGAAGGCCGTACTTACAGGTTTGTACCAACAACTGACCAGGTCTTAAAGGGCTAATACAATGCAATCCCTATCCGGTCTGCTTAGTCAGCAATAAACAGCACTGATCTGTGGTGTGCGCCTCCCAGCCATCAGCAAGCCAGACCGATCCTGTGTTTGTTGAGATAACCTTGGGGCCCACCTGTAAATTGCCCACACGCTCCGAGATGCTCAACTTGTTGGCAGCCACGTCTGATTCGACAGGCACGGCCATCCTTACGCGCACGTTTGCCAGCTCCAAGCTGCGTTCCAGCTTGAACCCATAACGATGCAGATGTTGCTGTTGGAATGCCTGAGCCATCCGCCCCAATGGTGCCCAATCCACATCCAGCGCATGCCCCTGCCCCCGATATCGAATTTCTGCAGTAACGGTCTGCACAAAGTGATTCTGGGATTCGGGCTGCT
>CAZVYE010000203.1:0-6537 GCA_964630895.1 uncultured Gammaproteobacteria bacterium | reverse complement strand
TGCGATGCCATGCCACCAATGATGGGCAGAGCGATCTGATAGATCTGAGATCTGCGCGTACGATCTGGAAAGGCAATTGCAGGTGTCATGAATATCAGGCAGCTTAACAAAAGCACGTTGTACCAGCTTGACGTCCATCACGATATAGGTAATTGGTCGCTCTGCGTAGAAATTGCTGGCGGCCAAGGCATAATGACGCCACGATAGTCCATGCAATTACGGGAATAGGTTTCTTGTCAGACGTTAACCAGAACAGCAATATCTGTATCGTGGTACCAGTGTTTAATGAGGCGCAGGTGCTGCGGTCGTTTTACTCACGATTGCACGATGTGATGGAAACTCTTGGGCATCCCTGGTCCGTTTTGTTCGTGGATGATGGCAGTTCGGACGGGACGCGGGACGAAATATGTGCATTGCGGGATGAGCACAAACGCATTGGCGCTTTGTTTTTCTCCCGGAATTTTGGCAAGGAAGTGGCCATGACCGCAGGCCTGGATCACGCAGAGGCGGATGCGGTGGTGATTATTGATGCTGATTTGCAGGACCCCCCGGAACTGATCCCAACTCTCGTGGAGAAATGGGAAGAAGGCCATGATGTAGTGTTTGCGCAGCGGCGTGCACGCCAGGGCGAAACCTGGTTCAAACGATTTTCCGCCAGCGCTTTTTATCGTGTGGTCAACCGCCTAAGTCATACGCCGATACCCCATGACACCGGAGATTTTCGCCTGCTGGACCGGCGAGCTGTGTTGGCGCTGCGTAAACTGCGCGAACAGCATCGGTTTATGAAGGGGCTATTCTCCTGGATTGGCTTTCGCCAGGTGGGCGTGAGCTTCGAACGTGAGCCACGGCATGCTGGACATACAAAATTCAGCTATTGGCGATTATGGAACTTCGCTCTGGAAGGCATTACCTCCTTCTCAACTCGACCTCTGAAGATCGCCACGTATATCGGATTAATCTCGGCAGTTTATGCCGTGTGCTACGCCATTTGGCTCATAATACGCACCCTGATTTATGGTGATCCGGTGCCGGGCTATCCATCCATGATGGTGGTGATCTTGCTCCTTGGTGGCCTGCAATTGATGGCGCTGGGTGTCATTGGTGAATATCTGGGCCGACTTTTCGACGAGTCCAAGCAGCGTCCTCTGTATCTAATCGAGAAAACCTTGCCAGACGAAGGCGAACAGCCCGCTCTAAAAACCCCTTCGTAAAAAGTTTTGTAATAAAACTCCGTCCAGCCTGACTACTTACCTGAACGACAACAGGCTGCAAGACAACAGGAGTCACACTTGCAATGAAATATAAACTCGCGAAAACAGTCGCTAAGGCCCTGGGCATGGGATTTGTCCTGACCGCCTGTACTACTGCGACGCTTGCTGAATCGCTTGGCTTTTCGGACTGTCATGTGAACGGCATTAGCACAATGGTTCGCTGCGGCGTGTTACAGGTCCCGGAAAACTATGCGGAACCTGCTGGGCGTATGCTGGACCTCAAGGTGGTGATAGTGCCTGCGGTGGAGCAGCCGGGCCAGCCAGACCCTGTGTTTGCTTTGGCCGGAGGGCCGGGACAAAGCGCTGTGCAAAGTGCGGCACTCTTTTCCCAATCCCTGCGTAAAGCGAATAAAAGTCGAGACCTGGTACTGATGGATCAACGCGGCACAGGCGAACTGTCGCCCTTGCAATGCGACATGGACTTAGAAGTGATAATGGCTTCATCCATGGACAATACCTATGCCGAGGTGGCTCAATGTCTAGCCAGTCTGGATGCCGACCTGGGTGCTTATAGTACGACGGCGCACATTCGAGACCTGGAGAAACTGAGAGTTGCGTTGGGCGTCGATCAAGTCAATTTGTACGGCGGTTCCTACGGCACACGGGCCGCGCTGGTGTATTTGCGCGAAGCGCCGCAATCGGTGCGCAGTGCAATTCTGGACGGTGTGGCGCCTCTACAGATGCGTATTGGTACCGAGTTTGGTGTGGATGGCCAGCAAGCATTGGACGGCGTATTTACCCGCTGTGAGCAATCCGAGTCTTGTAACCGCGAGTTTCCCAACATCCGGCAGCGTTTTTCACAGCTATTGGAGTCGTTGGACCAAAGCGGTCAAACCGTCAGCTTTCCAGACCCGGCCACTGGCGAAGAGCGAACCGAAACAATTAACCGAAACGCTTTGGCGCTGGGTATGCGTGGCCTGCTTTACTCACCGCGTACCCAGCGATTGATTCCCATGCTTATTGCGGAAGGCGAGCAGGGTAATTGGCAGCCCTTTTTAGGTGCCGCCCATAGTTTTGCCGAGGCGATTGCCGACACCATGAATCCGTTGCTGTTGTTTTCGGTGTTGTGTGCTGAGGATTTTGCAGAATTCGGGACAGACGATATCGCACAAGCCGAACGCGATTCTTTCTTAGGGGTTGCTCAGGTACAGACCTTTATCGGATTCTGTTCGCAATGGCCCAGGCAGGATCGGGAATGGAATTTGGACCCGGTTACCAGCGAAAAACCAGTGTTGCTGCTGTCGGGTCAACTCGACCCGGTGACGCCGCCGCGGCGTGCCGAGACTGCCTTGCAGACGCTGGAGAATGCGCAGCATATCGTCGTGCCAAACAGCGGCCACATAGTAGCGGGTGCTGGATGCATGCCGGACGTTATAGCGCAGTTTATTGAACAGGCTAGCGTGAGCGACCTGGATTCGACATGCGCTGAAGATGTGACATATCCCAGCTTTTTCACCAGCATACTGGGTCCTGACCCAGCTGGACAAGCCGCAGCAGGAGAGTCGCCATGATTAGCATTGATGGTATCAGCAAATCGTTCGGCAAAGTCCAGGCGGTGGATGGTTTCTCCATGCAGGCCAAAGACGGAGAAATAACTGGACTGCTGGGTCCAAACGGCGCGGGAAAAACCACCGCGTTGCGCTGCATTTATGGTCTGACACAGCCCGATGCTGGGAGTATTGAAGTAGGTGGGCTACAGGTAGCAGACAATCTAACCGAAGTGCGTCGCAGCCTGGGTATATTTACCGACAAATTTGGTTTGTACGATCGATTGAGCACCTATGAGCAGATCCGCTATTTCGCTGAACTTAACGGCTTGCGTGGAGCACAGGCGGACAGTGCGACCAAAGAATGGATCAGGCGGCTGGCTATGGAAGACATTGCAGATCGTCGCAGCCAGGGCTTTTCGCAAGGGCAGCGCATGAAAGTCAGCCTGGCGCGAGCGCTGGTGCATGGCCCGCAGCACATGGTCTTAGATGAGCCGACTCGCGGGCTGGACGTCATGAGTACGCGCAATCTGCGTGCGCTGTTGCGCGAACTGCGCTCGGATGGAAAGTGCATCCTGTTTTCCAGCCATGTGATGGCGGAGGTGGCAGAGCTTTGTGATCGCGTCATTATTATTCGTGACGGCAAAGCCTGCGCGGAGGGCACGCCCGAGCAGCTATGTGAACTGGCTGGCGAAACGCAGCTGGAGGAAGCGTTTCTTAAACTGATTGGTACCGAGGAAGGAGTGGCGGCATGAGCAGTTTATTGCGTGTGATCTTCCGCAAGGAACTCAAAGATAGTCTGCGTGATCGCCGTTCAATGATGGCTGCGATTATTTTTAGTGTCGCAGGACCATTCTTCGTGGCTATCATGATGAACATCATGCTGGATCGAGAAACCAGCGACGAAGCCGCAAAAATTCAAGTCGAAGGAATGGAATACGCAGGCGACCTGGTAAGCAATCTGTTGCAGGGTAATTTTGTCATCGAATCCGACGCGCCAGTCGTGCTGCAGATACCAAGTGATTACGCTGAAAAATTTCAGGCCGGCAAGCGCATAACCCTTAACATCCGGGCCGATGAGTCCAAATCGAAGGTGCGTCGTGACGCGCGTCGATTGCAAACAGCGATTACCCAATACGCCACGGATCTTGGCCAGTTTCGGCTTGCCCTTCGCAGTGTTTCGGCCAGCGTAATCCAGCCAATAACAGTACAAATGCAGAACACGGCAACTCCCGAGGCGCGGGGTAGTTTGATACTGGGCATTATTGTGGTTTATCTCTTGCTGGCGGCTTTTGTAGGCAGTATGCCCGTGTCAATTGATGTCTCTGCCGGAGAGCGGGAACGCAATTCACTGGAAGTGCTTATGGCACAGCCGGTTTCTGCACTTGCGGTATTTTCTGGCAAATGGCTAGTGGCCGCTTTGTTTGGCTTTGTCGGCATTCTTATGGTCTTGCTAGCCTCCTTATTAATGTTCGAGTTGGTACCCATGAGTGGTTTGGGATTCACCATCGATCTGGGTACGCTGGATGCGGCCGTCATATTGATCAATCTGTTGCCACTGGCAGGTTTCGCCGCGGCGGCTCAGATTATGCTGGCCATGTATGCCAAAACATACAAAGAGGCTAGCGCTTATCTGAATATGCTGTCGTTTGTCCCGGCTGCCGTAGCATTTGTTGTGCTCATCAAAGAGTGGGAGCCAGAAAGCTGGATGTATGCGGTGCCACTGCTGGGCCATCAGCAAATGGTGCGCACCGTCATTCGAGGAGAAGAGCTTTTGCTACAAAACGTTGGCTTGCTGGTCATAAGCACCCTGGCTATCACCGCTGTTATGGTTTGGCTGGGTAGTCAGTTGCTCAAGCGCGAAAAGATAATTTTCGGCCAGGCAGCGTAGCGAAGTTCAATGTTTGCCCGCGGTTCCATATTCTCTCGCAACCGGCAGCCGTCGACTCTGGCGGCTGCCGAGCTGGATGTGGAGGCATTCTTGCAACAGCACATTGACTTGGTTTATCGCGTAGCGGCTAGCTATGAGGCTGATCCGGCGCTGCGGGAAGACTTGTTGCAAGAAGTAGTCACCGCTATTTGGCGCAGCGCCAGTAGTTTCAAAGGCGATGCGGCGTTCAAGACCTTTGCCCTTAAGGTGGCGCACAATCGTTGTCTAACGTGGGTGGGGAGGCAAGCGCGGCGTCCCGAAGTATTTGGCGAAGACCTGGAAGGTACCCAGTGCACTAATCCGGCACCAGACCAGTTGCTCCAGAACGAGCAGCTGCTGGCTGCCGTGCGCAGATTGCCGCTGGGTCAACGGCAGTTAATCGGCCTGGCGCTGGAAGGCCTGAGCTACGAAGAAATCGCCGATGTTCTAGACATAAGCGTCGGCAATGTTGGCGTGCGGTTGAACCGTGCCCGCACCAAGTTGAAGGAGTTGTTGCATGATCAGCGCTGACAGCAACTGGGAAGAGCTAAAGTCTCAATGGCAGCAAGCAGAAGCGCCGATCAGGCCGGACTTGCATCGATTATTACGCCGCCGTCGGAATCTGACCTGGTTGTTTACAGCCCTGGATTTTCTGGTAAGTATTGGGATGATCGTTGCTGTGCTTGCACTTTGGGAAGATTTGCCGCCGGCCGCGGCCAAGTTTATCGCTGTTCTGCTGGGCACACTCCTGGTGGTCTGCTGGAGCGTCACTCTAAAGATACGAAGAGGCACCTGGTGGATAGAGGCAGGAACGGCCCTGGAACAGATCGACCATTTGATTCGACGTACCAAGGCGTCGATGCGG
Source organism: uncultured Gammaproteobacteria bacterium (assembly GCA_964630895.1). Lineage (GTDB taxonomy): Bacteria > Pseudomonadota > Gammaproteobacteria > Xanthomonadales > SZUA-38 > CAZVYE01. The sequence continues at coordinate 1,005 of CAZVYE010000203.1, read as the reverse complement.
CTGGCACGATTCAATCAGATTGGTGTGCTGGCAGGGATCATTATTGGATTGGTCGCCGGGGAATTCGGGCCGGATATACCCAGTACGATTCCCCCTTCCTGGGAGGCCCATCGTGAAGCCCTGCGAATTGGACTATTTGTTCTGGCAGGTGTCGTTGCCGTTGCGGTGCTTTGGGTGGCTGAATGGTTTTATCGTCGCAAGAAAACGGAGTTGGTTTCGCTGGAAAAAATGCGCCAGGATGCGCAAATCTGGTAAGCAGTGCAGGGCCGTTGCTATCATAGCCAGTCATTGACCATACAAACTACAAAAATGAGCCACGTAACCGACGCTGACAACAATGATCTGACCCAGGCAAACACGCAGCAGCGCTATGAAGTGCGCGCCGAACAGTTGCCCCTGAGTTGTCCAACCCCAGAAATGAAGCTGTGGAATTCGCACCCTCGGGTTTACTTGCCAATTGAGAAAACTGGTGAAGCTGTGTGCCCATACTGCTCGGCGCATTTCGTGCTGGTCGATTAGTGCTTAGCGCCGCCGTAAGCGGTGGCTTGGATCTAAGGCTTGCACCCTCCAGTAGCACAGACAGATTTTAGATTTATTTCCGTTCCTGGCGAGATCAGGGTTTCGAGGGTCTCAATGTGAGTCGCCTTAAGGTGATGCAGGTGCTGCCCGCCATGGTGAGTGGTGGGGTAGAACGCGGCACGGTAGAAATAGCGGATGCTTTGGTGGCCAGAGGACATGACTCGATGGTTGTGTCCGCGGGTGGTCCCATGGTCAGCGAGTTGGAACGCGGTGGGACCACGCATTTTACCCTGCCCGTGGGACAAAAATCCTGGCGTATCCTGCAGGTGATCAGGCCTTTTAGAGAGCTCATAGCAGACCACGAACCGGATATTATCCACGTTCGCTCGCGCCTGCCGGCGTGGGTGGTCTACTACGCGCTAAAGCCGTTTCGGGCCTGGCGACCGGTCACGGTTGCGACCTTGCACGGACTCAATTCAGTGAGCC
>CAZVYE010000202.1:5548-6560 GCA_964630895.1 uncultured Gammaproteobacteria bacterium | reverse complement strand
GTAAATAAGCCCCGAAAGCCCACGCCGGTGCCGCCGTCGCGTCAGCCAGAACCGACGGAAAACGACCCAACTCAACTCAGACCACAGTATTCGGAGCCACCAGATCCTGCTGACCCCCGCCCGCCCTGGTATCTACACGCCACCGGAATTTTGGGGATCGTGCTGGTCCTGTTGCTGGCAATTATTGTGGCGGCTATTTTATTTTGGCCTGATCCTGACGATCCAAACCGCTCCGATCAATTTCGCAATGCGGGAAGATCGGATGCCGGTAGCACCGAACGTGTTCCAAGGCAGACGGAGCGTACGCGAGACACAGCCGAAATCACCATACCAGAAGCAGACCCGGACAAGACCATCGATTGGTTTGCCGAGGAGACTGACAAACCCGATGACGCGCAACCCGATGACGCGCAACCCGACGATTCGAACAATGACGGTGACGACTCTCAGGTTGTCAATACGCAAACTTCCGACGCCCCAGCGCAGGACGAATCCGAAGACGCCGCGCTAGAGGCGCAGCTACGCGAGACGTTGCAAGCGGAACGGAATACCCAAGTGGATGACGATGATATAGCCATCGTTTCTCCAACCGAAGAATCATCCACCGACTTACCAGACACAACGGATGTTCCGGAAGTCGCTGAGAGGCCACAAACCGAAACCCAGCCAGAGAACAATGTGTCTGATATTGCGGTTCGCATAAACGAAGCAGAAGAACTGATTGGCCAACGGAAACTGACAACGCCACCAGACGACAATGCATTGGATGTTTTGAGACAGGTATTGCAAGAGGACCCCGAGAATATCCGAGCGACCGCCCTGATTGTGCGTATCGCCGACATTTATATGCAGTGGACCCAAGACGCAGCCGCAAACAATAACTTCTCACGCGCAAGGCTTTTGCTGCGCCAGGCAGAACGAGTGAACGGCAGCACCGATCAAACGCGCGCTATGAGGCAACAAATTGACAGCATGATCGAAGCGCAACAACTCGCCGCTGAGCCTGCGCCTG
>CAZVYE010000202.1:759-5538 GCA_964630895.1 uncultured Gammaproteobacteria bacterium | reverse complement strand
GAAGATACAGAGGAAGAAGCGCCAACGGAGGTGACCATTTCTGATCCGCAATATGGACAAGGCGTCCAACTGGATGCACAAGGCGATCTTGTGGACACTTTTTCCACAGACACCAGTCAACGCGGCCCCGAGATGATTATCGTCGGCATTGATGGGTCTGTAGCTTTAAGCAAGACAGAAATCCAGCGTGGATTATTCGAAGAATTTGTTAAGTCGACACGCTATGTCACAGATGCTGAGAATTCTGAAGGCTGCAACTATTGGGAATATAGCTGGCAACGTCGTGGTAACAAAACGTGGCGCTCTCCCGGATATCGCCAAACAGACAGCCATCCTGTCGTATGCGTCAGTAAGAACGACGCAGCGCAGTTCGCGCAGTGGCTGTCAGAGCAAACCGGCCAGGAGTATTTTCTTCCCAGTGAGGCACTTTGGGAGGCTGCAGCGACCAGCAGCATAGATCGCAGTACATACTGGGATCCAGGAGACAGGCGAGCGCCTTGCACGTACGCCAACATTTCTGATTTGGATCGAGCAGACGAACATGGCCTGATTAAGAGCAGAAAGAATATTTTTCAGTGTAAGGACGATTATGTCTTCACCGCGCCCGTGGGGCATTACGACCCGAACCCCTTGGGCTTTCACGATATGCTAGGCAACGTTGGCGAATGGGCCGGAGACTGCTGGAATGGCTCCCCCGTTGAAAGTACTGCAAAGGCAGGTGAAGGTGGCGACTGCAATTACGGAGCTGTGCGAGGCGCTTCATGGTTCGAATTGCCAGAGCATGTGAATACCAACATCCGGCTTAAGCTTCGGGCCGATCAGGGCTTTAGTCATATTGGGTTCAGAGTTGCCCGACGGGTAAACCCTGACGCCAACTAGCGTGTAATCTACGCATCTGTTTTTGGTTTTTTCGGCCAAAGCCGGGGGAAAAAAGCTGGGGTGCTCTCGATGTACTCAGCGTAATTGGGTTTTTCCTCTCGCATGGACTCTTCTAGTAAAGCAACGCCCGATATCTTCAATAACAATATGGTCATGAGCACCGGTCCCAGCAAGAAAAGCCAGTTGCCTGTTGCCAGCGCAAAACAACCGTAGCCCCACCAAAGACAGGCGTCACCAAAGTAGTTTGGGTGTCGGGTTAGCCCCCAAAGACCGGTGTTCAAAACCTCTTTCTTACTACTACGATTGGACTTGAATTGCTGCAGCTGCCAGTCACCAACCGCTTCAAAATAAAATCCGATCCCCCACAAGACGGTGCCTAAGACAATTAGCCACTCCAGACCGTCTAGAACCGGTGCCCAAATTGCAGCGGCAATGGTCGCGCCAATCACCCATATCAACGCGCCCTGCAACACAAACACCTGAAACAGCGATATTAGCCACCACCATTGCCCGCCCTCTTCACGCCACTGGGCATAGCGAGGATCCTCACCTTTACCGTGGTTTCGCCACGCAATGTACCCGCCTAAGCGCAATGCCCAGATCGTGACTAACAAAGTCAGCAATACGTCATTCCACGCGAGCGTCCCCGACCCGACGACAATCGCGTACCACGCTACGACCGCAAAACCTATCCCCCAAAAAATATCGATAATGCTGGCGTTTCGCAGCGGCAAGCTGATCAACCAAAGCACACCAACCAAGGCTAGCAACAGGTATAACAGCGGGAGGAAATCGAAATCGCTTAAAAGCAGCAATGCCGTACCTAACACCAGCCCAGCCAGCAAAATCCAACGCATCATTTCGGTGATTCCTTTATGTCAATGTGCCCGTAAAGCCTGTTCAAAGGCGCTGCGAGTAGAGGAATTGAAGCAGACTATGGCGACTGAATCAAAGTACTCGGCGGATGCGTAGGCATTGATGGCTTGAACGGCAATCTCCGAAGCCAGGTTGAGAGGATAACCATAGATTCCGCAACTAATAGCTGGAAAGGCAACCGTACGGCAAACATTTTCCTTAGCCAGCGATAGCGCATTTTGATACGCACTTCGCAACAGTTCGGGTTCGCCTTTCCCGCCACCTTGCCAAACTGGCCCGACCGCATGTATGACGTACTTGGACGGCAAATTAAACGCGGGGGTAATTCTAGCTTCGCCGGTGGGACATCGTCCCAATTTGCGACAACTAGCTAAAAGCTCGGGGCCAGCAGCTGAGTGGATTGCTCCATCAACGCCTCCGCCTCCGCTCAGTGCGCAGTTGGCCGCATTGACAATGGCGTCGACCCTCTGTTCTGTAATGTCACCTGTAACTAAGGTAGGTTGCATCGGAAGCGCGTTCGCAGCGCCTAGGAAAGCGCTTTTGCGTATCTGCGCCGTAAAATCTTGACTCGCTCTACGAAATTTTGGGTTTCATTGTATGGTGGAACACCACCATAGCGTTTTACCGCGCCCTCGCCGGCATTGTACGCTGCGGCCACCAATGAGTAGTCATTATCGAATAGGTCCAATAAGAAGCGTAAGTATTGAACTCCACCAGCGATGTTCTGCCGCGGATCAAATGCATCGCGCACTCCGTAACGCTTCGCAGTGTCCGGCATCAACTGCATCAGCCCTTGAGCCCCAACGTCCGATTTGGCTTTGACCTGGAACCAGGATTCAGCATGGATTACGGCTCGAACAAGCGCCTCGTCAACGCCATAGCGTTTGCACGCATCTAGAATCTCGGCTGCAAACTCGTCCGTCTTCAGGGAAATTTCGTGCCAGTTAACCTTGCTGTAGCTTCTGCAGCTATTGCATTTGATGCGTAGAACCTTATACGTTGCATCGCGAGGCGGCATGCTGGAGTAGTGGGTTACTCCATTACTGTCAACGTGCTTATAAATCTGCGCATCAGCCGCTGCTGATAAAAAGACGAGCAGGCATATTGCAAGTAGCCGCAAACCCATGTGTGGTCCTGTCATTATTCTTGTGGAGTCATTATAGTCAATGCCCCCGACTGTTGGTCAAGGAAACTACGTGAACAAACGCAACCAAACATCCGGAAATCCAGGGCTTTCAGAAGAATTGCACACCGTTTCTGGAGGTTGTCACTGCGGCAAAGTTCGCTTCCAGGTTTCCTTTACCATCAATCAACCGGTACAAGCTTGTAATTGCAGCAGCTGCCGGATGGTTGGGTTTATCCATTTAATCGTGCCAAATCACCAGTTCGAGCTTATTACTGGCAAAGAGTTCCTGACCGAGTATAGGTTCAACACGAAAACCGCAAAGCATCTCTTCTGTAAATGCTGTGGCGTCAAAAGTTTTTATGTCCCTCGTTCAAATCCAAACGGATACAGCGTGAACGTGCGTTGTCTAGACAATGATATTAGTGACCTGGTCAAACATGAGCGTTTTGATGGCCAGAACTGGGAAGCAAACGCTGGAGACTTGGCCCATCTCACCTGATTCATCTATACAAGCAGCAACATGCGCGGATTTGCCAATAAACGCGCCTCTGCCTAGCCTTTGATATTGGCGACCAGATGCTGAAGCTTCAAGCCGGTTACATTCTGTTACCTGGCAGTTATGCGACGCTCAAACGGTCTCCTTACCATGACGTTCGATTCTGCAAACAGTGGAGGTGTAAGTGAGTCTCTCCAGGTTAATTTATGCCAGTCGGCCAAAGCTGGATTTTACGACTAATTCTTTAGATGAAATGGCATACCGGTCAGCAGTCAACAATCTGAGATGTGATGTTTCAGGAATGCTGATTTACGATGGATACGAATTCTTACAGGTGCTCGAAGGCACAGCCGAAACCATCGGAAAACTGTTTGGCATCATCAAGAATGATCCGCGCCACTGTGGGGTAAAAATGATCTGTTTCGATGATATCGCCCAGCGCAAGTTTGCCCAGTGGGGCATGAGCGTCATGCACCCACATCAAATCGAAGCTTGCCCAACCTGGTCATGCCGTCCCGACAAGTTAGGCCATCAGTTTCATGCATTCTCCGCAGACGAAGCGATGCAGCTGTTGTTACCCGCCGCTCAGTTGAGCAAGTATTGGAAGCCATTGAGTCAAGACACGGAACTGCCATTGGAGAATGAACCTTCAATCTTGGAGATCAACTAATGCGCCACCGCGGTTCGTAAATCTCGCCCTATTTGCGGCGTCCTATTTGCGGCGAAGGGAGCAAAATTCAGCCTATTCGGAACTCTGGACCATAAGGGGAGACTCAAGATCGTATAATTCAAGGCGAGTGCTAGGTTCTGTTCAACACTGACCTTAGACCAGTACGCCACACATCACCTTTTGTCCGGGAACAGTGGCTTAAAGCTCAACGATTTCGATCTAAAGGTGCGTTCTGAATATTCTTAAAATCGCACACGCCCAGACGTTAAGAGATCAATTTTCGGATGGTTACATTTCCTTACCTGAACGTAATACGGTGCTGACGCTCCACACCTAGCCTAAACCCAGGCTGCTAAAAGGAGAACAGCATGAATCTTTCAAGATTGATATACGCAACCAGACCCGGGCGGAATTTTTGCCCGGAATCTCTCCATGAACTCGCCAGCCGCTCTTCGAGCAATAATGTCAGTTTCTGTGTTTCTGGAATGTTGGTCTACGACGGCTTTGAGTTTCTGCAGGCGCTAGAGGGCGACCGCCCTGTCATTCAAATTATATTTGATATGGTTCGTAAAGATCCGCGCCATGGAAAAGTAACTATTATTTCCTGTAACGGCATAAGACATCGAGAGTTTGCAAACTGGGGCATGAACGTTTTGCTACCACAGCAAGAGCAAGGTGGTTCTATCTGGACCTACCGTGCAGACAAACAGGGTCACCAATTCCACGAATATT
>CAZVYE010000202.1:0-749 GCA_964630895.1 uncultured Gammaproteobacteria bacterium | reverse complement strand
GTTGTTAGCCGCAGCGCACTTGAGTCAGTACTTCTCACCCTTCAACCAGGGCGTAACTCCGACTATTCAGTCGAAGCCAGCCAGTATGCATATCAACTAAGAGGCAGGTTGATTGCAGCGTTGCCTTGCGTGGCTCACAAGCAACAGTTCCGCCACGCAAGGCAATTGGTTTTTGACATTCAGCCCAGATTCATTGATCTTTCGGTAGGATGCGAGTCTGACAGGAACGACTTTGGCGACTGGAGAGATCATGAACAACCATAGAACACGCCGCTTCTCAGCCTGGACCACTGCAATCGGTCTGTTTGCGTTCGCCTTCGCTATTGCCCCGGTTTATGCAGGCAACAAGCATTCTGAGTACCAACCGTTTAGCTACGATACCTATCACTACGATAGACATGATCACCGTGATCGAATCACGCGAGAGCGCCAGCGTCGTTACCACGAGTTAAATCATGCCTATCGCTACGGCAATCACCGCCACCGACAGTTTTCGCGCAATTACGACCGCAGGCGCAACGGTCACCGAGATCATCATGGATATCGTCATCATCGTTACGACGATTACTACTACGATGATTACTACAGAGACTCCAGACACCGCGATTACCAGCACGTCCACCGAAGAGGAATCATTATCGAACTGGGACAACGGCATCGTCGATCTGACTATGCCTGGTGCCATGACCATAGCGGATTCTATTTCAGCGGCGACATCTACTTTGACTAGGCCAAAAATATAATAGAAC
>CAZVYE010000201.1:0-6579 GCA_964630895.1 uncultured Gammaproteobacteria bacterium | reverse complement strand
TTCTCGCTGGGGATATCGTGGATCTGGAAGCATTGCACACGAAGACCTACTGGAGCCCGATGCATAGCGCAATCTGCAGCCGGATATTTGCACTGGCACATGCGGGTACCTGTGTGGTCTATATCCCCGGAAATCACGATGCCGAAATGCGTCAATTCGACGGCCAGACTATTCGTGGCGTGACAGTTCGCAAAGAGTATCTCCTGGAAAGCATTAATGGCGCGCGACTGATGATCAGGCATGGTGATGAGCTGGACGAGCACACCAGCAGTCGGCACTGGATAGAGGCGTTGGGAGAGAACCTGAACGACAAAATTTGCTGGCTCAACCGACAGATGAACTCTGCAAGAAGCAAGCTCAATTTGGAGTATTGGTCCCTCTCGCGTGCTATCAAACTCAAGATTCGCAAGGCAATGGAATATATCGAAGATTTCGAATTACGAGCCGTTGCGGAAGCGAAGCGCATCAATGTAGACGGATACATTTGTGGCCATATTCATTTTGCTCACACGAAATTTTCTGATGGTGTGATGTATCTCAACAGCGGTGACTGGGTGGAGCATTGCACGGCGCTTTGTGAAGCACGTAGTGGCGATTTCGAGCTGTGGCAATGTGCTGACCTACAGCCCACGCTTATCAGTCGAGTTGTTCCGCCATTCCGCCAGTTCGATTTGAATACGGCCGCCTGATGCAGATGTTGCCTTTGGATAGTTGGCGGTTTCGAGAATTTGGCTTTGGTGCATTGGGGCGAGAAGGGGCAATTTCTGTGTTGTTTGATCAATCCCCCACGGGTTGCTCGACAAAGGACAACGCCGAGTTGGCGGTGAGCACATTTTGTAGATCAAGGCTTTTTCAGATGATGCAAAGTACAGCGGGAGACAAGGCGTGAAGCTTCCAGTGGTTAAACCAGACAAAGACTATCTTCCAGGTGTTGACGAGCCTTACATGAGCGCGGCTCAGCTGACCTACTTTGAAAACATCCTTATCGCCTGGCGGGCGCAGCTACAGGCATCCATCTATCAAACTCTAGAAGACATGCGCGCGGCGACCAAAGAAGTTGGAGACGAAGTAGACCACGCGGCTCGCGTAGAGCAGCAAAACCTTGAGTTAGGCGCCCGGGAACGTGCAAGCGCGCTGATCAAAAAGATTGATTCGGCACTGAAGCGAATAGAAAGCGGCGAGTATGGCTATTGTGAAATTACCGGTGAGCCCATCGGTGTGCCGCGCTTGCTGGCAAGGCCAATTGCCACTTTGTGCCTGTATGCTCAGGAGATGCGTGAACGGCGCCAACGCTGCGACGCATATTCATTTAGTCTGACCGACGTATGCTGACGCTAGGGCACTAGCTGCGCATCTTTTTGCTTGGTTGGCAGAATGGTCAACTCATGGATCTCAACATGTTTGGGTTGTTCTGCTGCAAACAGGACGGATCGGGCGACATCTTCTGACTTCAGATAGCCTGGTTTTGGCTCATCGAAAAATGGCGTATCTACCATTCCGGGCTCGATCAGAGTGACGCGAACGTCCCGCTCCGCCATTTCCTTTCTATACCCATGTCCAATACAGGTAGCTGCCCATTTCGACGCGGAATACATTGAACCCGAAAGCGACCTTCTGCCTGCGATCGAGCTGGTGATTATAGCGTGGCCTTTGGACGCGACGAGTGCATCGCTGGTTACTTGTAGAGTTAGCGCCAGGCCATAGACATTGGTATCTAACATGGTTTTCCAGGAGTCAGGCGGTGCGCTGGAGAATCCGCCGGGCTTGCCACCTACGCCCGCGTTGGCAAACACCACATCTATATGCCCGAACTCGGCCAAAGTGGCCTGCACAGCCTGCTGCAGAGACTGTTCATTCACGACATCCGCCTCTATTGGCAGGAACGCCTCGCCCAATTCATCCGCCAATTGCTCTAGCTTGTCTTTTGATCTGGCACACCCGACGACAGAATGGCCATGTTCAATGGCGAGACGGGCGACCGCTGCGCCTATGCCGGTTGAAGCGCCGGTTATAAAGAATACTTTTTGCATTAATTTCTCCGTTGGCTGGCCATTCAAGCTAAGCGAAGCATTGTGAAGTGGGCGAAAACTATGGCTTAACGTGTCGTGAGAAAGCGCTGAGCTATGAATGTTCTGGCACTCCATCACGCAAAACGCGACAATAGTCATTCCCCGCAAACGAGAAACCCGTGCATGCTGCGACATCTTTGTCCATTAAGCATCTTATGTATTGCCTTTGAAATTAGTGCCTATAGCGTTGGCGCAAAAGCGCAAGCCAAGGCGACGCAGTCTGTTGCTGAGACAGACAAAAGTCTTTGCGAATCGTTTGCCTGGCTGGTTGGCACGTGGGAGCGAGGAAGCAGTGCTAAAGAGGTTTGGATATGCGCTGGAGACGACGTGCTGCTGGGCATGGGATATGTTGAGACGTCTCAGAGCGTGAGCATAGAGTACCTTAGAATTTCCGAGGCGGATGGCGATATTTTCTACTATGCTCAGCCTGGCGGTAAAGAACCAATTGCGTTTCGCTGGATTCATGGCGATGGGCAGGCAGCCACTTTCATCAACCCGGAGCATGATTTTCCTCAGCGTATTGAATATGTGCGTGACGATGATCAATTGCAGGCGACCATCAGCAAAGACGATGGAACTAACGCCATGATATTTGGCTGGCAAAAGACAGACGCGGCACCTTGAATATCCCCAGCTCACAGCCAGACCCGATTGCTGCCAGCAAATCATGGCCGATCTACAAGCGTCTGCTCGGCTACTCCAGATCCTACCTGGGCCTATTTGGTATTGCGGTGCTGGGAATGATTCTGGATGCAGCTTGTACCGCTGGGTTTACGCATTTGCTACGGCCGCTGATGGATGAGGGGTTCTTAGCCGACAACTGGAATGCGGTGCGAACCCTGCCCTGGTTGGTTGCAGCTATCTTTGTGGGTCGAGCCTTGGGAACTCTGGTTTCAGACTACGCCATGTCGGCGGTTGGGCGTTCGGTAATCTTTGACCTGCGGCAAGAATTGTTTGAAAAGCTGATTGATTTGCCAGCGAAGTTTTTTGACCGATTTGCGTCCGGGCAGTTGATATCGCGGCTCACGTTCAATGTGGAGCAGGTGGCAAACGCCAGTACCAACGCAATTACCATTCTGGTTCGAGATTCGCTTTACATTGCTGGGTTTTTTGTGGTCATGCTGTACAACAGCGTAACGCTGACACTGATTGTGGTCGGAGTTGGCCCGGTGATTGCGCTGCTTGCGGCAGTCGTTAGCAAACGGTTTAGGCGGCTGAGTCGTCGTATTCAGTCTTCTGTGGGTGACGTTGCCCATCGCTCCAGCGAAGTCATCCAGGGTCATTTGGTGGTCAAGTCTTTCGGCGCGCAACCGGAAGAGAAGAAGCTGTTCGCCAAAATCAATCGGCAAAACCGACGCCAGAATCTCAAGCTGGTGCTGACCAAGGCGGCCAGCGCATCTATCGTGCAGGTGATCGCTGGATTTGCACTGGCGGGGATAATTTATGTAGCCACCAGTCATCTGTCAGAGCAGGGCATGACTGCGGGGTCGTTTATCGCGTTTATCACTGCCATGCTGGCCATATTGCCTTCGCTACGTCGGCTAACCAACGTCCTTGAAATGGTGCAGCGCGGCGTTGCCGCTGCAGATAGCATCTTTGAGATACTTGACCGACAGGGCGAAACGGACCATGGAGATGAAACCATCAGCAAGCTTCGTGGCGCGGTTGACTACCGCAATGTGAGTATGTCCTACGATGAGTCAGGCCAGGCTGCGCTGGATGACGTGAGCTTCTCAGTTGCTCCGGGTACAACCACTGCCATTGTGGGTCGATCCGGTAGCGGAAAGACGACGCTGGTGAATCTTCTGCCGCGCTTCTATGTCGCAACCGAAGGTACCATTGCCATCGACGGAACCGACATCAGGAATATTAAACTGCCAAATCTGCGTCAGAATATCGCCATCGTGGGCCAGCAGATTGTGTTATTCAATGACACTATTGCGGCCAATATTGCATATGGTCGCTTGAAGAGTATTGACCGTGAGAGGATTGAGGCTGCCGCCCAGCAGGCTGGCGCGATGGAGTTCATTGATGCATTACCGCACGGTTTGGATACCCATTTGGGTGCCGATGGCATCCAGCTGTCAGGTGGCCAGCGTCAGCGCATCGCCATCGCTCGGGCTATCCTGCAAGACGCGCCAATTCTTATTTTGGACGAAGCCACTTCGGCGTTAGATTCAGAATCAGAACAGCAGATTTACGCGGCATTGGAAAACCTACGGGAAGGCAGAACCACGTTAGTAATTGCGCATAAGCTGTCTACGATTGAAAGTGCCGATCAGGTCTTGGTAATGGACCAGGGACGTTTGATCGAGCGCGGCACACATAAGTCGCTGATCCAGGACGAGGGCGTTTACGCGAACCTACACCGATTGCAGTTTGGAATCCGTTCTGACGGCTAGTGGCGCGTAGTCAGGGATGCGCCTTCCGAGTAAGGCGGGTAGTCATATTTGACATTCAGCGTTGGCGCTGTACTAGGATTTGTGCCGTTTCGGCCAGCTTACAACCGTTTCCGTTGTGCGATGCACTTTCTTGGAACCATACAAGAATTCGGACTTTTCCGGCTGCATGGAGAATCGCTTGTAGGTCCACTCGTACTGCAGGATATTGCTGCGCACGATGCGTTCAATATCTGCGTTCAGCGCGGTTGCTGATGTCTCAGGTGAGCCCTCGAAAAAAGCGCTGGACGGCTCGGAAAAGTGAAGCCGGAAGCCCCGACCCCAGGACAGTCGCTCCGCATGGGCTAGCAAGACCTGGGCATTCTGTTTGCGTGCGAGCTTGGCCAGCAGCCCCATGGTATAGGCCGAATAGCCAAAAAAGGGCACGTGCAGCCCTTGACCTCGTCGTGGTTGGTGATCGGGCATCATGCCGATCAGCTCACCCCGCTGCAGACAGCGAATCAGCTCGCGCACCCCCTGCGCATTGGCTCGATAAAGCTTGCCGCCCATGCGCTGGCGGTGAAACCGAACCAACGCCTCGAACCCAGCGTCCCGTGGTTCACGGTACAGGAATCCAGATGGGGCCCGGCTAGACAAATAGAGAGACAGTAACTCCCAGCCGGCCATGTGGGGTGCCCCAACGATTAAGGGACGATCATCGGCTAGCGCGGCATCAAACAGGGCTTTGCCTTTGATCTCTCGAATGAGCCCCAGGGCATCCTCCGGGCTGCGATACCAAAAATGGCCCAGCTCGGTGATATTCTTGGCTGATTCTTGCAAGCTGCGCACAAACCACCAGGTTCGGGTGAGGACGTTCTTCTCAGGAAAACAGAGCTTCAGGTTTGTCCAGGTAGCCCTTTTATGGCGACTGGGAAGAATCGCAAGCAGCAGTCCTGCCAGCGCGCCAATCCAATGCGCAACCAAGAGGGGTAACCGGCTCAGTCCTTTCAACAGTCTGTGGACTGCGCGGGCCTTTTTTGATGCCAACGGGGGTGATGATTGCCCCTCCTTGAGTTCTGCGCCAGACTGCGAGGCGTCGTCCACTTCGTGCTCACCTGAAACTAACATAGCAATTTTGTATCCAACGCATCTTAGCAATCACAGATTGAAAAGACGTCCGTTTTTCCTTAATCCCAAGAAGGCATAATAACACTGATGAAAAGCATCAAAGGCAAATTGGTCCGGTTTCTGGTGGTTGCTCTTGTGGCCTATGCTGTCCTGCTAGGTTATCTGTACCTTAACCAGTCCAATATGATTTATTTTCCCACGTCAGCTGTCGGGGCTAGCAATCTGGACCGTGTTTGGTTAGATCAATCGGGGCCCGGATTCGTCGACACACCAGGTACCGAAATTTGGATGGTCAATCCGGGCCAGGCAAACGCTGTGTTGTATTTTGGTGGCAACGCGGAAAACGTGGTCTATTTTGCGGAAGATGTGGCTCAGATCCAGCCGGACGCAACCTGGTATCTCACCAGTTATCGTGGTTATGCCGGTAGTGCGGGTCATCCCAGTGAGGTTGGCTTGGTAGCAGATGGCATCAACCTGTTTCAAACCATTCGCGCAAAGCATGAAAACATCGCTTTGGTTGGTCGCAGCCTGGGCTCGGGAGTTGCCAGTGCGGTTAGTGCCCAAACAGAGCCTCACTGTATCAGCCTGATCACACCCTTTGATAGCCTGGCTGCAGTTGCCCAGACCCACTATCCATGGGTGCCGGTGCGTTGGCTTATGCAAGATCAATACAATTCAGCGAAGCACCTGGAAGCTCGGGAGGTACCGATTCAGGTAATTATGGCTGGTCGCGACCGGGTCATCCCCACTGAGCACACACTTGCATTGGCCGATTCCATTGATGCTGACCAATTACACTGGGTCGCTATTGATCAGGCAAACCACAATGACTTGAGTCTCTATGAGGCATTTCATGACCAGCTCGGGTCGTTTCTGACAACCCAATGTGACGCCGCCCTCTAAGCTGCCAGATTAAGCGGTTCTCGCCACTGCAGATTGAATATGTGCAGGGAGTTCTAACTGAACAAACTGAGCTATTTCGTCGCGCACGCGCTGGAAACAGG
>CAZVYE010000200.1:0-6614 GCA_964630895.1 uncultured Gammaproteobacteria bacterium | reverse complement strand
CTCTTTCTGGTGCTACGTCGCAAAATTCCAGCTGTGGTCAGTCTGACGACTTGTCCCATCCAAATTCCCCGGTGGCCTAAAAACAAGTCCTGAAAGATAAAATTCTGGTAGGTCTGACCACTGATCGCTTCGGCAATCGCTATGGTTACCAAATAAAGTGCGTTGAGATTCACTATGGCGAAAAGGGCTGACACACCTACCAGTAACACCCTTACTTAGGCCCTACTGTCTTGCCGGTGCGTCGTCGTGTTGGTTGCGGATTGAGGCGGTCAATTGCGGTTACATCACGTTCCCATGGAAATTAGCAAGCGGGCCAATCCTCACGCTGTTCTTTGCGAACCACAAACCGTAGTCCTGACCATACATCTGAAATGGCACATTTCTTGTTGTCAACCAGGCCCGCGTCCAGTCCAGCTTGCTGCACCGCCGTAAAATCTAGCTCGGATGGAATACCGGAAGACTGCTTTGGCCAGGCGATCCAAAATCCACCGTGTGCGGCTAACAGCGTCGGGGCTTTATTGAGATGGCGGTGGAGTCTAACCCTTGTTGAGACAAATGCAATTAGTGTATCTACAGGGGCCTTGGGTCGGCGCAGGACTGTAACACCTGATGGTATACGTTTTAGTGCTGAATTGAGTTCTTCAGGGGCGTCCAATAGCGCAAGGCGCCAACCCGGCTTAACGCCTAGCTTCTTCCAAAGAGGTGTGTCGGAGTGCCCTGTCGTCATGGGACCATAGGATGTAGGCTGGTTTGAAACCAAATAGCCTTTATTGGCACCATTACACCGATACAGGCAATAAGACAAAGGGGCTGATTGCAGCGATCAGATTCCGTTTGGTCTGTCATGCAATCAGCCCCTTGCTTGTAGTGAGTCTCTACTATCGGCTTTCTTGCCAGGGCTTAGTAACATCCACCTGCAAGATTTTCGGATTGCTCAACTCCGCACCTTCCAGTGGCTTGCCCGTTTGCGGGTTGTACTTGCTCCAGTCATTGCCGGCTAGCAAATAAAAGCGGCCATTGTGGCTAAGGCTTGTGCTTGGCGCGTCGAATTCTGGTAAAGAAGACGCAACGGGTACAGAACGCTTTAGCGTGACGCCATCGTCTTCCAGGCCCAGTCGCAGCACGCGGTGAGGGATGTTGCCATTTTGGACAATCAACAGGGTGCCGTCGTACCAACTGATATCGTCAATGCCACCCAGGTTGACGGCATTGCCTGCGGATATTCCTACTGCTTTGCGATCATCCAGGCTCACCGCAAACAGGCCTTGTTCGTAGTCAGAAAAATACAAGAATTTGTTGTCGCCGCCCACGGCCAGTCCCCGAATTTGCTGGAAGAAGGGTGCGGAGAAAAAGAGCTCCAATGCGTCTGCGTCGTGAGCCATCCGATAGACATTTGGCGAACGCGAGTCAGCGACGAACAAATCACCGTTTGGACCAACTGCCAAATTGATCAGCATATGGCCCGGCTTCCCACCAGGTGCTTCGAAGCTGCCCAGATGCTTGCCAGATTTCAGGTCAAATTTATGCACTGCGCTGCTTCCAACATCCTGAAACTTTGCATCTTTGTAGTGCGCAACGGCAGCGCTAGCTACCCATAGAATGTTGCGCTCGTTGTCAGTCGCGATATCAAATACGCCTAGGAGGCCATTGTCCTCGGATGCTTCGACCACGGTTTCCAGCTTACCGTCTTCGCCAATAGCAAATACCTTTCCTTGGGTTACGCTACCAATCAGGAATTGGTCACGGCTCGCATCATAGGCAATCCCGTCCACCAGCAGGTTCGATCGATCCGCTTCCACCGCAACGCTCGCCTCGCCAACAGGGTTGCGATGTTCCGCAAAAGTTTTTTCCATGTAGTCAAAAACTTCCGTTCCGCGAATGGCGTCGAAGTCTTTATCGCCCTGGGTTTCAATTGACATGCCCTGATTGACTAGCTCCAGTAGCACGTTGTATGCCGGGCTCTTCTTATCTTGCAGCGCATAAGCTCGCGCCAGCAGCGACCGGTAATCGGTAATATAAGGTCGCAGCGCAACCAGGCGCTTTGCAGCTAGTTCCATGGTGGGGTAGTCCTGCTTGCCATAAGCGCGGCGCGCCAGCTCCATTAATACCGGCGGGCGCTGTTCTTTGGCAATGATGTCTTCCAGGCTTGGCGCCTGTTGGTCACTCGGCTCTTCGCTTGGTTGCTCTTGTGCAACTGCGAGGCCGAAGCACATAAGGAGTATTGCGCACATCAGTGCGTAGGTTTTCTTGTTTAGCATGATTTAGAATTCCGAAATGTTTGTACCGGACATTGCCGGGCAGTGGGGCGCGATTATAGAGCACCCATGGGGCCGGTTAAAACCGCAGGCTGCCTTTGAGCGTAATCTCAAGGAAAAGTTCCTGCGGTCTTCAGGTGCTAATAACGTCCCATATCAAGGTAAGGAGAATTTAATTGTCTGAAAAATCCAAAGCTGCAGACATGCTCTGGCAGGGAAAGTTTTTACAGATGCATAGTCGAGATGGTTGGGAATTTTGCGAGCGAACCAACGCTTCGGGAGTGGTGGCAGTGCTGGCGTTTACTGATTCGGACGAGCTCATACTAACCGAACAGTACCGTCCCCCTCTATGCACAACCGCATTTGAGCTGCCCGCTGGATTAGTGGGGGACCAGGGCGCAGATGAAGATCCGCTGGAAGCTGCTGCCAGAGAGCTAGAAGAAGAAACTGGCTATGTGGCGCGCGACTACACGGAGGTATTCAAGGGGCCAAGCAGCGCAGGCTTAACTTCTGAGGTGATCACGTTCGTTACAGCCAGTGGACTTGAACAACGCAGTAAAGGTGGCGGTGTAGACGGCGAAGACATAACAATTCATCTTGTGCCCCGCAGCAATATTCTCGAGTTTTGCCAGCGCAAAATGGCCGCTGGATGCCACGTGGATCCTAAAGTGTTCGCAGCCCTTTACGTAGCGGAAAAAACTTAACGGAAAGCAGGAATCACAATAAGTAGGTTAAGTGCAGCGCCGACCAGGATAACCAGCCAGGTGGCAATAGTGCCATAGAAGCGACCAAACGACCTGCCTAAAGATTTACTCAGGCCCCAGGCATGGAAAACTCGGGCAACCACCAGCGTGGCACCAAGGAGATGAGTTAGCTTACCGCTGCCGCCGTTGAGCTCAAACAAAATAATAAGAATTAGGGCTATAGGCAGGTATTCCACCGCGTTTGCATGCGCTCGCATAGCACCTCGCATGGCCTTGCTTTCGTCATCGCCATAGCCAACACGGCGTCCCCGACGAAAAACTGTCACTCTGAATGCCAGCGCCAGAATGATAAGTGCGCAAATTGCGGCGTAAGCAGTGCTAATCGGTACCAAAGACATCACAACACTCCTTCGTTAAAGGGGCCGGTTATGGCCAAGGTAACACCGGGTGTTTGGCAGTTTACGAAAAGCCACTTTCCATCTGGAGAAAAACACGCACCGCACCATTCTTGTTGTCGAAAATCCCCAGCGATGCCTTTGTGTTCGCCGTTGAGGACCATATGGTTACGAATCATGGGAAACAGCTTGCCGCGGGGAGTCAATCCCATAACCATCTGACCAACACGCCGTCCATCCTCACAGATAACCACACACCCATTGGGCGAAATGGTAATGTTGTCGGGGTAATCCAGCTGCCCACTGCCAGGTGATTGATACACCATGTGCAGAGTTTGCGCCTCAATATCCAGGCAAAATACCTGGCCCCTTCCCGCATCGCCTCCAGAAGTGGACGTAAAGTAAACTTTGCCATCGCCATACCAGCACCCTTCCAGGCGCTCAAAACGCGCGCCACCTTGGATGGCGCCCTGTTGATAGCAGCCGGCACCAGATTGGATGCCTGGCGCATGCGCGCGGTCTGGCTCTTCGATGGGAACCCAGGACACGTCCATTGGCGTGTTTACCGGCACCCCGCGACGCATTTCCCGACGCTCAGAAACTTTGAGCATTTGCAGTTCGCCGCCAGCATGCAGATTCTTTCGATCGTTTGGGATGAATCGATACAGGCCCGCTTCCACGTATCGGTCTTCGGTCAGGTAGTAGCAACCGCTGTTCGGGTCTTGCGCAACCGCCTCATGGGCGAAACGGCCCATGTCTTTAATTGGCTTGGCGTTAGATACACCGTCTGCAGGTACTTCAAACACGTAACCATGTTCACGCTTAAGCCCCTGGTAGCCGATGCCCGGAGAGTATGGGATTTCTCCAGGAGTCAGCACACCCTCTTCGCAACTGAGCCAGCTCTCGTTTTCTGTCAATCCACCACAGCAATTGACCATCGTGCCTGACAGTGACGCCCAGGAATCAACAAATTCGCCTCGCTCCGTATTAAATTGCAATGTGGTCGTGCCACCCCCGCCTCCTGGGTCATACTGCATTTTCTCACTACCGAAAGCGCCGGAGTCACGAAAAACCTCATGATTTCGGATTAGGGTAATGATGTTCTTGTCTTGTTTCACAACAGCCATGCCGTCGTGACGTTCTGGTGTGATCACACCATCACCAAGTTTGTCCCCGGTCCAGCCGTAGGTGAAATAGCGAAACCCTTCGGGCAGGTCGATGAGGTGCAACCCCGTCGCTTCGTCTATGGCCGGCTTTAGTGGACCGTAACCCCCATCGTAGTCCCATCCTGCGCTGCCGTTTGGCTGTGCCAGTGAAATCCTTTGGGTGAGTGCTGCTCCAATGGCGCTGCCAAGAGCGAGAAAATGACGACGTTGCATAAATACTTTCCGTAAAATTCGATTGCGGATTGTACACCGCTAACTATTGCAATCTTATGAGGATTATTTCCAGACGCTTAGTGGCGCTAGCCCGAAATGGCTTTGGCCAGACCGTCCATAAACATTTGGACCGCCATCGCGACCAGTAGCATACCCATTAAACGCTCTACTGCAATGAGCCCACGTTCGCCGAGCAAGCGTTGAAAAAGATTGGATCCTAGCAAAATGAGCGTGGCTGCAGCCCAGGCCAGGACTAGTGCTATCACCCAGTCTCCCATGCGTTCTGGCTCTTTGGAAACCATGAGCAGGAGTGTGGCCAGAATTGAAGGGCCCGCTACCAGAGGGATCGCTAGTGGCACGATGAACGGCTCCCCCGCGATATCGTCTTCGTACTCGGCTTTGGCGCCTGGGAATAGCATCTTGATGGCAATAATAAAGAGTATGATTCCCCCGGCCACGCTGATGCTCTCTTGTCGTAGACCCAGTAAATCCATTACCGCCTGACCACCAAAAAGCAACAACAGCAGGGCAACCAACGCGATGGCCATTTCCCGTGCGATGATAAAAACGCGCCGCTTTTCAGGCACATTCTTCAAGATGGACAGAAAAATTGGCACGTTACCTAGCGGGTCCAGAATCAAAAATAACAATATGGTGGCTTGAATAAGGTCCATGGCGTCTGCTGCAAATCAAATTGGTTGAAAATTGGTAACGTCAAGCTGTTAGTTTGCTCTGCTCGCGCTACTATAGGCGACTAGTAGACCAGCCGCTACGCTCTTAACAAGCTACAAGCGTGAAATTTTAAAATATGAAAAGAATTTTTATGTACTGCGTCGGATTCGTATTGGCATTTGTCAGTGCTGCCAGTCCTGATGCGAAAACCTTCAATGTGACCATCCGAGACACTGGAGTAACCGCGATTCCATTTGAGTCATTGCAATTGGATGAGCCGATCGAAATTGCCCATGTCTCGCTCTGGCATCGCGGCGTTGCCCAAGGTTTTTCGGTAAAGGGTGATGCCGATGCATTGTTTGAGAAAGATGAATCGCTGTTGTTTGGTGCAACCATGTTGCACGGCGATAGGCAATGGCGTGACCCATATGCAGCTTTAAACGTCTACCAACTAAAGCTCGGCGCTGACAGTACTCAAGCCGAGGTTCTCGAGACAGTGATACGAGAACCGCAGTCAGAGCAAGCTAAGCTGCGCCGCGTGCAGCACCTGGAAGAAGATCAACTACGGGTGCGTTTTCGTCCCATGCGAGATCAGGCGCAGCCAGAAGTTTGGTACTGGAAACGCATGAGTTCGCTGGATGCCAAGCCGTTTGAGGTCAAGCTGGACCTGCACGATGCCGACCTGACACAGCCTATCGCTTTGTCCATTGACCTGCGCGGCTGGTCAACTCACCGACTGCCTCCAAATGCGGACCTTAAACAACATCAGGTAGACATTAGTATCAATGATGAGTTGGCTGGAAGCGCACAATGGGACGGTCAGAACGGTTTTACATGGCGGCTTGATGACGCGGCACGAAGTCGATTGTTCGAAGGCGAAAACCTGTTGTCATTGGCGGTTCCGCACCGCGAGTACGGTGATGAGGAAAGTGCCATTGTCGATATTTCCCTGTTCAACTTTGTAGAAGTCGAGTACGCAGTCAAGCAAGCCTCGAAACAGATCGCTACTGTGTATCAGGTTGATCAAGCCGGACTGTTGTCAGTGGATTTGTCTCATGCGGAAACACTGATTGCTCTTGACCAGCAGGGTCGCTTGTTGCCAGTAGCACCAGTCCAGGGCCAGGCGTATTTGGAAATTCCCTCTGGCGTTACGCAAGTTTCTTTGGGGCTTAGTGATCAGCTCAAGTTGCCCTTGCTGGTAGAACGAGA
>CAZVYE010000199.1:0-6616 GCA_964630895.1 uncultured Gammaproteobacteria bacterium | reverse complement strand
ACTGAAAGGAGGAGCTTATGTTTGGAAGACCACTAAATCGAGAACTAAACCTATGAAATTGTTAGAAAACCAAAGGAAACATCATGGACAGACATGCTGTCGAGGAGATCGTCCAGCGCGAGAATAGGCGACGACTGATCTTCCGTTATTACAAGGATCGCTATGCGCTACTTTTGCTACGCGGTCTGATCGGCCAATGCTCGAACGATGGTGCTGAACGAGCAACTGGCCAGGCGATACCCATTCAAGACCTGCGCCGAACCCACTTCGCTCCGCTACTCCATAAACCCGCTGTAAAGCCTGCTCTAGCGAATGCTGGCGATGGTTTGCTGACGGCGGATCGGTTGGAGATGGTTTGGCCTACTGAGTGGACAGAGTTTGTGTTGGATTTTGGGGTTTGGGAGGACGACTACGAATGGGCTCAGGTCAGTAGGCCCGGGGCTAACCTGGTCATCCGACTGAATTTCTCGAATCGGCACGACTCGCGTTTCAAGCAAGTCTTTCGGGCAGATCCCAACAATCAGTTTAATGGTTGGGGTCATCCTGTCACTGCCAGTGGCAGAACCACACTGGCTTGGGCTCGGGTAGATTACGACCCCCAGTCTGGCGATGCTCTGATTGAAGAGATACAAAACGATTGGATTCGGTATTTCGAAAATCGTTTGCGGTACTCCAGAAAGCACTGCAAACCGCAATGTCGCCATCGGCTGGCCCTGGAACAGTACGCATTGTTTTTGAAGCTGTATCGAAAGATATGGGCAGAAGCTTTGCTTGCTGCAACCTTGGAATACCTAACCCAGGAAATGGGTTATCGCCGCATTTTCTACCACAGCTTTGAAACCAGCTGCGTGCTGAAAGGATTGCAGTGGGACAAACCGCCTCGGTCAATCTACGAGCAGGTGCCCCGGCAGTTTTTGATGCGCTCAACCAGCCAAACTCCGGAGTTTCTCCGTAGCGATCGGCGCGCCAAACGCAGGTTGAAGAAGCTACCCAACGCGCGCTGGTATGCGCCCACTGTGGTGCCTATGGGAGGGCTTTATCATGCCTAATCCTATTTCCCAGAACCCACTAATGGGCAAGGGTGGAGCACACCGCAAAACTCGCAAACAACGTCGCGCTTCACAGCGGCAGGCCTTGCGAAACCAGGTGGAAGACTGGTCTTCAAACGAATCAGACATCGCTGTCGAATATGAATTCACAGTGCAGAATCTGGAGCGTTTTGATGACGACTGATTGGCGTACCAAGCCGCGTACACCTGTGGTTAGACAACCATCCAAGCAAGCCACCAGGTAGCCCCGTAAAAACCCAAATCGGGTGAATCATTCTGTACGTTCAATAATTGAACATTTTCTTAAGGAGGTGAGACCAATGACCTTTCAACCGTATGTCTTGTATGTAGACCGTGGCGGTCGACCTGCCCGCTGGCTGGGCTGGCAGTCTGCCGCGGTCTTGATGACCCAGGGCCGGGTGAGTTGGCATACCGGTGGGGTAGCGGTGACGGTAAACGGTGGTCGCAGTGCCACTACCGGTCGCCGCACCACGCTGGAGATTCCTGCCATTCTAGCCGGCCGGGATATCAACCGGGTGGAGCGGGAAACACCACCGCTCACCAATGCCAACCTGTTCGCCCGAGATCGGTACACCTGTATGTACTGCGGCACCCACTCCGGTCGACTGACGCGTGACCACGTGATGCCACAGTGCCAGGGTGGTCCCGACATCTGGGAAAACGTGGTAGCTGCCTGCGCGGCCTGTAATTCTCGCAAAGGTGGTCGTACGCCAGAACAGGCGGGTATGCCTCTGTTGGCCATCCCGTATCGACCCACTTGGTCTGAATACTTGGTTTTGGCGAATCGCCGAATCTTGTCGGATCAAATGGTTTTCTTGACCGCTTTTTTGCCTGCCGGATCCCGGTGGCGCGGCGGTCAATGACGCATTGGGCGCGGCGCGTTCGTCCGCCCGATGTGTTTTTCCGAAAGCTTCTTTTCAGAGCGATGGAGACTGCGGTTGTTGCAACTGCAGCCTCGTTCGCTTTGCGAACACCAGGCTCAACTCTCAGGTATTCCATATCTGCGCTTCGGTTTCTTTAAAGCCGAGCGGTGCGCGCCACCGTGTGGTATGCGTATGCCGAATGGAAATACCAAGGGTTTTGCACCATGGAAGTAGCTCAATTGGTAGAGCAATCGACTGAGGCTCGATGGGTAGCAGGTTCGAATCCTGCCTTCAAGTGACTTTACCAGTCACCTTCCTTTAACGGCCTTTGGCGGGCCAAAAACGCCAGATGCTGCGCACGCTGCGCGAGGCAACAAGGATGTTGCGCTTGAAGCCAAGCTTCAAGCTTTCAGGATGAATCTCGCAAAGCAGCCGCTCTCATTGGCCGAGTTCTCGGCGCTCACGTTAGACCAATCCATATGGAGACCGCTGGTCTTGCAGGAACTGCAATTGGGTTCTTACAACCCGCGCGACCCATGTGGACCCGTCTTCCGTCAGACCGATAGCTCCCCGGTGAGAGCGGTGCGCATCATCTTAATTATTAACCTGAAAAGGAGAAATACCATGTTTGGAATCAACCGGGCTGTAATTGCCCAAAACGAACGGGCCTTGCGTATCCGCGATGGTGCCGTAGAAGATATTTTGACCCCGGGTGTCTACCGATACTGGGATTTGCTGGGTCGAGTTCGTCTGGAACGCTTTCGTCTTGAAGACCAGCGTTTCGAGCATGTGCTTGTAGATAGCATGTTGAGCAAGCAGCGTGACTTGTTTGACCGCTATTTTGACCTGGTAGAAGCCGGTCAGGCTGAGATCGCGTTGGTCTATATGCGCAATGCGTTGTACGACATTGTATTGCCGGGTGATCGCAGCGTGTATTGGTCTGAGCCAAATCGAATCACCGTAGCGCGAGTTGACCTGAGCGAGTCATTGACCGTCAGCGATGCCGTGTTGCGCCAGATTCGGGCCTCGCAGCTGACCCGCATCATCCGAGCACGCACCCAGCTACTTACCGAAATCACAGTAGACGACGGCGAAACCGGTTTGTTGTTTGTGGACGGTAAGTTGGTCGAACAGTTGCCAGCCGGTAGCTACGGTTTCTGGAAGGTAGATCGACCAGTTCGGGTGAAAGTTGTCGAACAGCGACGTCAGGCCATGGAGGTCAGCGGTCAGGAAATCCTGACTAAAGACAAAGTGAGCCTACGCATCAACCTGGCGGCAACCTATCGCATCGTGGATCCAGTTAAAGCGGTAACTGCCGACGGCGACTTTGTCGCATCGTTATACCGCGAGCTGCAGTTCGCGCTGCGTCAGGCTATTTCTGCCGATACCTTGGACGTATTGCTTAGCAACAAGTCCAACCTGGATAACCAGGTTTTCGAATCTGCCCGTACCCAAACCGACGCCTTTGGTGTGGTGCTGGAAAGCGTTGGTGTCAAAGACATCATCCTGCCGGGCGATATGAAAGACCTGATGAACCAGGTGGTAGAAGCGGAAAAAGCCGCTCAGGCGAATGTCATCAAACGTCGGGAAGAAACAGCGGCCACCCGGTCACTGTTGAACACCGCGAAATTGATGGCGGACAACCCAACCCTGATGCGGTTGAAAGAATTGGAAGCTTTGGAGAAAGTTGTGGAGAAAGTTGAGCGATTGACTGTCTACAACGGCCTTGAAGGCATCCTGTCTGATACCGTAAAAATTGGTCCAAAGGATCTAGTCAATGGACCGAAGTAAGTAAGCCCGAACATCAACAGGTGTTCGGGCTTTTTTGTGCCTTCCCATTTTTGCAGCAAGGCAAACCTGCGTTCAGCAATGTAGGCGGCTGCCATACATGCTTGAAACTCTGCAATTCCATAACCGCCCATTCTTGACCCATATCGCGCTAAAACCATTTCTAAAGCTTAACCAAAATTAACAGGGTGGGTGTGCTGTTTGGGAGGATCTGGATTAACATAGTGAGGCAGCCCATTTCTATATGTGCTGCAGGGGCGAGGTGCTGTCAGGTCTATAGCTTCCGTAAGGGGTTTGCCATGCATGACCACGTCACAAGCGCCGAGTCTCACGAAAGTTCAAATTCCTTTGAGATCGCCATCATTGGCTTCGATCTTGTAGTCACCAAAGTCCCACTGCAGGTCGCTGGCGATGGCAGTATTGCGTTCTCTGCCGAGGGTCTTACTGTCGAGGGTCAGGCTTCGGCGCGTTGGTTGCCATGGACAGCGCTGGCTTCTGTCATGCTCGGCTTGTATTTAACAGTCAAATTTAATGATCCAATGCTTGCCGTGTTTGGCGTCATGGCAGGCGCGCTGTTTGGTGCATTGCTCAGGATACCGGGCCGTGCTCGATTCAAGCACACCTATCCGTGGGACAAGGTCAGAAAGCTGAGACTGGTTCGCCTGGGTCATATCGCGGCGGCGATGAGAGTTGAATCGAGTGATGCTGTAGCAATTTGGGTAGAGGTCAAGCAAGGGATTAATTGGAGATATCTGCACGCGTTGCCGCGGGCATCTGATTTGCCGGCTTTGGCTTCCGCTTTCAACGATGAATCGGAAGATAAAGTTCAGCTCGATGAGCGCCAAATCACTTCGACTACTGTTGATGAAACCGGTAAAGGTGTTGCTGGTAGGTGGGTGCGCCTTGTTGCCAGAATATTCGATCTGTGGATTGCGTCCTTAGTCGTCCAGTTCGTGCTGGGCTTTATTGTCGGTCTGTTCATGCCTCAGATACTGCCATCCTTGGTTTCATTCTATGGGGTAATTATCTCGAGTATTGTCATTGTCCCGCTGGCCTTGGGATTTGATGCGCTGGTATATCGCGCCTTCGGCAAGACACCAGGAAAAGCGATTCTGGGCGTTTCAGTGGTAACAGCGGAAGGCGCGCCGTTAACGCCGAAAGCGTACATGCGGCGCAATCTATCTGTCTGGCTGTTTGGTTTGGGTTTGAATATTCCTTTGGTGAACTTATTTGCCATGGGCAGGCAGTTCAACCGGTTAGGTGAGGGAGCCCCCACAAGTTATGACGAACCCAACGGTTGGACCGTTCTCGCCGAAAAAACTGCTAGCGCACGTATTGTCACACTGCTTGCGGTGTGGATGGTGGTGTGGCTTGGCAACGCCTGGCTAAACGCATCGCTTATGCAGGGCAACGCAACTAGTGGCATAAAAACCGACTTTGCCGCAAGCAGTCAACAATCATCAAACCAAGCGGTTCAACAGTTGAAGAATGAGGTGCAGGCAATACAAGATCAAATCCCTCTCATGATCAGTCAGGAGCTTCGATTGGATATGGCCAACTTGCTCGGGAAGACATTCCGCTACCAATACGCGTTCCATCAGGTTCCTCCGCTAGAATTCAATGAGAACGGGTTTCGTTCACAGATGCTGCCCAGCGTTCGCGAGCAAGTCTGCTCAAACAATCTGCGCCAGGCCATTGAAGCTGGGTATGGGTTTCACTATGTGTACACCGACAACCGCGGTGAACTCTTGGGTGAAATTAAGCTGACCAAAGAAGATTGCAAATAGCCCCGGTCGCATACGCGATATCGGTTTGGACGCTGCCAATTCAGGTCAATCTGCGGTATTGGCTAATGGGTCACCAGCGTGATCTGATAGTCCCCAGTTGCGTCTTTGTCGCCTACGATTGAAACATAGTAGCGACCAGTTTGTTTTAGCCGAATATTTCTAAGCATGACGTCACCGGCCGAGAAAAACCGTTGGCTGCCTATTTTTTTACTATCCGGTCCCCACAGCGATAGCCAGCCGGCCCCAAACTTCTGTTCAAGCAGTATGGTGATCTCGTCACCGCTCTCTCCTGAAAAGGACAGCGAATGCATCTTTCCAGGCACACGGATAGCGCGTTTCTGTGTCTGATCCGGTGGCAGCCCGGCGTACTCGTAAGCAGGAGAAACGATGCGTAGCTGATAACTACCGGTACCTTTTCCGTCAGCCAGTACCCGCACGGTATAGCTACCATTAGAAGCCATTCGGTGGTTTCGGATAAGGTTGACGCCATTGGAGAAAAACCTCTGATTGGCCACTCGCTTACCGTCCGGTTGATAGAGCTGCAGATACCCGCCGCCAAAATTTGAACGCAGTAAGATGGTATATCTATCACCTTCTACCGCATCTATTTTAAAGCGGTCTATTTCTCCTGGCTTGCTTATCTCATCAGAGACCAGCCTGTTTTGAGCGCTGCCACTTTCGCTTGGCGCTGCTTTGACTTGAGTCTTCTCAGTTGCTTGTGATTCGTTCCGCTCGACCTTGGCTGGGGGTTCGTACGTCAGCGGCGATGAGGCCCCGGCAGACTGGTCTTCCCGTTCCATAAGCATATAGATCCAACCCACTGCGAGCAGCAACACCACCACAATGCCTGCCCCTAGGAACACTGCCTTTTTTAAGTTCCGGTTTTGAGCGGGTGGGATGGAGGCGCTTGGCAGAGGAAACTGTGTCGTTTCGTCGGGGGTGGGCTCTGGCGCTTCGAGTTCCAGGCTGCGCAGAGCCTCGGCAAACGCAGCGGCGCTTGCATAGCGCTCAGCAGGGTCTTTGGCGCAAGCCTTCAATATGATTATTTCCAGATCGCGACTAATGCCAGGATTGCGCTCACTGGGTTTGGGCATGGGGTCGTGCACCA